>CAZFZB010000053.1:14728-17964 GCA_964523415.1 uncultured Chromatiaceae bacterium | reverse complement strand
GGTACTGGCAAGCACCAAGGCATCGGCTGCGCCGATTTGGGCCAACACCCGGCTGACGGCCGCGGGTTTTTCGGTGATGTCCTGGTTGTAAAAGGGAATATCATTCAGGTCCGCAATGTCCAGGGTGGCATCAGCGGGCAGATGCGCCTGTGCCGCGCGCAGCAGCCCCCGGTTGGTGGATGCCTGACGTAGGCTGCCGGCGATGCCGAGAAGTTTTATTGAAGCCATGATAATTCCTCGCATTCGTGGTGGATCGGCCTTGGTGAAACCCAAGGGCAGGGTCATGGATCCTGACCATGCCATCCGGGCTTTTTGCAATCAGCGGTGGAAGATAGTCCCTTTTATGCTGTCGTCAACAGAGAGGGGTATCACTGGGCCAGGGTTGGGGCTGCTGTTTCAAGATCAATCCAGAGGCTTGCCTAGCCAGGGCAGTTCATCCGCCTTGAAAGAAAATCAATCAGGGCCCGCACCCGGTGGGGCATGTAGCGGTTGCTGGGCAAGAGGGCATAAATGCCCAAATCGGGTGGCGTAAAGTCTTCGAGGAGGGTCACTAGGCTGGCATCGCGCAGATAGTCCTCCGCGACGAAATCCGGAACCATGGTGATGCCCAGGTCCCTCCTCGCTGCCTCGGCAAGGGCCTCGCCGTTATTAGCCTGGAGTTTGAACGGCAGGTAGAAGGACTTCACCTCGCCAGCGACTCGGAAGGTCCAGGGCTGCACCACCCCGCGGAGGGTGTAGCCGATCAGGGCATGGCCGGCAAGGTCGGCGGGATGGCGGGGATGACCATGACGGGCCAGATAGGCTGGGGTGGCTATGACCTGTAACCGGGAAGTCCCCAACTTGCGGGCGATGTCGCCCGGCTCCAGGCGGGGGGCAATGCGCACCAGCAGGTCCTTACCTTCCTCCACCAGGTTCTGGGGGCTATCGGTAAATTCGGTCCCCAGGGTGATCGCCGGATAAAGCTGGGAAAACTCCAGAAGTAACGGCACCAGCTTCTTAAGCCCGAAGGTCAGGGGCACCCCGATCCGCAGGTGGCCGCGGGGCGTCAGGCTGTCCGCCATGACGTCCGCCTCGGCCGTCTCCACCAGGTCGAGGATCTCCCGGCACTTCGCCAGGTAGGCGGCCCCTCCCGCCGTCAGGGTCAGCCTGCGTGTCGTGCGCATCATCAACTTGATGCCCAGATGTTCCTCCAGGGCGGCAATCTGGCGGGTGATCACGGATGGTGCCACCCCGAGCTGGCTTGCGGCGGCGGCGAAACTGCCTAATTCCGCGACCCGTACAAAGGTGGTCATGGCATCGAGACGGTTCATGGTTGCTGTTCCTGCATTTCAGGCCTTGGGGCAGCGTGCGTGTGATATTACAGGGTCCCAGCCAGGGTTTGGAACAGAGCCTGGTAACTGACGGGTTGGCCGGCTGTAACCCCCAGGCGGGCCATTGAGGCGCTTCATCCAGGCACGGCCAAAAAAAAGGCGGCATGAATGCCGCCTGAAATTGAGTGCAACGGCTGCCGTCCCTGGCAGCCTATTGCGTGGCTTAGATGCTTATTTCTGCCGGTGGCACATGCCGCAGCCGACAGGGGTTCCCTTGGGGATGACGGCCGTGGTCTGACCAGCCTGACACTCGGGCAGGCTGCCGCGGTTATCCTTACAGCGCACCGTGCGGTCGTCGGCGGTGCGGGACAGCACGGTGCCAGTCAGGTTGGTGCCGTGGCAAGACTCGCAGCCAGGGCCCTGATTCCGATAGTTGCGGTGCTGCAAGTTCCAGCGGTCGTCGGGAAGGAAGCCAGAGCCTGCGGCCGGCTGCAGGTCGACGATGGCATGCATGCCATGGGGACCGTTGTTGCCGAGGGGCAGGGAGGCGTCCGTGGGCTCATGACACACCTGGCACTCGGCGATATAGCCCGAGTGTCCTTGCAGATCTTTGGCCGGGATGTTGTCGTTGGCGTTGGGGTTGCTGCTTGGCCACTCGGCATGGGTGCTGCCGTGGCAGGCCTCGCAGAAGAGCCCACCGTGACCGGTGCTGACCCGGTAGAGCTTGGGGTTACCATCGGCGGCGCCGCCCTCGGCCACCACGTTCTCCGCAAAGGCCTTATTGTTAGGAACAATAGGTGTGGCCTTGGAATCGCTGGTCAGGTAGGCCGAAAGCAGGCGGATACTGTCCTTGTTACCCAAGGTATCCGTCGGATTCACCAGGGTCCCCGCCGTTCCCGCCAGGTTACTGGTTGCGTAGCCGGTATGACAGGAGCCGCATCCGGGCTCGTTGGCCCATGGCACACGTGGCGTCAAGGGGTTGTCATAGAAGTCGGCCGCCAGCTCAAAGGCACCAGGGTTGCCAGGCGATACGCTGCGCGAGAAGTCGTTGCCCACCTGGTTCATCTGGCCGTGGCAGTCCTGGCAAACCAGGCCGCCGTTGGCCATGGCCCCGCGCATGCACTGGGTGCGCCTGCCAGGGTGGCAGCGGTAGCAGGTCTGCTCCAGGATGCTCGCGGTCTCCGTCGGGCTGCGCCTGTTGCCCTGGCCGTCGATGGCCGGGGGCATGGTCGGGAATAAACCGGTCCCGGCATGATGGCTGTGCATGACGTTGGACATGGACTTGTGATCGACCTGGTCGCGGCCATTGACCTCGTTCGGACCCACCTGAGCCAGGTCCAGTGCGGGGGTGTAGTGGCAGCGTTGGCAGACCACGGGCTCGGCTGCACGGCCGTCGGCACCGAAGGGTGACTCCAGCGAGGTCCCGTGCCGCAGGTCGTGCAGGCGCAGGATGTTGAGGTCGCTGGACCACTCGACGCTCACCGCCTGCGGCACGGAGCCGTGGGCGGGGTCGTCCAGCGAGTCAGCGACGTTACTCCCCAGTGCGCTGGTGGCCTCGCCGTTGCCGCCGTCCACCGGCGCGGCATGGCAGACCTGACACTCGGCCTCGCCGGAGATAGGCATGACGGTGTCGAGGGAGGCGATGGTCGTGGCCCCTTGCTTGGCCTGCACCCGCACCAGGGGGTAGGGATTCTCCCGGCCGAAGTCGTCGAAGGCCGCGATAGGCACACCCGCGGCCTCAAACCAATTCACGCCGTTTGCCACGTAGCCGAACGGGAAGTTGATGAAGAAGGGGAAGTTCGTGAAGTGCTCGGTGAAGGTCTGGGGCTCATTGAGGATATAGGGGTTATTGAGCCCAGGCATCGCCTGCTGTTCAGCGGTCAGCACTCCGTCCCCGAGATACAGGCGCTCAAGGTCCGGCACCGG
>CAZFZB010000053.1:0-14628 GCA_964523415.1 uncultured Chromatiaceae bacterium | reverse complement strand
CCCGTCTTGGACTGCTCCGTCACTGGACTTGCGGGCAAGGCCCCGTCAGCACTGGTGGAGTTGATGGAGGTCTGAGGCGCGGCAATGCCAATGGTCACAGTCGCCAAGTTTGAAGTCGCGCCCTGGCTGTCGCGGGCGCGATAGGTGAAGCTGTCCTGGCCCGTGTAGTTGCTGATGGGGGTGTAGGTGAAGCCCCCGTTGCTGTTGAGGCTCAGGGTGCCGTGGCTGACCGTGGTCCCCAGGACGGCAGTGATGGGATCACCGTTGGGGTCATTGTCGTTGCCGAGCACGCCGGGGGCGGAGATCACAAGCTGGGTGTTTATGAGGGTGTTGTAGTCGTCGTTCTGGGCAACGGGCGGATTGTTGGTCACCGCGTTCACCTGTACGGTGACATTGGCAGTACAGGTCTCGTTGCGGCCATTCTTGCCGTTGAGGGTCGCCTGAAAATTGCCGGCGTTGGCGTAGCTCACCGTCACTGACTTGGCGGTGGAACTGGTGGGTGAGCCACCAGTAAAGGCCCAGGTATAAGTCACCGGGGTCTTACCGCTCACAGTCCCCGTAAAGGCGACGCTCTGCCCGACATTAATGGTTGGGGGGCTGGGTGTCGTGCTGATGCTGCAGGTGGCCGCCGCTTGGACCATGTTGGCGGCCATTAATAAGGCCAACCCGGTAGCGGTCGCCATCATCCCCCGCGTGGGTGGACTGACGGCGCCGCGGTAACTGTCTTGTGTCATTCTGACCTCCGATTGTTGGTAGGGCGCTGCCGCAGGCGACCACCAACCCCATGCTGGGGTTGGAACTTGTCCGCTTGCGATTATTGGTCTCTATGGCTGCTGGAAACAGCCGAAAACCCCGGGCCTGTGGGTGCCAGGGGTGGGGGGGATTGCCACCTCGTCACAAGGTGATGTTGTCCCCATCTGGTTATGGTGCATGGGCGCGGGAACTGTCTCGACTAGACAGCGCTCCGCTCCAGTGGCCGATCATACAAGGTGCCATAGAAGCCATGTCAATAGGGAGTTACGAAAAAAATCCCCACTGCTTGGAACCCAAGCCTGAAACGACGTATTTTGTCGTGAATCGGAATGTGTAAATTAAAATCAGCCCCAATTTCGTGGTCAGAATTGGATACAAAAAAAGTAGTCAGACAATTGTCGTCCTGGAGGGTCGGCTTGCTAGAGGATTGTTGCTACTTGAGCAATTCATAATTGCTGACTAGAGGCTATTTTGCACCTGTCGGGATGGGTACAGTACAGCCATCGCCGAATGTCGCGGCCGGGGCCACCCGAGGAACAAGCCCATGAACCAACACTACAGCCGTATCGCCAAGGGCCTGCACTGGCTGATGGCACTCCTGATCCTGGGACTGCTGGGCCTGGGCTTTTATATGCAGGGCCTGCCCCTGTCGCCACAGAAGCTACAACTCTACGCCTGGCATAAATGGGCCGGCGTCACCATCTTCCTGCTGGGCATCCTGCGCCTAGGCTGGCGTGTCACCCACCAGCCACCGGCCCTGCCCGCGGGGATGCCCAGGTGGCAGCAGGGGGCAGCCGAGGTCACCCACCTCCTGCTCTACCTGCTGATGTTGGCCATCCCCCTCTCGGGTTGGCTGATGAGTTCGGCGAAGGGCTTTCAGACGGTATGGTTCGGTGTCCTGCCTCTGCCTGATCTGCTGGCCAAAGACAAGACCTTGGGGGAGCAATTGGTGACCCTGCACCTGAGCCTGAATCTGGTGCTGATTGGGCTGTTGGTGGCTCATGTCGGTGCTACCCTCAAGCATCATTTCATCGACAAGGACGATGTCCTAGTGCGCATGTTGCCGAGGTTTGGCAAGCCATGAACCCACCCCAGAGGCACAGAGAGATGCACCTATATCGCTTAGCCCTTGCCAGTGTCCTGACGGCCCTGATTGCCCCTGCCGCCCAGGCCATCACCTTCACCCAGGTGCGGCCCGACCAAAGCGCCATCACCTTTGGCTATTCCCAGATGGGGGTCGCTATGGAGGGCCGCTTTAAGTCTTTCAGCGGCCAATTGCACTTTGATCCGGCCCAGCCGGCTAGTGTCAGGGCCCTGATCGAGGTCGACCTGGCCAGCATCGACACCGGCTCCTCAGAGGCGGATGAAGAGCTGGCGACCAAGGCCTGGTTCAACAGCCTGGCCTTTCCGACCGCCCGTTTCGAGGTGGCCAGCGTCAAGTCTGTGGGCGAGAACCGCTATGAGGTTGCTGGCCACTTGACCATCAAGGGCAGGACCCGGGAGGTTCTGGTACCCGCGACCTTCACGTCCCAGGGGGACACCGGGGTGTTAGCGGGCACCTTCATCATACACCGGGGAGACTTCGCGATCGGCGAAGGGTCCTGGTCCGATTTCGACATCGTCGCCAATGATGTCGAGGTCCAGTTTCGTCTCACCGCCACGGCTGGCAAATGATCCCATCCGCTAACACAACCAACAACTCACCCCTCAACCCCTACCCTAATCGGAGACCACCCATGAACAAGCTCAACCAACTGTCCGCCGCCATCTTCCTCGTCACTGCCTCTGCATCGGCCCTGGCCGCCCCGGAGACCTATCAGGTGGATGGTAACCATACCTTCCCGCGCTTCTCCTATAGCCACTTGGGTCTGTCCACCCAGGTCAGCCAGTTCAACAAGACCTCCGGTACCGTGACTCTGGACAAGGAGGCCAAAACCGGTGCCGTGGACATCGTCATCGATACCCGTTCGGTCGATACCGGCTACGCTACCTTCAATGAACATATCCAGGGCGAGGATTTCCTGGATACAGCCAAGTACCCGACCGCTACCTTCAAGTCCACCAAGGTGGTCTTCGAGGGTGACCAGCCCAAGACCATCGAGGGTAACCTGACCATCAAGGGGGTCACCAAGCCGGTGACCCTCAAGGTCAATCACTTCGCCACCAAACAGCATCCCATGTTGAAGAAGGATGCCATTGGCGCCAATGCCAGCACCCTCATCAAGCGCAGTGAATTCAATGCCGGCAAGCATGTCCCCAATGTCGGCGACGAGGTGACAATCACGGTCTCCATCGAGGCGGTCAAGGGCTAAGACCTGGACCAACCTGGTGACGGGCACTCCCCGGCGAGTGCCCAGTCGCCTCGGATTAACGCGAGGTAGTCGAGATGCTCGAACTCAGACCCGCCGCTGCCCGCGGTATCGCCAAGCTCGGCTGGCTGCATTCCTATCACAGCTTTTCCTTTGGCAGTTACTACGACCCGGAACAGGTGGGTTTCTCGGATCTGCTGGTGATCAACGATGACCGCGTCCAGCCGGGGCGTGGCTTCGACACCCACGGTCATCGCGACATGGAGATTTTCACCTATGTCCTGGAAGGGGCTCTGGAGCACAAGGACTCGATGGGTACGGGCTCCGTCATCCGCCCTGGCGATGTGCAGATGATGAGCGCCGGCCTGGGTATTCGCCATAGCGAGTTCAATGCCTCGCGCCAGGGCTGGGTGCGTTTTCTCCAGATCTGGATCATCCCCAACCGTAAAGGCGTCAGCCCTCGCTATCAGCAGCAGCGCTTCGAGGAGGCGGAAAGGCGCGGCAAGCTCCGTCTCATCATCTCCCCTGACGGTGACGAGGGCTCCCTCGCGGTCTACCAGGACGCCCGGGTCTATGCTGGCCTCTTCAATGGTCAGGAACAGCAGGTCTTGACCCTACCCGAACACCGCTATGCCTATATCCATGTAGCGCGCGGCTCGCTGGAGGTCAACGGCCAGCGCCTCCTGGAAGGGGATGGCGCCCGCTTGCGCAACAGCGCAGCCATCCATTGCGCACGGGGGGAAAACGCCGAGGTGCTGGTCTTCGATCTACGCCCCGTCGAATTGCCCAGCTATTGAAAGGGGTGCGTTCTGGCCGTGACGGCAACCGTGGCCACCCCCTAGAGCATCAACACCCAACTGGGGCCTCAGGGTCAAACCTGACCCCTCAATCCGGAGCCACCCTCATGAAGGTGAAACAACTGGCCCTTATCAAACGCAGCGGCGGCCGTCACTGGGTCGGTGATGGTTTTCCAGTGCGGACGCTCTTTTCTTACCAAGACACCGATGCGGACTTGTCGCCCTTCCTGCTGATGGATTATGCGGGCCCGATCGATTTCGTACCGACTCACGAACGTCGGGGTGTCGGCCCGCATCCCCATCGGGGATTCGAGACGGTGACCCTGGTCTATGCCGGTGGCGTCTCCCATCGGGACTCCTCGGGGGCAGGCGGCACCATTGGCCCAGGAGACGTCCAGTGGATGACGGCGGCCTCCGGGGTGATCCACGAGGAATATCACAGTGCTGACTTTGCCCGCCAGGGGGGAGCCTTCGAAGTGATTCAGCTTTGGGTCAACCTGCCCGCCCAGGACAAGATGACGGCACCTGGTTATCAAGCCCTTTCCTCTGCCCAGATTCCCACCCTGGATCTCCCCGGCGATGCCGGCAGGGCCCGGATCATCGCCGGTCACTACGGCGATACCCCTGGGGCGGCACGCACCTTTACCCCCATGAACGTCTGGGACCTGCACCTCAAGGCGGGCCGCTCGCTCAGACTCGACCTGCCTGACGGACACACCACCGCCCTCTTTGTCCTGCGGGGGTCGATCCGCATGGGTGAGGATCGCGTCCAGGCGGCTGAACTGGCGGTCATGGAGCGTGAAGGAACGCAACTCGCATTCGAGATCATCGAGGATGCCATCCTGCTGCTGCTGAACGGTCAGCCGCTCAACGAACCCGTTGTCGGTCATGGCCCCTTCGTCATGAACACCCAGCAGGAGATCAGCCAGGCGATTCATGACTTCAATAGCGGCCGGTTTGGGGCAGTCGGCCACTAGCCCAGTAGAGTTCCGCTTTAACCTAATATCGAATTCGATGGACTTCTAGGCCGATTGCAAGGCTCCCGGAATCTATCTCACTCCACCGGCCCGGGTGACCACCTCAGACGTGAATCGACTTCCAGCCAATTTTCAGGTTCCCGCACTCAGGGATCAGAACCTTGCCTCCCCTCAGAGCTACTTGAGGGTGATTAGTGCCCCGTGACCGGTAGGAGCCCGTTTGCGGGCGATCAAGAGCTATTGTCAGGCACCCTAACCCCCGAGCGGGCACCGATGCTCATCGGACCCCATGGGAGCGATCTGCGCAATGGCCGTTGGTCCGAGACCGGGCGTATCTATCTGATCACGACGGTGACGGAGTCAAGGCGTCCGGTGTTCAGGGATTTTTGGTGCGCTCGCCAGTTAGTCCACGAGATTCGAGCGACGGATAACCTGGGTTGGTCGATGACCTGGGCGTTCGTGGTCATGCCCGACCATCTGCATTGGCTCGTCGAGTTGGGGGATACGGAACTCTCGCGACTCGTCTTGCGAATCAAGTCATGCTCGGCGATCGCCATCAACCGGTCACTTGGCCAGAGCGGGCGTCTGTGGCAGAAGGGATTTCACGATCATGCGCTCCGCAAGGAAGAGGAGCTGCAAGTGGTGGCGCGGTATCTGGTTGCCAATCCGGTGCGGGCAGGATTAGTGGAGTCGGTGCGCGACTATCCGCACTGGGATGCCCGATGGGTATAGGCATGTCAAGGGCCCACAGGGAAGTCGCCCGCAAGCGGGCTCCTACGTTCATCGAACTCCATGGGAGCGATCTGCGCAATGGCCGTTGTTTCGAGATCGATCCGATCTATGCGATGTCTGGAGGCCTATCCACAGCCTCTTGGCGGATGAAGTCGGCCTGTACCGGTCGTCGCGCCCAAGAGCCTGGTCCAAGGTTCAAGGTGATGGTCGCCACTGATGCCGGTGGCGAGGGCTTGGGTGTAGGAGCCCGCTTGCGGGCGACGGACTTGATCCTCGGGCCGACCGGACCCCCTGAACGGAACGCGGCGTCGCGACCCTGGCGGAGGTCGATGCGCCGGTGGTACCAGCCCTGTGTTGGGGGGTGGCAACCACCGGCTACCCCTTCCTTGGGAAGGACGCCGAGATGACCGGCTGTCTCAGGTCCAACCCAGGCGAATACACCCTTGCCGCGATGCACATCCGTAAGCCACCCGCCCGGCGTTCAGTCAATCATTGAGATCTGTCTCCCTTAAGCCGCCAGCCCCTTCATTTGCAGCTCCTTGAGGCGGTCACGGACGGCCGCGGCCTTCTCGAACTCCAGGTCCTTGGCGTAGCTGTACATCTCCTTCTCCAGCGCCTTGATCTTGCGAGCCATCTGGGTCGGGGTGAGGTTGGCGTAGGCGGCCGTCTCCTCCGCTACCCGGGCATATTCCCTGGCCTTCAGGGGGCCACCGGGCGCAGCCCCTTCCAAGATGTCGGCGATGGCCTTGCGGATGGTCTGAGGCGTGATGTCGTGGCGGGCATTGAAGTCGATCTGCTTGGCACGGCGACGCTCGGTTTCTCCGATGGCGCGCTCCATGGAACCGGTGATCTTGTCCGCGTACAGGATGGCCTTGCCATTGACGTGGCGTGCGGCCCGGCCAATGGTCTGAATTAGTGAGCCCTCGGAGCGCAGGAAGCCCTCCTTGTCCGCATCCAGGATGGCGACGAGCGACACCTCGGGCATGTCCAGACCCTCGCGCAGCAGGTTGATGCCTACCAGGACATCAAACTCGCCGAGGCGCAGGTCGCGGATGATCTCCACCCGTTCCACGGTGTCGATGTCCGAGTGCAGATAGCGTACCCGCACACCATGGTCGTCCAGATAGTCGGTGAGATCCTCCGCCATGCGCTTGGTGAGGGTGGTGACCAGGACTCGCTCGTCGTGGCTGACCCGGATCCGGATCTCGGACAGGAGATCATCGACCTGGCTCAGGGCCGGACGGACCTCCAGATCCGGGTCCACCAGCCCCGTGGGCCTCACCACCTGCTCGACGATGGCCCCGGAGTGCTGGATTTCGTAGTCGCGCGGGGTGGCGGAGACATAGATGGTCTGCGGTTGGCGCTGCTGAAATTCCTCGAAGCGCAGGGGGCGGTTATCCAGGGCCGAGGGCAGGCGGAAACCATACTCGACCAGGTTTTCCTTGCGGGAGCGGTCGCCTTTGTACATGCCGCCGAGCTGGGGCACGGTGACGTGGCTTTCGTCGATGATGAGGAGGGCATCGTCCGGCAGATAATCGTAGAGGGTCGGCGGCGGCTCCCCAGGCCCGCGCCCGGACAGGTAGCGGGAATAGTTCTCGACCCCGGTGCAATAGCCGACCTCCACCATCATCTCCAGGTCGAAGAGGGTGCGCTGCTCCAGGCGCTGGGCCTCCACCAGCTTGTCGTGTTCCCGGAGCCAGGCCAGGCGCTCCCGGAGTTCCACCTTGATCTGGTCCACCGCCCCAAGGACCGTCTCCCGTGGCGTCGCGTAGTGGGTCTTGGGAAAGACGGTATAGCGGGCGACCTTGCGCAGCACCTCCCCGGTCAGGGGGTCGAAGACCGCCAGGGACTCGATCTCCTCATCGAAGAGGGTGACCCGCAGGGCCTCCTCGTCCGACTCCGCCGGGTGGATGTCGATGACATCGCCCCGTACCCGGAAGGTACCCCGGTGCAGTTCCACCTCGTTGCGCTTGTATTGCAGGTCCGCCAGCCGGCGCAGGAGGGCACGCTGGTCCACGCGATCGCCGCGGCTCAGGTGCAGGACCATCCGCAGATAGGCATCCGGGTCCCCCAGGCCATAGATGGAGGAGACGGTGGCGACGATGATGACGTCCGGCCGTTCCAGGAGGGCCTTGGTGGCCGAGAGGCGCATCTGTTCGATGTGCTCGTTGATGGAGGCATCCTTCTCGATGTAGGTGTCCGAGGAGGGGACATAGGCCTCCGGCTGGTAATAATCGTAATAAGAGACGAAATACTCCACGGCATTGCGCGGGAAGAAATCCCGCATCTCGCCATAGAGTTGGGCCGCCAGGGTCTTGTTCGGCGCGAGAACCAGGGCCGGGCGTTGGAGTTCCTGGATGACATTGGCGACGGTGAAGGTCTTACCCGATCCCGTCACCCCCAGGAGGGTCATGCCCGCCTCCCCATCCCTTAACCCCGCCACCAGGCGGCGAATGGCCTCCGGCTGATCACCGGCGGGATTGAATGGCGAGGCCAGTTCGAAGGGTTTGGCGAGGGGCTTGCTCATGAGCGGTGTTGGTGAAGCCGGGGGGCGGTGGCGACTTGTGCCGGAAAAGTGGCGAATCCCCGTGCCGGAAATGGCGCGTTTCGCTATTATTAAAAGCCTCGCCCGCGATTACCAGGGCGCCAAACCTTCCCCACCGGCATCAAGTCGAGAACAGGACCGATGAGCAGCAAACTTTCCGCCCGCGTACAATCCGTCAAGCCTTCGGCGACCCTCGCCATCACTGCCCGTGCCAAGGCCATGCGGGCCGCGGGTAAGGACGTCGTCGGCTTGGGTGCCGGTGAACCGGACTTTGATACCCCGGATCACATCAAAGAGGCCGCCATCAAGGCTATCAAGGATGGTTTCACCAAGTACACTCCGGTCGAGGGCACCCTCGAATTGAGGCGTGCCATTGTCGATAAATTCAAGCGCGAGAACGGCTTCGACTACCAGGTCGAGGAGATCCTGGTCTCCTGCGGTGGTAAGCAGAGCTTCTACAACCTTGCCCAGGCCATTCTGGATCCCGGTGACGAGGTCGTCATTCCCGCCCCCTACTGGGTCTCCTACCCCGACATGGCCCTCCTTGCGGGGGGCGTGCCCGTCATCGTTGACGCCGGGGCGGACCAGAGTTTCAAGATTACCCCGGCCCAACTCGAGGCAGCCCTCACCGAGCGCACGGCCCTCGTCGTCATCAACAGCCCCTCCAACCCCACCGGCATGTCCTACAGCCACGCCGAGCTGGCTGGGCTGGGCGAGGTCCTGCGTCGTCACCCCAAGGTCGTGATCGCCACGGACGACATGTACGAGCATATCCGCTGGAGCAGGGAGCCCTTCGTCAACATCCTCAATGCCTGCCCGGACCTGGCGCCGCGGACCCTGGTCCTCAATGGCGTCTCCAAGGCCTATTCCATGACCGGCTGGCGCATCGGCTACGCCGGTGGCCCCGCCGATATTATCAAGGCCATGAAGAAGATCCAGGGCCAGAGCACCTCCAATCCGACCTCCATCTCCCAGGTTGCCGCCCAGGCGGCTCTCGAGGGCCCCCAGGATTGTATCGCCACCATGGGCGCCGCCTTCAAGGAGCGCCATGACTACGTGGTCAAGCGCCTCAACGGCATGGCCGGCATCGAATGCCTGCCCACCGACGGTACCTTCTATGTTTTCCCCAGGGTCCAGGGCATGATCGACGCCATCCCTGGCGTCAAGGATGACCTGGAGTTGGCCGAGTACCTCATCGAGCAGGCGGGCGTAGCCCTTGTCCCTGGCTCTGCCTTCGGCCTTGCCGGTTATGTGCGTATCTCCATCGCCACCAGCCAAGCCAACCTGGAAAAGGCCCTCGACCGCATCGCCGGCGTCATCGGCTGAAGGGTTATCGGGGGCTGAAATGCCATTCAGGACCGCGTCTTGTCCCCATGTGGGCAGGCGCGGTCCTTGACTCGGGTAACAATGGCTAATAAAATGCCGCGCTCAAGCTGATCCCCGGTAGCTCAGTCGGTAGAGCGGATGACTGTTAATCATTAGGTCCGTGGTTCGAGTCCACGCCGGGGAGCCAAAACTCTAAGGGTTAGGTCGAAAGACCTAGCCCTTTTTTCTTTTGGGGCTCGGCGTGTCAGCTATGTGTCAGCTAAAGGTCGGAAGCGGGAAGAGATCCTCGGAATTTTGGCCCTGGCAGGGCGCGGGTGATCTATATGCCGAGCTCAGTCATGGCGATTGGCCAAGAGCCAGCAGCAGGGCCGTGGGGGTGAGGCGAATCTACCGGAAAAACCATAAATAATTAAATAAAAATAGAAAGATAGGTTATTCCCGCATGAGGGACTAGGCGGGACTAAGACGGGGAAGATTTTGGGGTAATGCCCGTGGGCTGGCCAAGGGGCTGCGGGGCGCTTGGCGGGGTCGGTTCGGAAAAGGACCGCATCAATAATTTGGTAAAAGAGGCAGTTAGGGTCACGAGACGCACTCTTGCCGGGAGGTGGGTGTCTTCGGGGGCCGAGCACTCCTGCGCTCTGGCGTGGGGGGATCTAATGGGCCTGGGGTGGGTGCAGCGATGAGAGCAATTCAACCCGAGCCTCTGTCAGAGGCAGACCGCCAATCCAGTCGGCCTCGGCGGGGGAGAAACACATCCCTGTGTCTCGGTCTAGGATGCACCATGCACTTCCTTCCAAAGAGGTGACGCTGACCGGCCAATCCGTGATGTACCAAGCCGCCGGCGGGTCGGTGCAGCAGGAGAGGATGAAGCCGGTAATGGGCAGCGTCTCCCAGTGTTCCAATAATCCATCCAGTGAGACAGCAAGGATTTTGAGCTGGGGGTTGTAATTGGGAACGAAGGTGCCGTCGAGAGGGTTGGTTCTGCATTTCATGGATCATTCTCGTGATAGTTTGGTAGGGCAAAGTCGAGCATTCAACCGCTTGTTTTAATTGGGTGGCGTTTCTTCCTCGGGGTAGATGGCCAGGGCTCCGGGTCGGCTGATGTTCATCTCGCTGAAGGTGGCGTGGGGGCAGGTGGCAACGGACCAGCAGGCGCCGTCGGCATCTCGCACCAGCCACAAGCGCCTAGGGGTGTCGTCTAGGACCCAATCGGGGGGGCGATGCCGGGTTGCCCCATCCTCAAGGTTGCTATTGCTGCTATCACTCGCGGGGTTCTCGCTTTCGATAGCAGCAATAGCAATTTTCGGCGCGATATCATCCCTTGCGACGGCGCGGGACAGGGGGCGGAGGGGGGTGATGAGGTCCAGGAGGCTCATGTTGCGGCAGCCGCGTCAGCGATGAGGGCGGGATTGAGGGCGAGCACGATGCGCCGCCCTTCTTTGGTAATGCGCAAGCGGTCGAGGTTATCGAGCTCCTTCAGCGCCAAGTCGAGGCGCTGGCCGTCGCGGAGGGGGCCGGTCTGCCGCACTTCGTTCTTGTACAGGGTCGTGGTGCGCTCGCGGGCGGCGTAACGGGTGAGCCAGGTATCGAGGCGGGCGGCGTCGGCAAGTTCCCTGGGCAGACTCAGTTCGCCGAAAAACCGACGCGATTCGTGGAGGTGCCAGGCGACGATGTTACTGGCGGCGGCGAAGTGATCGCGGCTGATGCTGCCCTGGGGGCCGTGCTCGAAGACGTGGAAGATGCAGGCCAGCCGGGCGGCGGAGTCGGCGACCTTGGAGGCGATGTCGCGGATCTGGCGGAGTTCCCCACCGTCGGCGAGGGCGCGCTCGATGGCATCGTGAAACGCAATCCAGGCGGCGCGGGCGTCGGGGTCCAGGTCGAGCACGGGCGGCGCGAGCGTGCCGTCGTCGGCCAGGGGCAGATCCAGGCGCAGCAATTCTAGTACCCGAGCGCACCAGCGGCTATAGGCCGGCCAGGCGGCGGGGGCGGGGCGGTACAAGCGGGTACCCTGGGTGCTGTCCGGGCAGGTAAGCAGAAACCGCGCAAACCAGCCGCTACCTCTTGCCAGGGTGCCGGCGCGCTCCACGAAGTCGAGCAGGGCCTCGCCCTGGATCATCAAGGAGATTGACGACCGGACGCCTTTGACGCGGAAGGAAGCGCTGGTTTTACGATCGATGTTGAACGCCGGGCCATCCCATAGGGCGTTGCCAAGGGCTAAGTTTCGCAAGATCGAGTCTTTGCCCATGCCGTGCCCGCCCAAAACGAGGCCGGCTTCGGCGGAAGAGATGCCGCCGGTGAGGCATTGCTTGGCCAGTGTGAAGGCGAAAGCCTCGGGTGTCACATCGGCAAACAGCCGGCGCGGTTCGAGAGGCGGGGTTGGGGTGTCGCGCTCCAGGGCGCGAAGTTGCCGTTTTGCCTCGGCGGTGCATTTGCCCGCCTTACTCTCCTGGCGAATGCGATCCTTGAGCCCCCCTTTTTCCGCGTCCAGGGCCTCGCAGGCGGCGCGGTACTCGGCCAGGAGGAGTTGGTATTGCGCCTGGGCCTCGTCCTCCCATTGGCGAATCGGCCGTAGGAAGCGCTCATCGGCGGAGGATTTCCGCTCGCCCGATTCCGCGACCACCATAAAGTAAAGCGAGCACGGGCCTTTCAGTCCGGGGGCGCGGCGCACGTCGGCGAGCGCCTGGCAAGCGAGGCTGAGGGCCGCGAGGCAGGATGTTGATACCAGGGGATACGGCGCCTGGGTGAAGGCTTGCACCTCATCGATCGCGGAGCGAATGCCGGCTGGCAGGGCGTCGGAGGGAAAGGGCCTACCTCTCAGTTGTTCGCCAAGGGCTTGGGGCGGCGGCCAGGAGGTTGCACTGTCGGTGGATTCCCAGCGGGCGGCGCGGCCTAGCGTCTCGGCGGTCCAGCCATCGGCCTGGGCGTCGGCGGCATCCCAGCCGGGGGGCAGGGGGCGCTGTTCGCCGGTCCGGGGGTCGAGGGCCAGCGCGGCAAGGTCCAGGCTCTCGATGCGGTGCGCGCCAGCCTCGCGGACGAGGCGGGCTACATGGTCGGCGAAGGTACGGCCCGGGGCATCGTGATCGGGCCATATTCTGACGATTGCCCGTCCGGCGAGGGGCGACCAGTCGGTGTTGGCGGGGGACTGGGCGCCGTTGAGGCTGGTGACGGCGATGTAGTCGGGAAGGAGGTCCGCGGCGGCGGTGCAGGCTTTCTCACCTTCGACAACCAGAACGGGGGCGTTGGGTCGGGCGGCGAGGTGCTCCAATCCGAACAGGGTGCGCGGGGCGGGCGGGGCCTTCCATTGCCAGCCGGCGGCGGGCGTCCAGGACTGGGGGGCGAACATTTTGCGCCCGTGGGGTGGATCGAAGCGACATTGGAAAAAGAGGGGGCGACCCGCTAGGTCGCGGTAGGTCCAGCAGGTGGTTGGCTGGCCATGCCGCGGATGGGCCTGGGGCCTGACCGCGAGGGCTTCCTCGGGGATGGGGGCGAGGTTGGGGTGCGGTGCAGGGGCCTGGGGGGCCTGCGGCTGGCCAGGGGCGGCGCGCTGCGGCGGGGGCGCGGGGGCCTTTCCGCTATCCATGCCGAGAGCCTCCGCAATTCGAAGAGCCGCTTGGGCTTGGTCGGTGGCGTCGAGGTAGGCCATCAGGGTAATGAGATCCCCCCCTACATCCTGGGTGGCGAAATCCGCCCACCGGCCCGTGGAGAGGTTGACGCTAAAGCTACCCGGGCTGGAATCGGCGCGGGTCGGGTTTATCGAGATCCATTCCTGGCCCTGGCGCTTGCCGCCGGGTAGCCAGGCCGTAACGAGTCGCTCGCTCTGGTTCAGGGCGGCGGCAGCAATTTTTTTGAAGTCGATGTGTGAATTGAACTGCATAATGGGGTTGTCCTTGAGATCGCGTCGGAGGAAGCTGCACAGATGGACAACAATCGGATTTATATGCCGTTTTCCAGGTTAAAATGCTGGCGTTCGACTATCATTTATCCGGGTTGTCCACTCGCGCTCGGCAGGTTGCCGCCTACCGGGCGCTTTTTCGTTTCAGGATCAGCGCGGTGATGGTGCACCCGTCACTTGCGCCGTGTGGGGGCGGGTTCGGCTGTCCGCCCAATTCATCAGGGCCGCGGAGTTGTAGCGGACGGCCCTGCCAGCCTTCACATACGGGGGGCCGTTGCCCCGGCAGCGCCAAGCCTGTAAGGTCCTGACGGACAAGCCGAGCGCTGCGGCGGCGGCGCGTTCATCAACCAATTTCAAAAGGGGGTGCGACATGCTCACTCATCTCACTTGCTATGAAGTGCGCGGATTTTGCCCCGGCGACTAGCATTTGCTGTCACCTCGCTATTAGCTCTGGCGTGGCGTCAAGAAACTAATAGAGGGCTCGGTTGAGTTGCCTATCCCCAAGGTTGCTATCGTTGCTATCGTTTCGGAGCCCTCGCTTTCGGTAGCGGCAATAGCAATTTCCGCGCGAGATCATCTCTTGCGATGGCGCGGGACAGGGGGCGGAGGGGAGATGGATGCGGGGCGGGTGCGACGGGTGATCGGGGGGCAGCGGCGGGGGTCATGTTGCTGGCTTCTAGTTCCGCAATAGCGGCCATTTTTGCGGAACGAAAACCGGGATGATGGCCTATCTGGGGTTGGGATATTCGGGGGGTCGGCCATGCGCGGGGAAACGCAGGATCAATTGAAATTCGGATTTGCAGGCGATGCGCGACTTGCTCGCGTTCTCCGCACCCTTGCCGGATGACGAGCGCGGGGTCATCACCCAGCAAAATGGCTGGCGGGCGGCGGCCCGCGACGGGGGTCTGGTGATTGCTTCGCCCAAAATAGGCACCCGTAAGTTGGAGGACACCCTGCACTCGTTGAAAATGACGCAAATGGATTTTTATGGTGCGCCCAGAAAGCCATGCCCGCGCCCGTGAGGTCTTCCTTGACCTGCATACCGACCCCCCGGCGACCGAGGCGTACCGAGAGGCCCTGGCCAGTGTGCGGGAGGAACTGCGGGCACCATGACCCCACTGATGGCCATGACGAACGCGATGCCCCTGGTCTGATTTAGGCGTGTCTGATTTAGGCGTTGCCAGGCTGGGGGAAGATAGTGATACTGTGTTACCTGGTTGGCCCCTAAGCGTATCTAGCGGCAGATGGAGCAAGCTGTTTCTGCTGAGCGGTTCTGGGGGGTTGGTTAGCTTCTGAT
>CAZFZB010000052.1:15196-18191 GCA_964523415.1 uncultured Chromatiaceae bacterium | reverse complement strand
AGCGGCAGGATTGCGTTACGCCGCACAGGCAGGGGCCAGCGCTGCGGAACAGGTCATTGTCGGCGGAATACTCGGTGGCATCGGTGGTTCGATGGGTAACGCACTCGGGCAAATGGCTTCCGTGTTGCTTGGGTGGAAAAAGGACATTGATGGGGGCAGTTTCGGAAGAAGTTTTGTCACTGGGGCAATTGCGCCAGCTTGTGGTGGTGCTGCACAAAGATATGAGGGTTGGGAAGCTATGACGGATGTCGTCGATATGAATGTTAATTTGCTGGAGGGTGTCTACTCTATGTCAACGAAGCCGTAGCCTGCGATCGGGTCGGGCTGATGGGATTGCACCCATCGGCCCGGTAACCCGGGTACGGTTTTGGTGCCCGACTCATTCCATCGCGACCATTCTACAGCCCGACCCGATCGACTAACCCATTGATAAGGAACCGATGCCCAAGCATTGTCCGGGGCGGTGCGCCAACGCTGACCCGGATCAACGAATCCCCGCGTGGAAAACCAGAGAATGGGGGGCGGTGTCCTCGGCCCGGATCCCGATGAAGGATCGACACCGGCCCCTTTGAACCCCGGTTGACTGTGATCTTAGCCAAAATCAGTCAACAGGATACGCCACCCCCACGACTACGCCGAATACCAGAAATCACGATAACTCACCGTCCTGGGCATGGCCCCAGTCACGCAAGCGGTGAGGTTCAGGGAAATCCGAGGGCGGTTCAATTGACCGAACCCCGAAAACAGGGGATATTTTCCCAGGATCATCGGCTGGATTTGCCACCGATCGAATGGGAGTGGAACCTGCATGGGACTTCGCATCATCCACAGCGCCGACTGGCACTTAGGACACAGCCTGCATGGCCTCGGGCGGGACCATGAGCATCAGGGCTTCCTGGACTGGCTGCTTCTCACCCTGGAGCTGCGGCAGGCCGATGCGCTGCTGATCGCGGGGGATATCTTTGACTCGGCGAACCCGCCGGCCTCGGCCCAGGCCATGCTCTACCGCTTCCTAGTGGTGGCCCAGAGGCGGCTGCCACGTCTCCAGGTCGTCGCCATCGCCGGCAACCACGACTCCGCCGCCCGGCTAGAGGCGCCTTCCCCCATCCTGGATGCCCTGCAGGTCCATGTGGTGGGCAGCCCACGGCGCCTGGCTGACGGCCGGCTGGACACCGACCGGCTGGTGGTGCCCCTACGGGATGCCGCCGGTCAGGTCTCCGCCTGGTGCGCGGCGGTGCCTTTTCTGCGGCCTTCTGACCTGCCGGCCACGGCAACCGACGGGGACCCGCTCATCGCGGGCGTCGGCGCGCTCTATGCCCAGGTCATCGCGGACCTGGAGGCTCGGAGGCAGCCGGGCCAGTCGCGCCTGGCCATGGGCCACTGCTACATGGTCGGCACCCGGCTCTCGGATCTCTCCGAACGACGCATCCTGGGCGGTAACCAGCATGCCCTGCCGGTGGGGCTCTTCCCCGAAGGACTCGGCTATGTCGCGCTCGGGCACCTGCACCTGGCCCAGACGGTGGGCGGGCAGGACCGGGTGCGCTACGCCGGCTCGCCGATCCCCCTGTCCCTGGACGAGCGGAACTACCCTCACCAGGTGGTGCAGGTGGACCTGGACGGTGATGCACCCGCCGTCATCGAGTCCCTGCCGATCCCCAGGTTGGTGGAGATTCACCGCTACCCGGAGCAGGGCAGCGAGAGCCTGGAGTCCGTGGAATCGGCCCTGGCCGCATTCCCGTTCGATCCCGACCTGCCGCCGGAGCGCCACCCCTATCTGGAGGTGGTGGTGCGCCTGGATCGGCCGGACCCGGGTCTGCGCTCGCGTATCGACGCGGTCCTGGAGGGTCGCCCAGCCCGATTGCTCAAGCTCTCCGCTGAGTATCCAGGCCGCGCCATGGGGCTCGCCGCCACCAGCCCAGGTCAACGACTGGAGGAGTTGGACCCGGATGCTGTCTTTCGCGAGCGTTACCGCCAGCAGCACCAGGATGAGCCCCCTGAGGATCTGATGGGCGCATTCCACGAAATGCTGGAGCAGGTGCAGGGGGCCGAGCCATGAGGATACTGGCCATCCGCGGCTGCAATCTTGCGAGTCTGGCCGGACCCTTCGAGGTACGGCTCGATGCCCCGCCGCTGGATAGCGCCGGGCTGTTCGCCATCACCGGCAGCACCGGTGCCGGCAAGTCCACCATCCTGGACGCGCTCTGTCTCGCGCTCTATGACCGTATGCCGCGGCTACTCGGCGGCAGCGGTGTGGAGGTGGGCCGGGCCGACGAGGACTCGACCCTGCGCCTCAAGGCCAATGACGTGCGCACCATCCTGAGACGCGGTGCCGGTGAGGGATATGCCGAGGTGGACTTCCGCGGCAGCGACCGGCGCTGCTACCGGGCCCGCTGGTCGGTACGCCGTGCCCGCGGCCGAGCGGACGGCCGCTGCCAGTTCCAGGAAATGGGGCTGATCGACCTGGGCTCCGGCACGGATCTCGGGAGCACCAAGACCGAGGTCCTGGCCCGGATCGAGTCCCTGCTAGGGCTCAACTTTGACCAGTTCAGGCGATCCGTGCTGCTGCCCCAAGGGGACTTTGCCGCCTTCCTGCGGGCGGATGCCAAGGAGCGGGCGGACCTCCTGGAGCGCATCACCGGCACCGAGATCTACGGCCGGCTCTCTCGTGCGGCCCATGAGCGGGCCAAGGCCGAGACCGAGCAGTTGCGGCTCACCGAGGAGCGCCTGGAGTCTCAGCGCCCGCTGGATGACCAGGCGCGCCAGACCCTGGAGGTCGAGCTGGCCGAGGCCCTGACTCGACTGGAGCAGTGCCGGCTGCATCAGGTCCGGCTGGGGCATGCCCGGGCCTGGTACCAGACTCGGGAGCGCCTCGCGGGTGAGAAGGCGCAGGCCAGGTCCGCGCTGGACCAGGCCGAGCAGGATCAGGCGGCGGCGGGGCCGAGACGCTTGGAATGGGATCGGGTGCGAGGCCTGCAACCCTTGCGCCTCCCTCTGG
>CAZFZB010000052.1:0-15096 GCA_964523415.1 uncultured Chromatiaceae bacterium | reverse complement strand
AGACGCTTGGAATGGGATCGGGTGCGAGGCCTGCAACCCTTGCGCCTCCCTCTGGTCAGGCGC
The DNA here is from genome assembly GCA_964523415.1 of uncultured Chromatiaceae bacterium. Taxonomy (GTDB): domain Bacteria; phylum Pseudomonadota; class Gammaproteobacteria; order Chromatiales; family Chromatiaceae; genus M0108. Next base: position 15,033 of record CAZFZB010000052.1, on the reverse strand, counting down.
GATCAGGCACAATTGGAGGAGTCTAATACCCGCCAAGCCCTGGGCACCGCAAGGGCCGAGGCCGAGTTGCTCGGGCAGTCCGTCCAGCAAGCCGGACTCGCGATGACCGCCGCCACCCTGGGTCTCACCACCGCCGAGCAGGCCCGGCAGGCCGCTGCCCCCGCGCTCGCCGAGGCCCGCCGACTCGATACCCTGATCCAGGGCACCCAGGGCCCCCTGTCCAAGGCTCGCCAGGGGCTGGCCCTGGCCGAGACCGGGGTGCAGGGCGCCGCTGGGTCGCTCAAGACCCTGGAGGACCAGGCCCAGGCCTGCGATCACGCCCTGGCCGAGGCCCAGGGCTGGCTCGCCGGACACGCCGGACTGGCCCCGGTCGCGGCCCAGTGGGAGGGCTGGGAGCGGGAACTCGCGCGCTACGCCGAGGCCCGATCCGAGCGCAACCAGGCCCGCACGGGGCAGGACCAGGCGCGGGCCGAGGCGACCCGGCTCGGCGCCGCCCTGGAGGCCGAGTCCAACCAGGCCAAAGGACTAGCGACACGGCGTGAGGAGGAGGATGCCCAGATCCGCGAGCTGACCTCCCAGGCGGCGGCCTTGGACCCCGTGCGACTGGCCGCCGAACGGGAGTCCCTGTTCTCCCGCCGTCAGGATCTGGAGCAGCGCCAGCGCCTGGTCCAGGACGCGACCAAGTCCCGGGACCACCTGGAGGTTCGCCGCTCCACCCTGGCCGAGGTTCAGGCGAGACACCAGTCCAGCGCCGCCCGGGCCCAGACAATGGGGGCCGAGGTGGTGCCATTGCGCGCCGCCCTCGTCGAGGCGGAGTCTGCCCATCAGCGCCTGCTGCTGGCCAGCGCCGAGCGGGTGGAGACCCTGCGCCAGGGGTTGGTGGAGGGTGAGCCCTGCCCGGTCTGCGGAGCCGAGCAGCACCCTTGGGCGGACCGGGACTCCGGCCTGCTGCAGGGGTTGGCCCGGGAGCAATCGGATCGGGTCGAGGCGCTGCGGGCCCGGGTCGATACCCTGACCCGCGAGCAGGCCGCCGCTACCACCGAGTCCGAGCAGGCCGAGCGGCGCGCGACCGAACTGGCAGGGGAAATCGCCGCCGGCCAGACCGAAATGGAACGGCTGCTGGGGTTCTGGGCCGTCCTGCCATCCGATGGCCTACGCCCGGGCTCGCCTTTAGAGGAGGGTCTGGCGGGGCGCGTCAGCCAGTCACTCGCGGAACTCGGCGAGCACCTGGGGCGGATCCTGCGCGACGAGGCGCAGGGTCGCACCCTGGTCGCCCGGATCGAGCAGTCCCGGGCCGCCCTCGAGTCACTGCGAGCCCAGGGAGAGGCGTGCGCGGGACGGCTTCGGGGGATCGAACAAGGATTGCATGACAGTAGCCAGGCGCAGGCACGCGCGGCCGTGGCCGAGGAGCGGGCCAACCGAACCCTGGAGGAGGTCAGGGGGCTGCTGGCAGTGCCCTTCGCCGGGATCGCGGACTGGCGGGACCAGCTGGAGTCTGACCCACGACTCCTGGCCGAACGGTGTCACGCCGAGGTCCAGGACTGGCGGCGGTGGGAGACCGCAGGCGCTGAACAGCAGCAGGCCCGGCAGGGCCTGGAGCCCAGGCTGGCCCAGGCGAGGACAAGGCTGGACTCGGCCAGGGCCGATCTGGAACGCTGCATCGCCATCCTCAGGGAGCAGGAGGAGGCGCTGGCGCGGCTCGTTGCCCAGCGCACCAGTTGCTTGGACGGCCGCCCCGCGGACGAGGTCGAGCAATCCCTGGACACCCTCATCGCCGAGGCACGCAAGACCCTGGATGGCAGCCGGGAGACCCTGGACCAAACCCGCCGACAGCTCACTGCCCTGGAGGGCCAAATCGCCGTCCAGACCCAGACCCTCGCGGACCAGGTCTCAGATCTGGCCCAGGCCACCGCCGGCCTGGAGGCGTCGCTCACCGAGCACGGCCTGACCCTGGATGGACTCCGCCAGGCCCTCGAGCATGACGCGGCCTGGGTGGAGGCCGAGCGCGCGGCACTCCAGGCCCTCGACGATGCCCGCAAGGTGGCGGTTGGACTGCTGGAGGAACGTACCAGGCACCTCGAGGAGCAGGGTGCTACGGGGGTGCCGGAGTGGCCCGCCGAGTCCATCGATGGGGCCCTTGCCTCCGCCGTCTCGGACCTGGAGGAGGCTCAGGGGCGCTGGGGCGGTCTGCACGGCCGTCGGGAGGAGGACGAGCGGCGGCGCCTGTTCAGCGCGGCCCTGCAATCCGAGCTTGCGCGCCAGCGGGCACGCCGGGACACATGGGAGTCGCTACGCGGACTCATCGGTTCCTCGGATGGCTCCAAATTCCGGACCTTCGCCCAGGGGCTGACCCTGGAGCTGCTGGTCGCACACGCCAATGTTCAGCTCGCGGAACTGGCCAGGCGCTACCAACTCCAGCGAGTACCAGGGGCCGAGATGGACCTGCAGGTCATCGACCGCGAGATGGGGGATGAGGTCCGGGGGGTCCAGAGCCTCTCCGGTGGTGAGGGGTTCCTGGTCTCGCTGGCCCTGGCGCTGGGGCTCGCCTCGCTTGCCTCCAACCGGGTCCAGGTGGAGTCGCTCTTCATCGACGAGGGATTCGGGGCCCTGGATGCCGACAGCCTGGATCTCGCCATCGCCAGCCTGGATGCGCTTTACGGGCTCGGCCGTCAGGTGGGGGTCATCTCCCATGTCGGCACCCTGGTGGAGCGCATCGGGGTCAAGGTGCAGATCGAGAAGCAGGGGGGCGGCCGCAGCCGGCTGTCCCTGGTATCGGGCTGAGGGCGGGGAGACAAAGGTCATGGGCGAGAGGATGCTGCATTGCTATCACAGCAACCGTCTGGAGGTTCTGGCCGAGGCCCTGGCGATGGTGACCGACCAGCCCCTGTCCGACCCCTTTGGTGCCGAGATCCTGGTCGTGCAGAACCCGGGCATGGCGCGCTGGATCAACCAGCAGGTCGCCGAGCGCATTGGGGTCAGCGCGCGGTTGGACTACCCCCTGCCGGCCGTATTCTTCTGGCGGTTGCTCCAGATCTGGCTTCCGGACGCCCCTGAGCCCGAGCTTTTCGACCGGGAGGCACTCCTGTGGCGCATCCTGCGCCAACTGCCCAGGCACCTCGGGGATGACGCCTTCGCCCCCTTGGGGCGCTACCTGGCCGGGGATGGATCGGATCTCCGCCTCTTCCAACTCGCCCGGCGCGTCGCGGACCTGTTCGACCAGTACCTGGTCCAGCGCCCGGAGATGGTGCTGGGTTGGGAGGCCGGCACTGACGAGCAGTGGCAGGCCCGGCTGTGGCGTGCACTCGGCGCCGAGTCCGGGCAGGTGCATCGCGCCCGCCTGATGGCCGACCTGGCCGCGGCCATGCGGCAGGGCCCGCCAACCGCGGGGGGCCTACCGGAACGGGTGTGCCTGTTCGGACTTACCGCCCTGGCGCCGGTCTACATGGACCTCCTGGGCCTGCTGGCCCAGCACCTGCCGGTACACTGCTTCTATCTCAACCCCTGCCGGGAATACTGGGCCGACCTGGTGGACGAGCGTGGCCAGGCCCGCCGCCGGGCCCGGGCTAGCCGAGCCGGCCAGCCTGACCCCACGGGCCTTCTGGACCTAGGCAACCCGCTCCTGGCCTCATTGGGTCATGCCGGGCAGGTCTTCCTGGATCAATTGCTGGAACTGGGCGGCGAGGACCATGACCTCTTCGAGCCCCCACAGGCCGACAGCCTGCTGCATCGGGTGCAGTTGGATGTGCTCGACCTGGTGGATGCCCGCAAAGACCCGCAGCCACCCGCGCCGGTGGACGATACCTCGATCCAGTTGCACAGCGTCCACGGGCCGCTGCGCGAGATCCAGGTTCTGCATGACCGGCTGCTGCGCTGTTTCGAGGATCTGCCTGGCCTGGAGCCCAGGGATATCGTCGTCATGGCCCCGGATATCGATCTCTACGCCCCCTACGTGGATGCCGTCTTCGCCGCCGCGCCGCCGGAGCAGCGTATCCCCTGGTCCATCGCCGATCGCCGGTTGGGTGTGGAGCAACCGGTACTGGAGGCCCTGCGACAATTCCTGCTACTACCCCGTAGCCGGCTCGAGGCGAGCTCCGTCCTATCCCTGCTGGAGGTCCCGGCGGTGAGTCGGCGCTTCGGTCTGGAGGACGCGGGGCTCGAGCGGATACGTACCTGGGTGATGGAGAGCGGGGTGCGCTGGGGCGAGGATGCCGAGATGGGCCCGACCCTGGAACTGCCTCCGGCGCGGGCCAACACCTGGCGCTTCGGTCTCGACCGGCTCCTCCTCGGCTATGCCCTGCCTCCGGACCCGGACCTCAACCCCTTTGCAGGCATCCTGCCCTATATCGACCTGGAGGGCGGCGAGGTGGCCTGGCTCGGGGCCCTGGCGGACTTCATCGAGACCCTGGGCGGCTGGCGGCGGCGCCTTACCCAGGCCCGCTCCCCTCAAGACTGGCGCGAGGCCGTCAATGCTCTCATCGCCGATCTGCTTGCCCCGGACCAGGACGAGGAGCCGGTGTTGCAACTGGTGCGCGAGCGCCTCGATGCCCTGGTCTCCCTGGCCGGGCGCACCGGTTTTTCCGGAACCCTGTCCCTGGAGGTGATGCGCGCCTTGCTGGAGTCGGTACTGGAGGACAGCCGCGGGGCCCAACGCTTCCTGACCGGGCGGGTCACCTTCTGTAACATGGTACCGATGCGAAGCATCCCGTTTCGCGTGGTCTGCCTGATCGGCATGAATGGCGAGGCCTTCCCCCGCAGCCAGCGCCCGCAGTCCTTCGACCTCATGGCCCGGACCCCGCGCCGGGGTGATCGTTTCCGCCGGCGTGACGACCGCTATCTCTTCCTGGAGGCCATGCTGTCGGCCCGGGATCTGCTTTATCTGAGCTGGGTGGGCCGGGACCAGCGCGACGACAGCATCAAGGTCCCCTCGGTGGTGGTGAGCGAGCTAATCGACTACCTCAAGCAGGGCCATGGCTGGTCGGACCGGCACCTGATCCAGCACCCATTGCAGCCCTTCGGCCGGGCCTATTTCGACGGTGCGGATCCGCGTCTCTTCAGCTACTCGCGGATCTGGGCCGAGGCCGCCCGCAGCGGGCGCGGCGCGACCATCCCTGCCTTCGCCGCAACCCCACTCGGGCCGCCAGACGAGTCCCTGCGGCTTTGCAGCATTGACGACCTGGTGCGCTTCCTGAGCAACCCGGCCCGCTATTTCCTCACCCGGCGCCTGGGCCTGCGGCTCCCGGACGAGGCCGAGTCCCCGCAGGACGAGGAGCCCTTCGACGCCGCGGGCCTGGAGCGCTGGGACCTGCGCCAGCGCCTGCTGCGCCAGCGCCTGGCCGGACTTGATCAGGACCAGATGTTGGGACGGCTGCGGGGAGAGGGACTTTTGCCCCATGGATCGCCGGGTGAGCTGCTGCTTGAGGAGCAATTGGGGGTGGTGGACCCCTTCTGCCGGCGGCTCACGGCATTCGAAGTCGAGGAGCCGGTGGAGCCCCTGGAGGTGGACCTGGATCTCGAGGGGTTCAGGCTCCAGGGCCGATTGACCGGTCTGCGCGAGGGCGGCCTACTGGACTCCAGGTTGGGCAAACTGCGCTGCAAGGATAGGCTCGGCATCTGGGTCCGACACCTGGCCCTCAACGCCCAGGCACCCACGGGGATGGCCCTCTCTAGCCGCTACCTCGCGGAGGATGCAACCCTCCATATGAATTCGCTCGCGGATGCCGAGGAGGCCCGGAAGCACCTCGCCGACCTCCTGGCCCTACGCTGGCAGGGGCTGTGCGCGCCGCTCGCCTTCTTCCCCGAGAGCGCCCTGGCCTGGCTGAAGAAGCAGGAATACGACGACGGTTTCCACAAGGCCTGGGACGCCGAGTATGGGCCGGCATCCGAATCCTCGGACCTGGCGGTGACCATCGCCTTTCGTGGCCGCGACCCCCTGGGAGATGCCTTCGAGGCCAACGCCAGGCGCATCCTCGGACCCATGGAGTGTCCTATGGAAATCGCCAAACACAGCGAGGAGGGACCATGAAACCCCTGGAACCTCTCGGTCTCCCCCTTGAGGGCCTGGTCCTGATCGAGGCCAGCGCCGGCACCGGCAAGACCTATACCATCTCGACCCTCTACCTGCGCCTGCTGCTGGAGCGCGGTCTGGAGGTGGATGGCATCCTGGTGGTCACCTTTACCCAGGCCGCCACCGAAGAGCTGCGCGACCGTATCCGCAGACGCGTTGCCCAGGCCCTCGAATGGCTGGCGGGAGACCCTGAGGCGCACCGAGACGAGGACCCCGTGCTGGTCGATCTGCTCCTCGCGCTTCCCGACCGGGAGGCCACCCGCAGCACCCTGGCCGACGCGCTCACCCGCATGGACGAGGCGGCAATCCACACCATTCACGGCTTCTGCCAGCGAGTGCTCCAGGACCACGCCTTCGAGAGCGGTGCCGCCTTCGAGCAGGAACTGATCGAGGACGAGACCCGGATTAAGGAGACCGCGGCCGCCGACTTCTGGCGCCGGCGGGTGGCCATCGCGAGCCGGGGGGAGGCCAGACGCCTGCTTGGGCATTGGCGGACCCCGGCGAAACTGCTCGCCGAGCTCGACGCCAGCCTGGCGTTAGACGACCTGATCCTGCTGCCGCCCGATGCGCAGGCCGAGGCGGACCGGCTTCGCCCCGAACTCATGAGGGTCTTCGACGAGTTCCGGACCCTGTGGCAGAAGCGCGGTGACGAGGTCCGGGCAATCCTGGAAGGGAGCCCGGCGATCAACCGCCGGTCCTATCAAGGGGGCGTGGTGGCCCGGGTCCTGGACCTGGCCCGGACGACGGCCGATCTGACCGAGCCACCCACCAAGCTCGGCGAGGACTTCGCTCGGCTGACCCCCGCCATGCTCGCCGAGAAGGGCACCAAGCCCGGACACAAGGTACCGGGGCACCCCTTTTTCGACTGTTGCGGCAGGCTGCAAGACCTGGTGACCGCTTTTTCCCGGGCCGAGCGGACCGCCTTTCTCGTTGCCGCCCGCACCTATTTGCGCCAGGCGATGGACAGGCGCAAGCGCGACGAGGGCCTGGTCTATTTCGACGACCTCCTGCGGCGCCTGGACCTGGCCCTTGCCGGGGAGGGCGCGGACGCCCTCGCCACGTCCATCCGGCATCGCCATCCGGTGGCACTGATTGACGAGTTTCAGGACACCGACCCCCAGCAGTACCGCATCTTCCGCCGGGTCTATGGCGGGCAGCCGGGTTGCGGGCTCTTCCTCATCGGCGACCCCAAGCAGGCCATCTATGCCTTCCGTGGGGCCGACATCTTCACCTATATGCAGGCCCGGGACGACAGCGCCCAGGACGGGCATCAATACACCCTGGGGGTGAACTGGCGCTCCGGAAGCCGGTTGATCGAGGCCCTCAACAGCCTCTTCACCAGGGCCAGCCGGCCCTTCATCTATGACGACTCTATTCCCTATCGCCGGGTTGCCCACTCCCCGAACGCGGATGGGAAACCCCTGTGGCTGGAGGGTGCCGAACCGGTGCCACTGCGTTTCATGATGCTGGCGGTGACAGAATCCAACCAGACCAAGAAGCCACCTGGTTACATCCGCAAGGAGGCCGCCCAGGTAGAGTCCGCCGCTGCCTGCGCCGGGGAGGTCGCGGCCTTGCTCAATCAGGCGGATGCGGGCACCGCCACCCTGGGGGACCGGCCGCTGCGGCCGGGGGACATCGCCTTCCTGGTGCGCACCCATCGGGAGGGCGCGGCCATTCAGGAGGCACTGCGCACCCGCGGTATCAATAGCGTGACCCTGGGTCAGGACAGCGTCTTTGCCAGCGACGACGCCTGGGAACTGGGGGTCGTCCTGGCCGCCTTGGCGGCTCTCAACGACGAGGGGCTGGTGCGCGCCGCCCTGGCCGGTTCCCTGCTCGGACGCAACGCCGCCGAGTTGGAGGCCCTGGACCTGGACGAAATCGCCTGGGAGGAGGTGCTGGCCCGATTCCAGGGCTACCGCGACCAATGGCAGCACCAGGGCTTCCTGGTGGCCATGCAGTCCCTGGTTCAGGGCGAGGGTATCGCCAGGCGGCTACTGGGGCGCCCGGACGGCGAGCGCCGGCTCACCAACCTGCTTCAACTCCTGGAACTGCTCCAGGTGGCGTCTCGGGAGTATCCGGGCATCGACGGGCTGCTGCGCTGGTTCGCCGACCAGCGTGCCGGTGACGAGCGGGACGCGGCCAGGCAGTTGCGCCTGGAGAGTGACGAGGGGCTGGTCAAGGTGGTAACCATGCACAAAAGCAAGGGCCTGGAGTATCCGGTTGTCCTGATCCCCTTTCCCTGGACCTACTTCTCTACCAGGAATCAGCCGCCACCCTTCTTCCATGACCCTGCGGACCGCTCCGCCCGCCTGGATCTCGGCTCTCCGGACCTCGAGAACCACCGCGCCCTGGAGGGTATCGAGCAATTGGCCGAGCGTCTGCGGCTCTTCTATGTGGCGGTGACCCGGGCCGCCCGGCTCTGTCTTCTTTGCTGGGGCCGAATCAGGGACGTCGAGGTGTCGGCCCTGGCCTACCTGCTGCACCCCGACCCGGATGCAACCCCCCCAAGAAGCAAAATGGGTGGATTAGACGAGGCTGGCATCCGCGCGGATCTGGATGCCCTGGCCGGTTCGGCCCCGGGCTCTATCGCGGTGGTGGACATCCAGTCCGCGCCCGGCATCTCCTGGGCTGGCCCCAGGGTGGATAGAGAACGTCTGACCCCCGCGGTCTTCCGCGGTGCCATCGACAGCGGCTGGCGGGTATCGAGCTACTCGGCCCTGGTGCGGGGCGCCGAGTCCGAGCAGCCGGACTATGACGCGCCCAAGGGCGACCCGGTGCAGCCGCTGGAGGAGGCCGAGGGTAATCCGCCCCTCGCCGACCCGGTGTACGATCTGCCCACCGGGACCCATGCGGGCCAACTGCTACACCAGGTTTTCGAGCAGATCGACTTCCCGCAAGCCACTGGCGAGCCGCTGGAGGGTACCGTGCGCGCCCTGCTCCTGCGTTACGGGCAACTGCGGGTGACCCGGCGCGGCGTTCCGGGCGGCGAGACCGACTGGACTGCGGCGGTCGTGGACCTGGTGACCCGGGTGCTGGACACCCGGCTGGAGACGGATAGCGGACTGCGACTGCGGGACATTCCCCTGGCCGACAGGCTGACGGAGTTGGAGTTCCACTTCCCGGTGGCGGGGCTGACCCCGGCAACCCTGCAAGCCGCGCTCGGCGGCAACCTCGCTTACCGGGCCAGTGCGGCAGGGCTGGGGTTCGAGGCCATGCGCGGTCTGATGCGTGGCTTCATCGACCTGGTGCTGCGCTTCCGGGGTCGCTATTACCTGGTGGATTACAAATCCAACCTCCTCGGCCGCCACCCCGCCGCCTATGGGCGCGAGGGCATGGCGGCGGCCATACAGGAGCACCGCTATGACCTTCAGTACCTGATCTACACCTTGGCCCTGCACCGCTTTCTGAGGGCCAGGCTGCCGGGTTACGACTACGGCCGGGACTTCGGCGGCTGTCTCTATCTCTTCCTGCGCGGCATGCACCCGGAACGGGGGCCCGCTACTGGTGTCTGGCACGACCGCCCGGACCCGGCACTGGTGAAGCGACTGGACCGCCTCTTCATCCATGGCACCCCTGGGAGGGGGTCGATATGAGACGGCAGCTCGAGACCGCCGTGGCCCTCGACGCGCTGCGGGCCCTGGATTATCACTTCGCCAGACGTATTGCCGCCCTGGCCGGGGTCGAGGAACCTTGGCTGCTCCTGGCAGCGGCCCTGGCCAGCCACCGGGTGGGCGAGGGGGATGTCTGCATGGACCTCGCCCGCTGCGGGGACTACCCGCTCTTCCGCGCCGAGGGGCTGTTGGACCCCCTGGTTCCGCCTCCACCAGACGCCTGGGCGGAGGTGCTGCGGGGCTTGTCGGTGGTCGGTGGGCCCGGGGAGTACGCCCCCCTGATCCTGGACGACCATAACAGGCTCTATCTCGCCCGCTACTGGCACTTCGAACGGATGCTGGTGGATGCCCTGACTAGGCGCGCCGGCACCTGGGTCCCGCACCTGGACTGGGCCTTGCTGAGAGAGGGCCTGGACCGGATCTTTCCGCCATCCGCCGAGACCGACTGGCAGCGGGTGGCGGCGGCACTGGCGGTCTTGAGGCCCTTCTGCGTGATCTCCGGGGGTCCTGGGACTGGCAAGACGCGCACCGTCACCTCCATCCTGGCCCTCCTGGTGGAACAGGCCGGCGACCGGATACCACGGATCGGCCTGGCCGCGCCCACCGGCAAGGCCGCCGCCAGGCTTTCCGAGTCCATCCACCATGCCAAGGCGCAGCTCGGCCTGGATCCCGGGATCGCCGACCAGATACCGGAGGACGCCCAGACCCTGCACCGGCTTCTGGGGTTCCGGCCCGGGCGGGCCAATCCCCGCCACGGGCCCGAAGACCCCCTGCACCTGGACCTGCTGGTGGTGGACGAGGCCTCGATGGTGGATCTGCCGCTGATGGCCCGGGTGCTCCAGGCCCTGCCGCCCCAGGCCCGGTTGATCCTGCTCGGGGACAAGGACCAACTCGCCTCGGTGGAGGCCGGCATGGTGCTCGGGGACATCTGCGGGCGGGGTGCGCCGCTCGGCTACTCGCCCGATCTCTGCCGGGCCATCGGTAAGGTGGCCGGGGTGGACCTGGAGCCTATCCCGGGGCCGATCCCGCCCATCGCGGACCATCTGGTGGTACTGCGCAAGAGCTGGCGCTTCCGAAGTGAGAGCGGAATCGGCGCCTTGGCCCGGGCGGTGAACGACGGCGACGGCCAGCGGGCCCTCGCGGTCCTCGACGACGCGGCCTTCCCGGATGTGACCCGGGCGGATCCGACCCCCGAGACCCTGGCCGGCCTGGTGGTGAATGAGCTGGTCCCGGCCCACCGCCAGGTCCTGGAGGCACTGGCAGACCCCGAGGCCGCCCTGGTCGCCCTCAACCGCATGCGGGTACTCTGCGCCGTGCGCGAGGGTCCCTTCGGCGTACATACCCTCAATGGGCGGATCGAGCAGGCCCTGGAGCAGGCCGGGCTGATCCGGCGTACTGGCGAGGTCTATGCGGGTCGTCCGGTGATGGTGACCAGCAACGACCACGCCCAGCGGCTTTACAACGGGGACCTGGGGCTGATCCTGCCGGACGCCGATGCCGGTGGGGCACTGCGGGTCTTCTTCGAGACCGCCGAGGGCAGCCGCCGCATCCTACCCTCCCGCCTGCCGCCCCACGAGACCGTCTATGCGATGACGGTACATAAGAGCCAGGGCTCCGAGTTCGATCGGGTCATCCTGGTTCTGCCTCGGGCCGAGAGCCGGGTATTGACCCGTGAACTGATTTACACCGGCATCACCCGGGCGCGCCAATCGGTGGCCCTGGTGGCATCGTCGGAGTGTCTGAAGAATGCCGCGGCACGGCGCGTGGAGCGCTCCACTGGCCTCTACGACGCCTGCTGGGGCGATCAGCGCGACTGACGGACTTTGGGACATTTCCACCCCGATATGCGGCGGTAAGGTAATGAAGCGGTCGCATTCCAGGCTGGCATCGTGCTCCTCGGTGGGGACGGCCGTCAGGACCCCACACCTGAAGCGAAGAGGGGTGTACTACTCCAACCATGCCTTATTACTGTGTAGGCGTATCGGCCCATCTGCGAGCGGTGATGATCTGGGCCAGGCCCCTGGCATCAGGGACGAGTTCCTGGGCCTAGAACTGACTATGCTTAAGACAGGTGTGTAATCTATTCCCCTGACAGGAGATTTCTCATGGTCATACTAGCGTTGTTGTTGCTGTCTCTGGTGATTGGGCTGGGGTTTTTTCTCTACAAGAACTATTACGACGAGCGGGATGTACAGCAACTGCTACGCGAGACCAAGGCCGAGGATGATGAGAGGGACAGAACGAGCGTCCTGTAGCGGGGCCCTCCCTCCTCGTCGTCCAATCGCGCGGCGCTGCCAGAGTTCACCTCGGCTCAACCCCCTCACCAACCTAGCCGTTAGCTCCCGCCCATGCCCCTGTCGGAAATCCAGACCGAACGTCTCGTCCTGAGGCCCCTTGACCGCTCGGATCTTGATCTGATCCAGGCCGCCGCAAACCAGCGAGACATCGCCGACACCATGATTTCCATCCCCTTTCCCTTCACCCGGCAAGCCGCCCAGCACTACGTGAGGTTCCGGGAGGCCCAGATGCGCCGGGGTCGGGGTTTGGCCCTGACCCTTTTTGACGCCGCCAGTCGAGCCTGCTATGGCTTGGTTGAGATTCGCGACATCGACCCCGAGCATCGCCAGGCCGAGTTGAGCTTCTGGCTGACGGGCAGGGCCCGGGGTCAAGGCTTCATGGCCGAGGCCTTGCCCGCGCTGCTCGATCACGCCTTTGGAAACCTGGGCCTGAACCGCATCTATGCCCACCACATGGTGCGGAATCCCGCCTCGGGACGGGTGTTGGCGAAATTGGGCTTTCAACAGGAAGGCATTCTGCGCCAACAGGTACGCAAGTGGGACATCTTCGAGGACGTGGTGATCCAGGCACGGCTGCAGCGGGATTGGCTTGCAGACCGGGCCTATCCCTGACCAGGGGTTCTTTTCGGCCGGTATTCCCTATTCAGGTTCCAGCGAGCCGAAATCCGGAGACGCACATGATCTCAGTCAAGCACCCTGCCTTCCGCCTTTGCCGTTATTTTTGTCTGGCGTTAGTCACCCTGAATGCTCAGGCGGCCTCCTTTGATTGCGCCAAGGCATCGAGTCCGGTCGAGCAGGAAATCTGCCGGAATCCGGATCTCAGCACCCTGGATGACCAGATGGCCAAGGCCTACAGAGGAATGATGGCGTCTGGCATCAGCGTCAATACCAAGCAAGAACTCAAGGCCAGCCAGAGGCAATGGTTGGCGAACCGGAACCGATGCACCCACGCATCCTGCCTGGTAAGCCATTACCAGGACCGCCTGGCGCAATTGCGTGCCCTCGAGGCTGGGGCTACCAGCCGGACTCCGGGTCCCGTGCTGACACCCGATGTGGTTTGGAATCAGGGCGATGCAGTTTACAGGAACTGCCGCATCCCGGATTTCGACTGTGTGATGCAATTGATGCGGCGCAGCGGGGCAAGCCCGGAGGCGATGGCCTTCGTGCGCAGGGAGCAGGCCTGGGTGGTTGAGTTTACCGAATACGGGAACACCGACCTGCTGCTCTTGGAGACCTTTCGCGCCAATACCAATCAGTTCTATGCCCTGGCCAGTCAGTCGGCCGGGGTGATTCACGCGGCAGGGTATGACTTCTCGGAGCAGGATAAACAAAGGCCGGAGGTCAGGGCCCTGTTAGCGGCTCATCCCCAAGCCTTCTTCATCGCCTGACCCAGCCTGGTAGGCCATGAGGTTGGCCCTGACGGCGTATCCCGCTTCGTCTTCCAGGATACCCTGGCGGATTGCCGGGCCTGTGAACCCCTGGCCAGGGGAGACCTGGTTTATGAGTTTGACCAGGAAGGCCGGTTTATCGGGGTGAAGTTGGGCGGCTTAAAGCCCCTGTAGTGTGTAGGTTCTTAGGACTGGCCCTGGTCATCATCAGTGAACCCAGGTCCACCGGGATCATACCGTTCTGAAAAACGCTAGGTCACCAATACCTTGTCAGGATGGAGAAGCAAGGCTGATCAATGAATAATCCTTCCATTAAAGGCAGGAATTGGTTTGATCGGGGCGGCGAGGCCTATGCTGTCTTCAGACCTCAATATCCCCCCGCCATGGCCTCTTATCTGGCCTCGCTCGCGCCGGATACCCAACTCGCTGTCGATGTGGGATGTGGTACCGGTCAACTGACCAGGCTGCTCGCTCCCCATTTCCGTCACATCATCGGGATCGATCCGAGTGCCGATCAAATCGCCAATGCCGTGCAGGCTGAAAATATCAGCTACCGGTGCTCCCCCGCGGAACATCTGCCATTCATGGAGGGAAGTGTCGATCTGATCACGGCGGCCCAGGCGGCCCATTGGTTCGATCTGCCCAACTTCTACCAGGAGGTGCGGCGAGTGGGGCGAGCCGAGGCGGTCCTGGCATTGATCAGCTATGGAGTCCCCAACCTCGGGCCTGGCCTGAATGATCGGTTTCAGCACTTCTATTGGCATGAAATCGGATCCTTCTGGCCACCGGAACGTAGATTGGTTGACAGCGGTTATGCCACCCTTGACTTCCCGTTTCTGGAACTCGAGCCACCCCCGGCGGCTATCCGTCTGCAATGGGATTTGCGGGAGCTATTGGGCTATCTCTCCACTTGGTCGGCGGTTCGTTATGCTCAGGAGGTGGGACAGGAGGAAGTGCTTCTGAATTTTGCGCATGATATCGCCGGGTTATGGGGAAGCGCCGATACGAAGCGTGTCATCATCTGGAAGATACAGATGAGGGTCGGGAGGCTGTAGGCTCAGGGATAGTCAGGGTGCAGGGGTGTGCGCACTCTCACCCCTGTCGCTATTGCGGCGGTCTAGGTGCTGGCAGGGATCTATTTGCCTTTCACGCAATAGTCGCCATTGCGGTAATAGTGGGGTGGACAGGTCGATCCCTGCCTGGTGATAGGCGGTTCCACATCCTTTTTGGAAGGGACGCAGTAGTCGCCATTGCGATAGTAATTGGGCGGGCAACTGGAACCCTGGCGGCTAATGGCGGGTTTGGTATCCTGGCTGGAGGGCGTGCAATATTCGCCGCTGCGATAATAACCGGGGGGACAGGAGGCACCTTCCCGAACTATGGGGGTAGCGGCCTGCGCGCCTGCCGCGAACAGGCAGAGTAATAATAGCTTTTTCATATGGTTACCATCATTGTGGGTGCGCCTCCGGATTAACGCTCCCATGCCAGTCCCGCCAGACGTGAGCCCCAGGCGATCGGGCAACTCGAACCGAGAATCCTTACGGCGGCCTGACCCCTTGTGACCAGGGGATTCAGGCATTTTGTCATTAGGCCGCGTCCCTGAACAATCGGGGTCCGGCAGGCCGCCTCACCCCTTGAACGAACTCCCCAGGCGGCTCAGGATCGGGTCATAG
>CAZFZB010000051.1:0-18410 GCA_964523415.1 uncultured Chromatiaceae bacterium | reverse complement strand
CTGGAGCGGTTCTCCGGCATCCTCACGCCAGAGCTGTTTCTCGGGCAGGCCTTCGGAGCCCTCAGCGGGGACCAACACTTAACGCAGACATAGCCAAGATAAATATGGGCCGCCTGCTATGCCGTCCCCTTCTGGCCGGCAAGGCAGTACACCTAGGTAAGCACCCGTCTCATCAGGCTCACTACCACTCTTAGTGCTGTCTTAATGGGCGCACCCTTTTCCTGGTCATATCCCGTCACGATGGGTGATCTTGCCATTCATCATGGTTAGATCGACCTTGACGTTGCTGATTTCGTCGGGTGGCAACCCGTGGAGGTCCTTATCGATGACCACGAGGTCTGCCAGCTTGCCAGGCTGGAGCGAACCGATCCTGTCCTCAAGCCCCAGCACATAGGCGGCGTCAACCGTCTGCGCCTTGAGGGCCTGGTCCAGGGTGAGCCGCTCGTCTTCTGGCGGCAATACCTGGGCGAATTGGTCCTTTCCGAACCGCGACAGGATCCCCCGGGTGACCGCCACCTGAATGACGTCCAGTGGGCGATAAGTGACGATGTAGCCCGAGGCTGGCCAGTCGGTTCCGAATGCGACGCGTCCGCCGGCCTTCAGAACGGAGTTGTGGCGGAAGAATTCGCGGAAGGCCACGTCCTCCCCGACGATCCCGGCCGTCCTCTTGATGGTCGGATCGGGCATCGCCCACTGGGCAGAGCTCTGCATGGTCACATTCAGCTTGGCAAAGCGAGGAACATCCTGGTCGCTGACGAAGATGTTGTGCGCGGAGGCATGGCGTGACGGACTGTTCGGGTAGGCCTTACGCGCCGCCTCCACCGCGTCGAGGTAGGTGCGGACCGTGGCATCCCCGTAGCAATGGGCATGGGTATCCACACCATTGGCCTGCGCCTTGAGCACTGCGGCTTTGACCAACTTCTCATCGAGTGCGTATTCACCAAGAAAACCCGGCTGGTCGGCATAGGGCTGGAGCATAACCGCCGTATGCTGGGCCTCGCCGCCGTCGAACATGATCTTTAGCGCCCGGACCTGCACCAGCTGGGAATTGAACTTGTCGCGCAACGCCAGCACGTCGGCGACCGGGTCGGTCACCTCCGGATTGTTCCAGTAATAGCTGCCGACCACTCGCACCGGCAGCTTGTTCTCCCTTTCCAACTGCTGGTATCCGGCCAGACCCTGTTCGGTCGGTATGGTGCCCATCCCTGCATCGAACACGGCCGTAATCCCCGAGGCCGCAAACTCCTGGAATTTCTCGGCCGCCGCGGCAATCACGGCCTCGGGGGTAGGGGGATTCAGCTTGGCCATGACCATCTGCTCGGCGAGGGTCTCGACCACCCAGCCGGTCGGCTCGTTGGTCTTCGGGTCGCGCTGGAAGAAGCTCACGCCCGGCGCGGGGTCGGGGGTCTTGGCATCGATCCCGGCCAACTCCAGGGCCTTGCTGTTCACCCAGGCGCTGTGCGCGTCGATGGCGACCAGCAGCACCGGTTTGTCAGGGAACAGCTTGTCCAGCTCGGCCTTAGTTGGGCCGGTGGTTGGAAACAGGGTATAGCGCCAGCCGAAACCCTGAATCAGCTTGGCATCCGGATGGGCATCGGCCCAGGCCTTGGTCCTCGCCAAGACCTCGGCCACGGAGTCGCACGGCAGATCGGCACCAGAGGCAACGATCGCCAATGTGGGGTGGATGTGCGACTCCACAAAGCCTGGCAGCAGCATCCGGCCTTGGAGGTCGATGACCTGCGTGTCCCTTCCCACATAGGCCGCGACGCCCTCCTTGCTCCCGACATAGGTGATGGTCTTCCCGGTGACTGCAACGGCCTCGGCCCTGGTGCTTGCAGCGTCGATTGTATAAACGGCGCCATTTGTGAGCACATAATCGGCGCTTTCGACTGGGGCGGCATCCGCCATGCCCCAGGAGAGGCAGAGCATGGCTGCATAGAGGAGCGGCGTGCGGAAGGTTGGCATGGTTGTCTCTCTTATCGAGCGAAGTCGGGAAGAAAATTGCATTTTGCTGATGGCCGGAATAGCTCTAGGTATAGCACCGCTGGATCATAAAGAGTCTAAGTGAGCTTGAGACCCACGACACCGGCAAGGATCAGCCCGACCGCAAGCATTCGGAGCGGGGTTGCGGAGTCGCCGAAGGCGAGAATACCGACTGCAAAGGCGCCCACTGCACCTATACCGGTCCAAACCGCATAGGCGGTTCCCATGGGTATCTCCCGCTGGGCCAAATAGAGCAAGGCGCCACTGACCGCCATGCACAGAACCGCAACGCCGATCCAGATGGGCCGTACACCTTGTTCGCTCCAACCAAGCTTGAGCCCGATAGGCCAGCCGATCTCGCACAACCCCGCCAGGAGAAGATATGTCCAGGCCATAAGCACCTCGTCAAGAATCTATGAAAAGACCGCTTTTCAGGCAATGAAGCATGGTCCCCAACTCGCGCTGGGTCAGATCGAGTCTTGGCTCGTTCGATCCGGCGGTGGGGCCACCCGCGTGGCAAACAGTGTGCACGCCAGCGGCGGGCTGATAGGGTAATTGCCGCGAGGCACCTCCGTCGATGGCCGAAGCCATCTCTTCCCCCGGGCCCCAATGGGTCATTGCGTTGCGCTGCTTAATAGGTGGCATCCAGTCGCGCGCCTCCGGCATCAGGATAGGCAGAATGCAACAGACTCCGCACTACCCGCCTTTCGAGATGACCGGTAAAGCCAGGTATCAGGAAAGGCTCGATACATAGTCCTGGTACCCAAATTCCCGCACCAGTCGCAAGGAGCCATCACACCCCTTGATGACGATGGACGGCATCTTGAGGCCATTGAACCAATTCTTTTTGACCAGGGTATAACCGGCGGCGTCCTGAATCGATATCCGGTCGCCCACCCGCAAGGGCTCGGGGAAGGCGCATTCACCGAAGACATCCCCAGCCAGACAGGATTTGCCGCAAATCATGTAGCGGTAGGGTCCCTCATTCGGCTCGGTGCGGGCATCGAGGCGATAGATCAACAAATCCAGCATATGGGCCTCGATCGAGCTGTCGACGACCGCCAGATCCTTGCCGTTATTCAACAAGTCCTGAACCGTCACCTCCAGGGTCGCCGCCCCCGTGACCAGGGCCTCGCCCGGTTCCAGATAGACCTGAACGCCAAAACGGTCCGAGAAGGCGCGCAGGCGTACGGCCAGGCTCTCCAGCGGATAATCGGCACCCGTGAAATGGATGCCGCCCCCCAGGCTGACCCAAGTGACCCGTTTCAGCAGGCCTCCAAACCTGGTTTCGATCTCTGACAGCATCCGGTCGAAGCGGGCGAAGTCCGCATTTTCGCAGTTGTAATGGATCATGAACCCCGAGATCCGATCGATCACCGGCTCGATTCGCGCCAGATCCCATTCGCCAAGGCGGCTGAAGGGTCGCGCAGGATCAGCGAGGTCGAAGGCGGAGGCACTGATCCGAGGGTTGAGGCGCAGCCCGCGCGCCATCCGCGCCGTAGGTCCCTCGAATCGAAGCAACTGCCTGACCGAATTGAAGATGACTTTATCGGCGTAGCGGACGACCTCGGCCATCTCGTCATCGGCATAGGCCACGCTATAGGCATGGGTTTCGCCGCCGAACCTCTCACGCCCCAGACGCACCTCGTACAGGGAGGAGGTGGTGGTGCCATCCAGATAGGGACGCATCAGGTCAAAGACCGACCAGGTGGCAAAGCACTTCAATGCTAGCAGAACCTTGGCCCCGGAAAGTTCCCGCAACCGCGCGGCTTTTTCCAGATTTTCCAGCAGCCTGCACTGGTCGATCAGGTAATAAGGAGTCTGAATCCCTTGCATGGCACCCTCCTTAAGTCCCGTTAACCCGACCTGGCACCGAAGTACGGCTGCGTCGATCATGTCGCCCCACCCCTCGCCCGCGTCCGCCTGGACCCTAGACAAGGTCCAGGCCCTTGTCGCTTCCGGATGCCCCCTGACGCTCAGGCGGTGGAATAGCCCGTCGTCTCAGGGTCACGAGGCGGCAGGAATCGCTCCAGCCGTTCCTTGAGGGCGTCCCAATCGACGGCATCCAGGGTATTTTTGACCAGGAGACCCAGGTCGGTTTCACCCTCCATGCGCAGGCGGCGGCTGAAAAAGAGGGTGTCGGCATCCTCCTCGCGCAGGGCCAGGGCCAGGTAGTCGCGGGTGCGGGCGGATAGGGTGAGATGGGGTTTGCCACCCGGGCGCTCGTCTTGGGGGGGTCCGGAGCGGAACCCTTTCTCACTCAGGTGGAAATCGAGGGTCAGGCCGGCATCGGTGACGATCATGCGCAGCCAGCGCCCGGTCAGGGGTGCTAGGACATCACGGGGCAGGATCCGATCGAGGGCCAGGTTCAGGGCTAGGGTCAAGGCCAGGGTTGGTGGCTGCACGGGCAACCGGGCCAGGAATCGGGCCAGGGCGGGCGGCAGGTTGAAGTCAGGGATCCGCGGATTTTCCAGCCGCTCCTCGATCCGCTGCCGCAGCCGGTCGAGAGGAACGGCGATGAAACGGGGCGGGGTGGGCAAACGAGGGAGAAGCTTCATGATCGGACTCCAATGCAATCACCAGATCACCCGATGGATCGGGTGGGGCGGCCGTGGGTTGGAACGAGGGTCGCTTGGGCGCTAGGCGGCAACGTATTGCTCGACCCCAGGCCGGCCATGCCAGAAGCCATTACAGGGGGCCTCGGGCATATAGTCGCGGCTGGTGTCGAGGGCCAAGGCCGGGGTCAAGCTCCCATCCAGGGCGGAGCGGAAAAGGTTGAGGATCTCCAGGGTATGGGCGCCTTGGGGACTGATGCGCAACAATTCGGCGCGGTCGACCAAGCTGGGCAGGTCGGCCAACAGATTGTGGACCCGCGCCGATTGGGTCTGGACGCCATTGAGGGTCAGGAAGGGCTCGCCCTCCCGCGTGCGCAACGACAGGCCGTCCATGATGGCGAGGCATCGAAACTCGCAGGTATCCTTTTGCAGGTTGAAATGACGGGCCGTGAAACAGCGCGCCGAATGGGCCAGGGGCAGGCGCCCATAGGCGAAGACCTCGGCGTCGATGGGCGTGGTCAGGCCGGCGCGGATCTCGGACAGGGCCGTCCCCGACACCTCGGGGGCCAGAACCCATCGCCCGGCACCGGCCGCCATCAGCAACTCCAGGGTACGGGGGTTGAAGACATTGAGCGTAGGCCCGGCGACCCAATTCTCAACCCCGGCCTCCGCCAACAGACGCACGGCGGCTATGTCGTTGGCCTCGACCCGAAATTCATCCTGGCCGATGATCTGGCGCAGGCCCTTGAGATCGGATTCGGACTCGATCAGGCCTTGGGTGGCCAGGACCACCTCCTTTCCAGCGGCCGCAAGATCCCGGCCAAGACCCAGCCAGTCCTCCAGACGCAACTCGTGGCGGCGGGAGCAGACGGTCTCGCCCAGGTAGACGGAGTCCACGGGGCTCTCGGCGATCGCGGCGTAGAAATCCAGGACCTGCTGGCGCGGCCAGTAGTAGAGCAGAGGTCCGAGGGTCAGTCGCATCGAGTGCATTTCCCGTGATGAAGGCGTCATTTCCAAGGCCGGTGATAGGCGCCCAGGGTGTGACTTTGACCCTCGGAGACCTTATTGAGTTCGGCCATCCAAGACGGGGCCACCTGGAAGCGCGCCGGGGCGGTCCTGAGGGCGTCGATGGCCGCACGCCAGACCCGGGTAACCTGGGCGACATAGGCCGGGCTGCGCTGGCGACCCTCGATCTTGATGGCGCGAATCCCCACGCGCGCCAATTCGGGCAGCAGTTCCAGGGTGTTGAGGCTGGTGGGTTCCTCAATGGCGTAATAGGTCGCCCCCTCGACCTCGAAACGGCCCTTGCAGAGGGTCGGATAGCCGGTACGCTCCCCCTCGGCAAAGCGGTCGATCAGGATGCCGTTGAGGCGGGTCTCCATGCCCTGGGACGTCTCCTCCCAGCGCACCCACCGGCCAGGGGAGCAGGCCCCCTGGCAATTCGGCGACTCGCCGGTGGCATAGGCCGACAGGGCGCAACGGCCCTCGACCATGACGCACAGGCCGCCAAAGCCGAAGACCTCGATCTCCACCGGGGTGTGGGCGATGACGCCCTCCACCTGGGCCAGGGACAGGACGCGGGGCAGGACGGCGCGCTGGATGCCGAATCGCTCGTGATAGAAGTTGATCGCCTCATAACTGGTCGCCGAACCCTGGACCGAGAGATGCAACCGCAACCCCGGGTGCCGTTTGGCCGCGTAAGCCATGAGCCCCGGATCGGCCAGGATCACGGCATCGACGCCAAAGTCCGCGGCACGGTCCACCGCTTCCGTCCAACTCGACCAGTTGCCGGCCTGGGGATAGGTATTGAGGGCCAGCAGCACCTTGCGGCCCCGGGCATGGGCGAAGGCGATCCCCTCCCGCAGGCGCGGTGGGTCGAAATTCAGTCCGGTGAAGTTGCGGGCATTGGTGGCGTCCTTGAAACCCAGGTACACCGTATCGGCGCCGTTATCGATGGCGGTTTTCAGCGCCGGCAGGCTACCAGCGGGACAGACGAGTTCGATCGGTGGGGATAGATGCATGAAAGTGAACATCCGAGGGGGACAATTTCTTGGGGAATTATAATCTTTTGGCGCTGGCTGGTCATGACGGAGGTCAATGACGGGTGATGTCCCAGGCTGGTAACTCAGAACGCGCAGGCTGGCGCAACCGAGTGGCAAGCCCCCCAGGCAGGGCCACCGGCCCTAGCCTGGTTGCATCGGACCACGTCATAGGCCATCCTTTGGCAAGCTACCGAGAAGGGATAGATGTCAAACCTCCGCCTTGCCCTTGCTTCCCTCCTGGCCAGTTCCCTGGCGGCTGTCGGTTGCGCCCATCAAGAGGAACGAATGGCTGCCATGCACAGGGTCAGACCTGCCGAGGAACCGCGTCCCCAGCCGCCGGAGGACCAGCGTTACGCCATTCCCCCGGCCCAGCAGAGGTCCATTACCATCTTCCTGGACTCCCAGACCTTCGAATATCGCGAGGATGACCGGGTCTTCGCCAGCGGCCCCGTCTCCTCGGGCTCTCCGGAACACCCCACGCCGGCGGGTGACTTTAGCGTCCTGTCCAAGGAGGAAGACAAACGCTCTGGCAAGTACACCAACTACTTCGACCAGAACACCCCCATGCCCTATTCCTTGCAATTTCATGGGCCCTATTTCATCCACGAGGGCTGGCTACCCGGTCACGCCGACTCCCACGGTTGCGTGCGACTGAAATACGAGGACGCCAAGCTGCTCTTCAGCCGGGCCATGATCGGCGATCCGGTCCACATCAAGCGTGCGGGGCGGGCGCGGCCCGCGAACCCCTTTGGGGATGAGTACCCTTTCCCGCTGTTTTGAAGGTCCAGGTGTATGTTTTTTCCGGACGGGAAAGACAAGGGCAGCGCGTCAGCAGCGGGTGGAATCCAGTGTGAAACCGCGCTTGCGGCGCTCTGGGCACAACGCAGGGTCCAATGTTAGCCCTGGCTGTTCCCGGCCCGGACCTGGCTGACGTCACTTCCGTAATCCGGCCATTCCGAGGTCCGCTCTACTCAGGCGGTCGCCGTTCGCGTAGCATCATCCGGAAATTCCTGAAGCAGGGCACCTCCCCACCCATAACACCAGGGGTGGCCCTGAAAACCTCCGGCACGTCACGACACATGTCACTCGCCTCCACCCATTCCGCCACCCAGCACACCCCTGCCGAGCGCACCGCCTTCAATGTGCTGGGCGCGATCAGCTTTTCGCATTTCCTCAACGACACCATGCAGTCGCTGATGCTGGCCATCTATCCGCTGTTCAAGAGCGGCTTCCAACTTTCCTTCGCGCAGATCGGCCTGATCACGCTGTCGTTCCAGTTCACGGCCTCACTATTGCAGCCGCTGGTGGGCTATTACACCGACCGTCATCCCAAGCCGTTTTCGCTGGCACTGGGCATGGGCTGCACGCTGACCGGGCTGCTGGCCCTGTCGCAGGTTTCGAGTTTTCCGATGCTGCTGTTAGCGGCGGCGCTGGTCGGCACCAGCTCGGCGGTGTTCCACCCGGAGGCCTCACGGGTGGCACGCATGGCCTCGGGTGGGCGGCACGGCCTGGCGCAGTCGATCTTCCAGGTCGGCGGCAATGCCGGTGCGGCCTTCGGTCCACTCCTCGCGGCCTGGATCGTGCTGCCGCATGGCCAGCGCAGCATCGCCCTGTTTTCGCTGTTCGCGCTGCTAGCCATGATGGTGCTGACCGGCGTCGGTTTCTGGTATCGAAACCAGCACCGCCAGCCGAAAAAGGCGGCAGCGCCCAGGCTGCACTCCTTGCCCCGGCGGCAGGTGCTATCCACCCTATCCGTGCTGCTGGCGTTGATGTTCTCCAAGTTCTTCTATCTGGCAAGCATCGGCAGCTACCTGATCTTCTTCCTCATGCAGCACTACGGTATCGGCACCCGCGAGGCGCAGTACCATCTGTTCATCTTCCTGTTCGCGGTAGCCATGGGCACCCTGCTCGGCGGGCCGCTCGGTGACCGCATAGGACGCAAGCGGGTGATCTGGCTATCGATCCTCGGCGTGGCGCCGTTCACCCTGATGCTGCCCTACGTGGGCCTGGGCACCTCGGCCCTGCTAACGCTGGCCATCGGCTTCATGCTGGCGTCGGCCTTCCCGGCCATGGTGGTATACGCGCAGGAACTGATTCCCGGCCGGGTGGGCACCATCTCCGGCCTGTTCTTCGGGCTGGCCTTCGGCCTGGCCGGCATCGGGGCCGCCGTGCTCGGGCAACTGGCCGACCGTTGGGGCATCGAGGCAATGTACAAGCTCTGCTCCTTCCTGCCGCTGATCGGCATGCTGGCGGTTTTCCTGCCCGACCTGCGCATGGCGAAGCCGGGTGTCCCATCCGCCGGAGGCGACCAGCAGGCCGGACCTGATCAGGACGGCACAGACAATGGCCGGTGGCGTACGGGCCTGGAAGGGGTTCCTAAGCGGCAACCATGAGGTAGCGGGCAGAATTGAAAACCGGATTGACCCGATGGGGCTTGTGTCAGGCAACTCGCGGCTAGTTCCTGCCGTTCGTGCATCCCCCAGACCGGTCATTCGACCGGCGGATCCCTTCAGAAACCCATCTGAAAGCCTATGCATGGCACTCGGCCAGGATGACCCTTCGTTTTGAACCACCTCGATCAGCCAGCCGCGAGTCCGTCGTTACCGATCAGCCTTGGCTTCAAGGCCCAGTCCGGCTGTATGGAGCTGTGCCTTCATTGCATCTAGCCCAACTTCGCCCGCACGAACATTCGGTGCCGCAGGCGCCGAGTCAGGCTGAAGGAACCGATCCAAGCCTATTGTCAAATCTCGCCAAACAAATCCCCCAATGGACCACCCTGGGTAGCGGCTGGTCGCGGCGGCCGGATACCCAGATGCAGATAGGCGGTCTGGGTAGCCATGCGCCCGCGAGGGGTGCGCATCAGAAAGCCCTGCTGGATGAGAAAGGGTTCGAGCACATCCTCGATGGTGCCACGCTCCTCCCCAATGGCGGCGGCGAGGCTATCGACGCCCACGGGGCCGCCGTCGAACTTCTCGATGACCGCCGCCAGCAGGCGACGGTCCATGTGGTCGAAGCCCTGGGCATCGACCTTGAGCAGGGACAGTGCGAGATCCGCCACCCCAGCGGTGATGTGGCCCTGGCCCTTGACCTGGGCATAGTCGCGCACCCGACGTAACAGGCGGTTGGCGATGCGCGGCGTGCCCCGGGAGCGTCGGGCGATCTCAGCGGCGCCGGCCGGCTCGGCCTCGATGCCCAGAATGCGGGCGGAGCGGCTGACGATGTGGGTCAGATCCTCCGCCGAGTAGAACTCCAGGCGTTGGACGATACCGAAGCGATCCCGCAGGGGCGAGGTCAGGAGGCCCGCACGGGTGGTGGCCCCCACCAGGGTGAAGGGGGGCAGGTCGAGCTTGATGGAGCGAGCCGCCGGCCCCTCGCCGATCATGATATCGAGCTGGTAGTCCTCCATGGCTGGATAGAGGACCTCCTCCACCACTGGGCTAAGGCGGTGGATCTCGTCCACGAAGAGCACATCCCCCGGTTCCAGGTTGGTGAGGAGGGCGGCCAGGTCGCCGGGTTTCTCCAGCACCGGACCCGAGGTCTGACGCAGGCCGACGGCCATCTCGTGGGCAATGATGTGCGCCAGGGTGGTCTTGCCCAGGCCGGGCGGACCGAAGATGAGGACGTGGTCCAGGGTCTCGCGGCGCTGGCGCGCGGCGTGGATGAAGATCTCCATCTGCTCGCGCACCGCCGGTTGACCAACATAGTCCGCCAGTTGGCGCGGGCGGATGGCCCTATCCAGCGCCTTGTCTTCCGGAGCCGCGTCAGGACTGATGAGACGATCGGATGTGGGTACGGAGGCTGGCATCGGGACTCGGGGGTTGAGAGCTGGCGGCGGAGGCATGGCAGCCTGGGTGCCGGGGATGGGATCAGTGTGACACGGCGGGCCCGGGATTGCACTCAGGGCCCGGGCTCCAGATAGATACGCACCCGGCTGGAGCGGCCCTCGGCATCGACGACGGCGAGGGTGGTGAATCCCGGTCCGGCGGGGCGCCAACGGGTGGCCCGGGCATAGGGCTCCCGGGCAATGGGGGCCCCATCGGCAAACCAGGTGAAGGGCGGTTGGCCATCCCGCACCTTCAGGGTCAGCTCCGCCTCGCCCCCGGACGCCAGGGCGAGGCGAGAGCCCGCGGGGGGAAAGGCGATACGAGGCCCCGAGGTCGCGGCTGTACCCCCAACCTGACGCAAGGGTGGGGGCAGTTTGGCGGTACTGGTCCGCAAGACACCCGGTGGGGGCGGGGGCAGGGGTTGACGCGGGCCCAGACGCGCAAAGGCATCGATCAGCAGGGGTGCGGCGGCGCTGATACCGGTAAGCCCGGGAACGGGGGCGCCATCCGGACGGCCGGCCCAGACGCCGATCACATGGCGACCGTCGTAACCCAGGGCCCAGGCATCCCGATAGCCGTAAGAGGTGCCGGTCTTGAAGGCCAGACCGGCGGTGTTGGCGGCCACGGGGGGCGGCACCCCGGCTAGGATATTGCCGACCTGCCAGGCCGCACCCTCGTCCAACACCCGCTGTAACCTAGGGGGATCCTTGGGGATGGGGGTCTCCTCCGGGGTCGAAGCAGGAGGTGCCGACAGGTTCTCGACCAGCCTCAAGGCCTGCCCCCCCCGGGCGATGGCCCCATAGACGGCCACCAAATCCGTCAGACGCAGCCCCACCCCGCCCAGACCGATGGCGAGACCGGGCGGCGACAGGTCCGGGAGTTCGGGGTGGGCCCCGGCCCGCTTCAGCCGGGCTACCAGGCGTGCGGGTCCGACCGCCTCCAGGAGTTTGACGGCCGGGATGTTGAGGGAGAGCTGGAGGGCGCGGCGCAGGGTCACCGTGCCCTGATAGTCGCGGTCGAAATTGGCCGGGACATAGCGACCAAAGCCCGCTGGTCGGTCCTCGATCAGGCTCTCCGGATGGCCTATGCCCGCCTCGAAGGCGAGGCCGTAGATCAGTGGCTTGAGGGTCGATCCTGGCGAGCGCACCGCCCTGGTCATATCGATGAAGCCCTCGCGATCCCCCGCCAGCAGACCCGCCGAACCAACGGAGGCCAGGATTTCGCCGGTGCCATGGTCAACGACCAGCAGGGCCAGGGACAGGCGTTCGCCCAAGGCCAGGGCCCGCTCCGCGGCCAGCGCCTCGAGCCTGGCCTGGAGCTCCGCGTCCAGGGTCAGCCGTTGCACCCCCACCTCGGGGTGCGCCACCCGCACCCGCTGAGTGGCGTGCGGGGCCAGGATGGGGAATGGACGGCGCCGGTTGGGTATGGGCTCCCGCTGCGCCGCCTCGGCCTCGTCTCTGGCGAGGATTCCCGCGGCGACCGCGCGCGCCAGCACCCGATCCCGCGCCCGCTCCGCCGCCGCCGGGTCCCGGTCCGGGCGCCTTGCCTCCGGCGCCTGGGGCAAGGCCACCAGCAGGGCCACCTGGGCCGGCGTCAAGCGCCCGGGCTCCTTGCCGAACCAGGCCAAAGTAGCGGCACGCACCCCCTCGAGATTGCCGCCATAGGGGGCGAGCAGCAGGTAACGTTCGAGGATGGCCGCTTTATCCAGTTGCCGCTCCAGGGCGAGGGCGGTGATCATCTGTCGCGTCTTGCCCACCAGCCCCCGGGTCGGCTGCCCGTCCAGCAGGCGCGCCAGTTGCATGGTCAGGGTCGAGGCCCCGGAGACGATGCGCCCGTTGGCGGCCCACTGCAGGGCCGCCCTGCCCAGGGCCAGGACATCGACGCCGACATGATCGTAAAACCGTCTATCCTCGCAAGCCAGCAGCATCCGGATGAAAAGGGGGTCCACCTCCGCCAATGTGACCGGCAAGCGCCAGCGGCCATCCGCGACGGTGAAGGCCCGCAACAGACGGCCGTGACGGTCCAGAACCAGGGGCGAGGTGGTCAGGTCATGCAGTGGAGGCTCAACCCCCCTGGCCAGGAACAGGAGGCTGGCAAGGGCGATCACCCCGGCCAGGAAGCCGAGGCCGAGGCCGATCAACAGCCAGCGACTGGGCCCAGAAGCCCCTCGCACCCCCAGCCAGTTAAGCCCAAGCAACATCCTGAAATCAGCCCGCGGCCGTCCTGACAAGGCCGGATCAAATCTTGAGGCCCAGCAAGAGGCCGGCGGTGAAGGAGGCGGCATTGGAGAGATTGTTGGCCATGAAGTCCCTGAGCCCCCCCGCGTAGGCCTTGAACCAGGCCGCGAAACCGTCGTAGCCCACCTCCATGCCAGCCCAGTTGATGTCGATGAGGCCGGCGTGCTGCAGGGCCACCAGGGCAATCAGCAGGAGACCGCCACCCACCAGCGCAATCTTGAAGGCGACCTTGAAGGCGAAACCCACCGCCAGGCCGACGATGAAGGAAAATCCCAGATTCAGAAGGTGATCGGGCGAGAAAAAGCCGGAATCCAGGGGCTGTCCCCTCCCCGGGCTGACCGGCGGGAAGGGCAAGGCCGTCTCAGGCGGGGGTGGCGCCAGGATGTCCACCCGCCCGGCCGCCGGAATCCCCTCGTTCGGGAGGGGACCATTGGCCGGGGTCACCGGGGAGCGCGCCACATGAGAGCTGGCCGCCACGACGCCAGCCAGACCCAGCAGGCCCCCCACCAGGGTCAAACGCCGCATCAGGCTCCCAACCCCCATGCCCCCGGACACCGCTTCAAGGCTTGATCCCGCCCGTTCGGCCTAGCGCTTGCGCGGTGGCGGCAGGTCGGTGATGGAGCCATGGGCCACCTCCGCCGCCAAGCAGATTGTCTCATTCAGCGTCGGATGGGGGTGGATGGTCAGGCCGATATCCTCGTAGTCCGCGCCCATCTCCAGGGCCAGAACGGTCTCCCCGATGAGCTCACCCGCATTGGGACCCACGATTCCAGCGCCCAGGATGCGCTTGGTATTGGGGTCGAAGAGCAGCTTGGTCAGACCCTCGTCGCGTCCTATACCCAGGGCGCGACCACTAGCGGCCCAGGGAAAGACCCCCTTTTCATAGGCAATGCCCTTGGCCTTGGCCTCGTTTTCCGTCAGGCCCATCCAGGCCACCTCCGGGTCCGTGTAGGCCACCGAAGGGATGGTCAGAGGGTCGAACAGGGCCGGCAGGCCGGCGATGACCTCGGCGGCGACCTTGGCCTCATGGGTGGCCTTATGGGCCAGCATGGGATTGCCCACCACATCGCCTATGGCGAAGATGTTGGGGACATTGGTGCGCATATGCCGATCCACCGGGATGAAACCCCGTTCGTCCAGGGTCACACCCGCCGCCTCGGCCCCGATGAGTTTGCCATTGGGGCGGCGCCCCACAGCTACCAGGACGCGATCGTAGGTATCCTCCTCCGGGGCGCCCGCGCCCTCGAAGGTGACCCGGATGCCCTCGGCGGTAGCGCTCATGCTGGTCACCTTGGTACCGAGCATGATGCGGTCGTAACGCTTGCTGATGACCTTCTCCAGGGGTTTGACCAGATCCTTATCGCAGCCCGGGATGAGCTGGTCCTGAAGCTCCACGATGTCGATACGCGAGCCGAGGGCCTGATAGACGGTCGCCATCTCCAGGCCGATGATGCCGCCCCCGACGACGAGCATCCGGGCCGGGATGTCCGGCAGGGTCAGGGCATCGGTGGAATCCATGACCCGCGGATCCTCGTGGGGGAAGCCGGGGATCTTCACCGGTGTTGAGCCACAGGCGATGATGGCCTGATCGAAGCTGATCCGCACCCGTCCCTCCCGCGTCTCGACGGTGAGGCGATTCGGGGCCTCGAAGCGCCCGCTACCCTGGACGACCTGGACGTGACGCGCCTTGGCCAGACCCGCCAGCCCACCCGTCAGCTTCTGGACCACTCTGTCCTTGCTCGCCCGCAGTTTATCCAGATCGACGTCCGGCTCCCCGAAACGGACGCCCAGATGTTCCATTTCCGCCGCCTCGTTAATGATCTGGGCGGCATGAAGTAGCGCCTTGGAGGGAATGCAGCCGACATTGAGGCAGACGCCGCCCAGGCTCGGGTAGCGTTCGACCAGGATCACCTTTTTCCCCAGATCCGCGGCACGGAAGGCCGCCGTGTAACCGCCGGGCCCCGCGCCCAACACGACCACCTCGGTGGCGATCTCGGTCTGGGTGGCCTCGCCCGCCGTATCGGCATTCAGAACCAGGAGGAGATCACCCTCCGCCACCCCGTCACCCGCCTTGACCCGGATCTCCACCAGGGCACCCGCCGCTGGGGCGGCGATCCTCGCAGCCCCCTTGTCACCCTGCAAGGTAAGGATGGCTTGATCCCTCAGCACCCGATCGCCGGTAGCGACCAGAACCTCGACGACCGTGACACGCCCGCCGATCGCGGGGACGCGAACCTCGATTTCGTTACTCATCTTCTTTATTTTCCTCAAGCTTTGGTGGTGGCAGACCCCATCTGGCCAGGCCTGGTGCCAGGAGGCGAGACCGGGACCCCGCGGGGCTGGCCCCCGACGCTAGCCCCGTAAGCCCAAAATAGGGACAAGCGCTTGCCATTGGCGCTCGTCGGTGGTCAGAATGGCCTCCCCTGGGGTAAACCCTCGACAAGTTCTCGCACTCATGCTTTGCATTGTGCTATAACTGAGACAGCCCCAATGGGCGAAACCCCTATTTTCAAACAATTCCTGGAGAATTAATCCATGACCAAGCTGATTTCTCTTTCCGCCGCCGCCCTCCTTGGCCTCGGCCTCCTGTCTGGCTGCACCGACCAGCAGGCTCGTGACACCGCCGCCGAGGCCCTGAAGAAGGCCGAAGCCGCTCAGGCCTGCTGCGACGCCACCACCCAGCGCGTTGACCGCATGTATCAGAAGATCATGTCCAAATAAAGCCGGTTCGCCCCGCTTTGCCGGCCTCCCACGCGCTGTGGGATGCCGGCGTTCTCCTCCACCGCCTTCTTCACCGCATTCCAATCCAGATTCACGTCCGGGGCCTGTGCCAGTCGCGCCGGAACCACGTCATGCAAGGGGGCCCCACTCCCCTCGGGATCACGGTGTACCTCCAGATATAGGTCGTTACCCCTCCAGCCGAACTTGTAAGGCTGCTTGACGATGGTGATGGGTTCGTTGACCGACACCATGGGGAAGAGTTGTGCCACCCCCTCCGGGTACATGCGGATACAACCACGACTGACCTCCATGCCCAGGCCCCAGGGCTTGTTGGTACCATGGATGAGGATGCTCGGGGCGCTGGTACGCAGGGCGAACTGACCCAGGGGGTTGTCGGGACCGGCCGGCACCACCGCGGGCAGCGGCTCCCGCCCCTCCTTGGCACGATCGGCGTGATGGGCGGCCGTTGGCGTCCAGGTCGGGTCCTTCACCTTGGATGTGACCTTGAAGTGCCCGGTGGGGGTATCGAGACCGTCGCGACCCACGCTGATGGCGAAGGTCGACACCTCCTTGCCATTGCTGGGGTAAAAATAGAGGCGTTTCTCGGCCAGATTGAGCACTATGCCCTGATGGGGCGCATCCGGTAGCACGAAGCTCTCCGGCACCAGGACGTCATCCCCCGCCTTGGGTACCCAGATATCCACCTTTTTGTTGGCCATGCGCATATCGTCATAGCCCATGTTGTTTTGACGGCCGATGTCGAGAAGGGTGTCTTCCTTGCGGCTCTTTACATAGAATGCCCGACCTACGACCTCCTGATTGGGGTCGGTGAGTTTATAGGTGTCGGCATCAGCGGCAGGGGTCCAGCCGGATGCCAACATGGCCAGGCTCATGCCCGCCGCCAAGGGGGACAGCGCCAGCCCCTTGCTTGTTCCCAAAATTTGTCTTTTCACGAATTTCACTGCCTCATGGATTTCGATGTCTAAGCCCTCGCCGCTCTCGCACGTTCGCAACATAGGTATCGCCGCTCACGTGGACGCCGGCAAGACGACCTTGACGGAAAGGATACTGTTTTATACCGGCGCTTCCCACAAAATCGGTGAGGTCCATGACGGCGCCGCCCATATGGACTACATGGCCGAGGAGCAAAGGCACGGCATCACCATCACTTCCGCCGTCACCAAGGCCCCCTGGCGCGGTCACCTGCTCCAGATCGTCGACACCCCCGGCCACGTGGACTTCACCGTCGAGGTGGAGCGCTCCATGCGCGTCCTCGACGGGGCCATCCTGGTCATCGACGGGGTGCGGGGCGTCGAGCCCCAAACCGAGACGGTGTGGCGCCAGCGCTGCCGTTTCAACCTCCCCGTCCTCTTCTTCATCAACAAGATGGACCGGCCGGGCGCGGATTTTCGCCACAGCCTGGAGAGCCTGCAACAGAGACTGGGCGCCGAGCCGGTGCCGGTGACCCTACCCCTGCTGGAGGGCCCCGACGGCCGCCCCTCCGTCGTACATTTGATCGAGAGGCGCCTCATCGGTTTCACCGGTGACCAGGGTACCGACCTGATCGACGAGCCCTGCCCCGACGACATCTGGGAACAGTACCAGACCGAACGGGAGACCCTGCTCATGGCCTGCGCCGAACAGGACGAGGAACTGGCCGACCGAATCCTCTCCGGCGAGGAACCGGAACCCGAGGAACTCTGGGCCGCCCTGCGCCAGGGGACCCTGGCCGGCACCCACTTTCCTTGCTTCGGAGGCAGCGCCCTGCGCAATCTTGGTGTCCAGCCCCTGCTCGATGGCGTCATCGCACTCCTCCCCGCCCCCCTCGACCGCCCGCCCTCCCTGGCCCTCAAGGCGGATGGCAGCGAGGAGGAGGTGGCCATGGACGCCAAGGGCTCCCTGGTGGCCCTGGCCTTCAAGGTCCAGATGTGGGAGGGCCGCCGCCATGTTTTTGCCCGCCTCTACCGCAGCCAGCTCAAGTCCGGCGACAAGGTCCAGTTCCTGACCGCCGACGGTCGCATCCTCACCGAAATGGTGACACGCATCTTCGATGTGGACGCCGGACGCAAGACCTCCCTGGACCAGGCCAAGGCCGGGGAGATAGTCCTGCTTGGCGGCCTGCGCCACGCCACCACCGGGGACACCCTCTGCACCCCTGGCCACCTGCTGCGCCTGGAGCGCATCGAGGCGCGGGAGCCGGTGCTGGGCCTGGCCATCGAACCGGCGGCTGGCACGGAGGAGGGCAAACTCCTGGAGGCCCTGCAAAAGGTCCTGGAGGAGGACCCGACCCTGCGCCTGGAGGAGGACCCGGAGACCGGCCAGCGTCTGTTGCGGGGCATGGGTGAACTGCACCTGGCCATCGTCATCGAACGCCTGGACCGGGAGTTCCATGTCGGCGTGCGCAGCGGCCGGCCCGCGGTGGCGGTGCGCGAGACCATCCTGGGCGCGGGCACCGGCGATCAGACCCACGCCACGCCGCCCATCATCGAGCAGAAGATCCCGGAACGCCGGGCCCGGGTGGTGGTCGAGGTAGCGGCCCGGGAGCGTGGCGCCGGCACCCGGATCTCCGAGGAGATCCCCGAGGTGCTGCCCGCGGGGGCGACCCTCAACGCCGAGCAGACCGCCGCGGTGCGCGCCGGCCTGCACGCTGCCCTGGAGGCCGGCCCCCTGTTGGGAACGCCCGTCGAGGACGTGGCCGCGCGCATCCTCAAGGTAGAAATCTTCGGCGCCGCCTCCACCCCCGAGGCCCTGCGAGCGGCCACCGCCCGCGCCATTCACAAGGCCCTGGAGGAGGCCGTTCCCGCCCCCCTCAAGCCCCTCATGGCCCTGGAGGTGGTGGCCCCCGAGGAAAATCTCGGCGCCGTACTGGGCGATCTCCAGTCCCGTCAAGCCCTGATCCGCGCCACTCGCGCCGAGGGCGACCGGATCACCATCGACTGCGAGGTGGCCCTGGAGAAGGTACTCGGTTACACCACCGACCTGCGCAGCCAGACCCAGGGCCGTGGCCAGTTCAGCATGGAATTCGAGCGGTTCGATCTGGTGTAGGGT
>CAZFZB010000050.1:3681-18603 GCA_964523415.1 uncultured Chromatiaceae bacterium | reverse complement strand
GATACCGCCAACCGGCTTGCCAGGTGTCCGCAACGCGGCTAACATCGCGCGATCGTGGATCTCGGGTGGTTGAATTTCCTATCCGTATCCGTAAGTTCGAATCCTTGGCGCGCTCGTTCCCGGACCCACGCCGCGGGGCAAGTCGATTGCGGCCCCGTCAGTTCCTCTGACGTAAGCCTACAACGAAGTGCGCTCAACCCGGCGCCGAAGTCCTCCCCCTCTGGTTGCGGGCGGCAGGCTGGATGAGGCTAGTTACCCCGCCATGCGGGTCAATGCGAATGATGCGCTCAGGAATCGTCGACTGGTGCCCTGAACACCAAACGGCCAAGTCCTCACGAAACCCTGGGTCAGGAGACGGGCGGTTGATGTCCTACAGGGGTGGCTTGTTCCCGGTGCTTGTCGGTGTCGTCCTGTTGTTCGCCGGCTGCGACAAGGCCGAGCCTCCAGGGCAGGCGCCACCCTCGGGTGATCTCGAGGCGTATCTGGAAGGTCCCATTCAGCCCCTGCCACTTCGGGTCCCGGTGAACGCGGACGAGGTGGAGCTTGGCCGGCGTCTGTTTCTCGACCCTCGCCTGTCTCAGGATGACACCGTTGCCTGTGCCTCCTGTCACCCCATCGACAGTCGCTACGGTGCCGACGGCCTGAGGGTTTCCGTGGGCATTGAGGGCAGAACCGGCGTGGTCAATGCGCCGACGGTCCTGAACAGTGGCTATAACTTCCGCCAGTTCTGGGATGGGAGGGCACGGACGCTGGAGGAGCAGGTAGGCGGTCCGCTCCTGGCCCATGCCGAAATGGGCACCACCTGGTCGGAGGTGATAGACAAGCTGCAGGCCGACGCCTCCCTGAATGGCCTGGCCAGGAAGGTTTATGGCCGTGCCATCGACCAGGACGCCATACAGGGGGCGATCGCAGCCTTCGAGCGCAGCCTAGTGACGCCCGATGCGCCCTTCGATCGATTCCTGCGGGGCGACGCGCAGGCGATCAGCACCGAAACCAAGGCTGGCTGGAGGCTGTTTCAGGACATCGGCTGCATTGCCTGCCACCAGGGCATCAACATCGGTGGCAACATGTTCGCCAACCTGGGAGTGATGGGGAGCTACTTCGAAGGGCGCCAGGTCACGCCGGCCGACCTCGGCTTGTTCAACCAGACCGGCCTGGATAGGGACAGGTTCAAGTATAAGGTCCCTAGCATGCGTAATATCACCAAGACCGGACCTTACTTTCATGACGGAAGGATCAAGGCCCTGGATGACGCGGTGACGACTATGGCCCGCACCCAGTTGGGTCTCGAACTCTCCGCGGAGGAGCGTCTGCTCATTATCGCCTTTCTGGAGTCGCTGACCGGGCGATTGCCGGAGGTCGCTCCATGACCAGGCCCTGGCGGACCCTGGCGCTATTGTTGACCATGGGTGCTGGCGTGGGCCTGCTGGGCAGCCTCGTTTACCAATACACCCTTGGCGATGTCGAGACCCGCCAGTTGAACGAGGCTCGTAATCTGATTTTCAAGCTGGTCCTGGACGAAGGGCACCTTCGGGAATCGGTATTGCGCGCGCGGCATGGTCTCGACCCGAACTATGACGCGATCAGCAATCAGATCAACGAAATCCAGGCCGACCTGCGGACCCTGAACGAATTGCAACTGCCCGCCTCCGTCGGCATCGGTCTGGCGCAATACAAGGATGTGCTTGACCAGGAAACCGAGCGTGCGGAATCCTTCAAGTCCTACAACGCCGTGGTGAGGAATGCGCTCGCCTATTTCCTGTTCGAACTGGAGCGGCTCTTGCCCAGGCTGCCGGACACGGGGGTTCATAGCCATCTGCAGCACGATCTCGGCGAGGTCGTGCTGGGCGTGACCCAACGTGCACTGGAGGTCACCCCTCGCCACGCCTCGGAAGCCACCATCCGCGACACCGAAAGGCTGCTTGAGAAGGCGGGCAGGGTGCTTCCCAGCGAGAAAGGCAAGTTCGAGATGCTGGCCAGGCATGCCCGGGTAATCTATGAGCAGTTACCGGAACTGGCCGCCACCGTGAGTGGTATCGTCAACAGCGGCAGCCGGACCTTGCTGGGGCGGGTGCAGACCTCCCTGGATGTGGCCATCAAGGATCGCTTCGCCAGCGATCAGGGGCAGCGGCTGACCATGCAACTTCTGTTGGCGGGGCTATTCGTTGGCTTGTTGCTGTTGGGGACACGTTATCTTCGAACCCTGCAACTGGCCGCCACCCAGCGGAATTTTCTGCAAGGGCTGACCGACAACGTGGGCGTGGGTGTGGTGGTGGTGGAGGGGAACGATCGCATCTCCTTTGTCAACCCGGAGGCCGAGCACATTCTGGGCTTTCCCTCCGGCGCCTTGACCGGAAGGGGCATGCACGAGGGCCTGCACGTAACCGAGAACGGAGAATCCGTTGCCGAGCAGGCCTGCGAAGCGCACCTGACCGTGCTGCAGGGAGGCCGCCATCAGGGCGAGGTCTTCCTGAAGGCCTACGACGGGCGGATCCTCCCCGTCCTGGAACACTCGGCCGGCTATGACACGGCGGAAGGCCGGAGCCGGATCATGGTTTTCCAGGATATGGCCGAACGCAAGCAGGCCGAGGCCACGCTGCGCAAGCTGTCCCAGGCGATCGAGCAGAGTCCGGCGAGCATCGTCATCACCAACCTGAATGCGGAGATCGAATACGTCAACGAGGCCTTCGTCCGCAACACCGGCTACAGCCGAGAGGAGGTGCTTGGCAAGAACCCGCGTATCCTTCACTCGGGGAGGACGTCGCCCCAGACCTACCTGTCCATGTGGACGGCCCTGACCGCGGGAGAGGCCTGGCAGGGCGAGTTCATCAACCGACGCAAGGACGGTTCGGAGTACATCGAATCGGTGGTCATGGCGCCCACCCACCAGGACGACGGACGCATCACCCACTACGTGGCGGTGAAGGAGGATGTCACCGCGAAGAAGGCTGCCGAGGAGGAGGCGCGTTATCTCGCCTTCTTCGATGCCCTGACCAACCTGCCGAATAGGCGCCTGCTGGGCAATCGTATCGAGCATGCCCTGAGCCTGAGCAAACGTAGCGGCACCTATGGCGCCCTCATCATGCTGGACCTGGACCACTTCAAGAAGCTCAACGATACGCAAGGCCACGAGATGGGCGACCGCCTACTCAAGCAAGTGGCCGACCGGCTGAAATCGAGTTTTCGCAACGAAGACACGGTGGCTCGGCTAGGCGGCGATGAGTTCGTGGTCTTGGTCGAGGGGCTCGGCAATACCGAGCAGGTGGCGGTCCAAAACGCCGGCCACCTGGGGGCTAAGATCCTGGCGGCGCTGGGCAAACCCTATGGCCTTGCCGACAGCCTGGATCACTTCGTCGGTACCGCGAGCCTGGGCGTGACCCTGTTTGGCGGCGGCAAGGCATCGGTGGAAAGCTTGCTCAAGCAGGCCGATGTCGCGCTATACCAGGCCAAGGACGCGGGCCGTAACGCCGTCCGCTTCTTCAATCCCAAGATGCAGGCGGACATCGACGAGCGCATTGCCATTGAGCAGGCGCTGCGTGTTGGCATCGACAAGCGCGAATTCGTCCTGCATTACCAACCGCAGGTCGATCAGGACGGCATTTGGATCGGTGCCGAGGCGCTGATCCGCTGGAACCACCCGACCCGCGGCTGGGTGTCCCCCGCGGAATTCATACCCGTCGCCGAGGATTCGGGGTTGATCGTGGATCTCGGCCGCTGGGTCATAAAGTCCGCCTGTGCGCAGCTCAGGAGCTGGGCCGGTCATGCGGCCCTTGGCCGCCTGAGCCTGTCCGTGAACGTGAGCGCCCGGCAATTTCACCAGCCCGGTTTCGTCGATTGCGTCCGCAAGGCCCTGGCCGACAGCGGCGCCAATCCAGAAAAGCTCAAGTTGGAACTGACCGAAAGTGTCATTCTCGAAAAGGGCGACCATGTCGTGGCGCGCATGCGCGAGCTAAGTCAGCTTGGCGTGCGCTTTTCCCTCGACGATTTCGGCACGGGCTACTCCTCACTGTCCTACCTCAAGCGCCTGCCCTTCAATCAGATCAAGATCGACCAGAGCTTCGTGCGCGGCGTCCCGGGCGACAGGAACGACGCTGCCATTGTCGAGGCGATTTTGGCCATGAGCGATTCCCTCAGGCTGGAAGCGGTGGCGGAAGGCGTCGAGACCCAGGAACAGCGTGCCTTCCTGCAGGATGGCGGCTGCGGCCTCTACCAGGGCTACCTGTTCGGGAGGCCCTCGCCCATCGAGGAGTTCGAGGCGGCCCACGAAGGTCCCGCCATCGCTTAACGAAGAAGATTCTGTCCGGTATTTCCGGCTAGGCAGGAATGCGTTGCCTCGCCATCGACTACCGTCAGGAGACGCTATGAGCTTTTCGCCAGAGTCCCGGGTCTTTCTCCAGCAACTGTCCGAGAACAACGAGTGCGCCTGGTTCGAAGCGCACAAGGCGGACTACGAGCGAACCCTGCGCCAACCGGCGCTGGACTTCATCGAGGCCATGGCCGGACCCCTGGCCGGTTTCGCGCCCAATTTTCGGGCTGATGCCAGGAGGATGGGCGGCTCGCTGATGCGGTTGCATCGAGACACGCGCTTCTCGAATGACAAGTCGCCGTACAAGACCAACCTGGGCATCCAGTTCCGCCATGCCTTGGGCAAGGACGTGCATGCCCCAGGCTTCTACGTGCATCTCAGCCCGATGGAGTGCTTTCTGGGGGTGGGGTGCTGGCGTCCCGAGCCGGAAGTGCTGAAAAGGATTCGCGATGCCGTTGCGGACCGGCCTGACCGATGGTTCCGCGCCAGCCAGGATGAGGCATTCCGCCGGCGATTCGAACTTGCCGGCGACAGCCTGAGTCGCCCGCCGCGGGGCTACGCGGCCGACCATCCGGCCATCGACGACCTCAAGTGCAAAGACTTCATCGCGGTTTCGGAAATCACTTGGGAGCAGGCGGGGGCCAGGGACTTCGTGGCTCGAGTCGCGGAGGCCTTTGCCGCCAGCACGCCCTTCATGGGTTTTTTGTGCGGGAGCCTGGGGTTATCGCTCTGATTCAACTGGCGTTGCCTTCCCGCAGCAGCAGGGGATACCGGAGTTGGTGATCAACCGCCGGGGAGAGGTATTCGCGTCGGCGGCATTTGGGCCGGGATGGACGAAGGTGGGTGAGGTGAGGACGCAATAGGGGTGGGTGGTACCCAGAGAAGCGCCCCCAGCGGGTCAGGCGGGTAGCACCCGGAATCAGGACGGGACATGGGAACGGCGCAACGTCCCCAGTCGGGTGCCGCACACCTCCCGCAGGATCAGGTCCGGGATCGCATCTGGCGGGAGCGGCGGACTGAACCAGTATCCCTGGATGGCGTCGCAACCGGCCTCGATCAGGAAGCGCATCTGGGCGTCCGTCTCGACCCCCTCCGCCAGGGCCTCTTTGCCGAGGGTGCGGGTCATGGCGATCATGGTGCGCACGATGGCGCGGTCGTTCTCATTGGTCTCCAGGTCGCGTACGAAGGAGCGGTCTATCTTGAGGGTGCCCACCGGCAGTTCTTTGAGGCGGGCGAGGGAGGACTCACCGGTCCCGAAGTCGTCGATGGATAGCACGAAGCCGGCGGCGACCAACCGTCCCCAGAGCCCCCGGCTCTGGGCGTCCCCTAGGATCCCCGTCTCCAGGATTTCGAGTTCCAGGTCCGTTGGGGCTATGCCGGCCGCCTCGACCGCCTGCATCAGCAGATCCTCGAGGATGGCGGGGTGGAAGACACTGGCGTCGAGGTTGCAGGCGATACGTCCGATCGCCAGCCCCTGGGCCCGCCACTGGGCGCACTGGCGGCTCGCCTCCCCCACCACCCATTGCGTCAGGGGCAGCATCAGCCCGGTCTCGGCGGCGACGCTGAGGAAGCTGGCCGGTGAGAGGAAGCCGTCGCGTGGGTGTTGCCAGCGCACCAGGGCCTCCAGCCCGATCAGAGTCCCATCGGTCAGGGACACCTTGGGCTGGTATACCAGGCGCATCTGGCCGGTACCCAGGGCCTCGCGCAGGGCACTCTCTAGCTCGAAGCGGGCGTCGGCCTCCCGGGCCATGGCGGCGGAGAAATAGCGGTAGGCGTCGCGCCCATTCTGCTTCGCTAGGTACATGGCGGCATCGGCGTTTTTGAGGAGGACCATGGGGCCGTCGCCGTCCTCCGGAAAGACGCAGATGCCGATGCTGGCGGTGATGTAGAACTGCTTGCCGTCGACCGCCAAGGGGGCGCGGATACCCTCCAGCAGGACTTGGGCGACCCGCGCCGGGGTCAGATCGAAATCCAGGTCCTCCAGCAGGCAGACGAATTCGTCGCCGCCCAGGCGGGCCACCTCGTCCTGGGCGCGTAAGGTCGTGCGGATGCGCTGGGCAACCTCCCGGAGCAGGCCATCTCCGACGATGTGACCCAGGGTATCGTTGATGCGTTTGAAGCGGTCCAGGTCTAGGTAGAGCAGGGCCAGACCGGTCCCGCGGTCCTGGGCGCGGTGTAGGGCGTGCTCGAAGATCTGCAGAAAGGCGTTGCGGTTGTAAAGCCCGGTGAGCTGGTCATGGTAGGCCAGGCGGCGCAGGCTCTCCTCCTTGGCGCGCAATTCAGTGATGTCGCTGAAGACGCTGACAAAACCGACGACCCGCTGCTGTTCGTCGCGCACGGCATTGATCTTGAGGAACTCGGGGTAGACGTCGCCGTTCTTGCGCCGGTTCCAGACCTCGCCCTCCCAATAGCCGAGGCCACCGATGGCCTCCCACATTCGCTGGTAGAAGATGCGGTCGTGGCGCCCGGAGGCGAGCAGGCGCGGGTTCCTGCCGAGGACCTCCGCCTCCTCATAGCCGGTGATCTGGGTAAAGGCCTGATTGACGGCCTGGATGTTGGCCTCGGAGTCGGTGACTACAACCGCCTCGGCCAGGTGGCTGAAGGCGAGGTCAGCCTGGCGCAACCGCATACGAGCCTCGTGTTCGGCGCCGATGTCGCGGAACAGGACCACGGTGCCGGTGACCTGGCCCTCTTCGCGCAGGGGTGAGCTGACCAGGCTGACACGCAGCAGGTGCCCGTCCTTATGGAGGAAGATCTCACGGTCGCTGCGGTAGACCTCGCCGCGTTCCGCCCAGAGGCGCATGGGGCAATCCGCCGCGGAGTGGATCTCCTCCCCGTGCCCGGCATGGATCAGATCATGGACGGGTTTGCCGATCAGTTCCCCCTCGGCGTACCCCAGGAGCTGGTTGGCTGCGGCGTTAGCGTAGAGGGTCGCGCCGCTGGCGTCCATGACGTAGAGCCCCTCGGCCATGTGCTCGCTGATGGTGCGCAGGCGGGAGCGGGAGGCCAGGGAGCGGCGAAGGGCCAAACCCGCTACCAGCACCAAGAGGCTCCCGGCCAGAAAGGCGATCGCGAGGCGATTTCGCGTCACGGCCAGTTGCGGGGCCGGGCTGTAGGTCACCAGAAAACCCGCTACCCGCCGCGCGCTGTCGAGTACCGGCAGCAGGGCCACGGCATAACAATCCTCCAGGCTGATACAGGAGAGCTCCGCGTGGGGCTTTCCCGCGGCGAGTGCCGCCTGGACCCCGGGGTCCTCAGCCAGGTTCCGGTCCACCTCCCCGACCCAGGGGGCCAGGGGCAGGATGGGTTGGGTGTCGCGCATGCTGGAGGTTTCGTCCTCGGTGATGAAGTCCGGGTTGAGGGAGACGGGACGGAACAGGGTCAAGGCGCTGGGGTGGCTGACCTGTTCCAGGAGGTCGCGGCGCAGGACGAAACGGCCCTGGGTCCCGGCCCCGCTGCCCGACTCCTGGAGGAAGCGGCGTACCGCATCGAAGGAAACGCTGAAGTCCGCTACCGCGATCAGGGATCGGTTTCCCCCGACATCGGCGTAAAGGGGATAGGCGTAGCGGAAGCCGGGATAGACCCGTCCGTTCTCGAATGCCCGCCCGGATTTGCCGCTGTCGATCACCGAACGCAGCAGGGGACGGTCCTTGGCCATGTCATCGTCGAACAGGTCCGGACGGTGAAAGCGCAGGAAGGAGCTGCCGTCCGGGCGGACGAACTGGAGCCCCCTCAGGTCGTGGTTACGCAGGATCTCGTAGGTGGGGAAGAGCAGCCGGTAGAGGTGCCCCCGCAGCCTTCTGGTCTGCTCCGGATCGGCCTCGGCCACCTCGGTCAAGAGCGCCAGGACCTCGGGCCTGTGCAGGTCAGAGCGAACCACCACGTCCACCAGGTGCCCATAGCCATCGATGACGCTATGCAGGCTGGTGGCCAGTTCGGTCTCGTGAAAGCCCAGGACCTGTTGCAGCTCCGTGTCGTAGAGGGCCTTGAGGTACCAGGCGAGCAGAGACTCGACGCCGAGCAGCAGGACCAGGGATAGGGCGGTGGCGCTCCTCACTTCCCCCCCATGGGGATGGGCCAGGGGAGTTTGGCCAGGGACGCGGCGACACCCGAGTAATCGCACTCGCCTGGGGGCACGGTGCCATTGCGAACCGGGTCACCCCAGTTCTTCATGCGCTCCGCCAGTTCGGGATGGGTCTTGGGGTCGAGCCGCAGCAGGGCCTCCTGGAGGCGTTGAATCGTGGCCTCGTCCAGCGTAGCGGCATTGGCCACCAGGTTGAAGCCGGGGAAAGGCGGGCTGGTGGCGATGACATCCAGATCCAGGTGCTGGTAGCGTCCGGCGATGGCGGTTTTGATCCCAGCCACGTCGTAACGCCCTTGGGCCACGCCCAGAGCGGCCTCGGTGTGGCTTCCGGCATAGCTGAAGCGGTTACCATCCGCCGTCAGAGAGAGGCCAACATCGCCCAGCATGAGGGAGGTCGCCAGGTAACCGCAAGTCGAGTAGGGTTGGGTCAGACCAAAACGAACCCCCTTGAGCTTATCCAGGGTCAGACCGCTGCCGCCGAAGACGATCAGGGAGCAGGTATAGGTGGCGGCCCCGTCGGTGTCCCGGAAGCAGCACAGGGGGCGGGTGGGACCGTGGTCCCGTGCCAGAATCACATAGGGGAGGGGTCCGAGGTAGGCGAGGTCGATATTGCCGGCGCGAAACTGGTCGAGGATATCGGCATAGTCGCTAAGGCGTACCCACTGAATCTCCAGACCGGTCGCCTCCTCAAGGTAGTCGGCCAGGCCCTGAAACTGCTCGTGAATGATCTTGAGGTTTTCCAGCGGCAGGGGGGCGAAGCGGATAGGCTGCTGGGCCTCTGCGGCCAGAGGGGCGAGGCTGGCCAGGACGAGTGTTAGTCCGGCCAGGCAGGCCAGTGGGTGGCGATAAGCGGGCATCTGGGCTCCCGGAATGGTGTCGCTGGGCTGAGTTAGGTGGGCTAAGCAACCATTCCGCGTGGTGGCTGAGAAGGCTTGACCCTAGCATCGAAGCCCGGTTCTTCGCAAGCACATACCGATCCCCAGCGGATCCTTTAGTAATAGTCCTTCCCGTGGGGTGGTGTTCTATCGCTCGGGGTTGTCGGTTTGTTACAGCAAGGCATGTTGCCGTAGATAACAGATTCCCAGTGGAAGGCGATATCTGGCATGGTCAGGTGTGGGCGACAGGGCGATGGCATGCTGAACACCTGAGCAGGGGCGATGGGGATCTTCGCCGATTCCTCGGCGAGGGCGGTGACCTGGTGATGGGCCTAGCGCATGCCATGGTTGAGGTGGTGCCAGGGGCAGGGATGCGGAACGGGGGTATTGGCTAGCCCCTGACGGCGAGGGTGATCAGTACGGCGACCTCCGTTATTTCGACCAGGGCCCCCGCCGTGTCTCCGGTGGTTCCCTGAATGCGCTTCACCATGGTCTGGCGCAGGGAGATAAAGCTGAGCCAGGTTGCGGCTAGGGCCAGCCAGCCTGCTGCTCCCGCGATCAGGGCGACCAGGGCGTAGCTGACCAGGACCACCCCCATGGCCGCCCGGCCCGGCAGCGCCCTGGCCAGGGTCGCGCCCAGCCCCCCGGGTCTGACGTAGGGGGTGGTCAGAAACAGGAGGGGCAGGGCGATGCGGCCCAGAACGGGGGGTAGGAGCAGGAGGGGGCCGAGGCCGGCCTCCAGGATCGCGACCAGGCCGGCAAACTTGAGGATCAGTACCAGGATCAGTGCAGTGACCCCCAGGGGGCCGCTGCGAGGGTCCTTCATGATGGCCAGGGTGCGGGCGGGGTCGCCCTGACCACCAGCCCAGGCATCGACCGTATCCGCCAGCCCATCCAGGTGCAGGGCGCCGGTCATGATCACCCACCAGGCTAGGATCAGGGCGCCGGCCAGGGGGGGAGCAACCCCCCGGAGCAGCCAGGCGCAGGCGACGAGCAGGCCGCCCATCAGCAGCCCGACCAGGGGGTAATAGAGCAGGGAACGGCCAAGATCCTTCCCCTCCAGGTCGCCGGTCAGGCGAACCGGGCAGCGGGTCAGAAATTGCAGGGCGATGAGGAAGGGGCGCATCTTGAAGACCACTAGTCCCTGACCAACCTGACCCTGGTCTCCTGGCCGCCCCCGATGCGGGTCCTATCGACTTGCAGGGGTATCAGGGCCGCATGGCCAACCTCCAGGTCTAGGAGGCGTCCCAGTGGCTGGCCCAGCACCTGGCAGAGAATGACCCGGATGACGCCACCATGGCCGACGACCAGCAACCGCTCGCCGGACTCCCGGTCCAGGAGTTGGTGCCAGGCCGCCAGGACGCGCGAGGCAAAGTCCGCCAGGGTCTCCCCGCCTGGTGGCGGGTTGGCAAGGGGGTCAGCCCAGAAACGGCCCAGGGCCTCGGCATCCCTCGCCATCAGGTCGGAGGTGGTTTGCCCCTCCCAGTCGCCAAAGTCCAGTTCCACGAATCGCGGCTCTAGTCGCAAGGGGATGCCCTGGTCCCCACTGAGGGCCCGGGCGAAGTCCGCGCAACGGGCCAGGGGCGAGGCGATGATGGCGTCCCATCGCCGTGCGCGCCCCCCTTTTCCGACCGCCTTCCACATCTGTTCCCAACCCCTCGCCGTCAGGGGGTCGTCGAGCCGGCCTCGTAAGCGGCTCCCGCCCTGGGTCTCGCCGTGGCGCAGGAGGTCGAGGCTAGTGAGGTTGGCCATCGGGACTTCAGATTTGGGTCGAGACCCGGGCCTCGGCGAAGGTGGCCATCTCGTTGTGCAGGGCGCAGGCCAGGCGCAGCAGCGGCAGGGCGATGGCGGCGCCGCTGCCCTCCCCCAGGCGCAGACCCAGATCAAGCAGGGGTTGGGCACCCAGGGCCGCTAGGATGGTGGCGTGGCCAGGTTCCGCGGAGGCATGGGCAAAGAGGAGCCAGTCCGCGACCCCCCCCTGAAGGCGGGTGGCGACGAGGGCGGCGACGGTGGCGATAAAGCCGTCTACCAGCACCGGCAGACCCATGTGAGCACAGGCCAGATAGGCACCGGTGAGGGCGGCGATCTCGAAACCGCCCAGGCGGCGCAGGGCCTCCAGGGGTGAGGTCAGGTGGGGGCCATGAAGATCAAGGGCCCCTTGGATGACGGTCGCCTTGTGGGCGACGCCCTTCCGATCGAGACCGGTGCCGGGACCGGCGAGGGCGGCAGGCTCCGCGTC
The DNA here is from genome assembly GCA_964523415.1 of uncultured Chromatiaceae bacterium. Lineage (GTDB taxonomy): Bacteria > Pseudomonadota > Gammaproteobacteria > Chromatiales > Chromatiaceae > M0108. Next base: position 7,099 of record CAZFZB010000050.1, on the reverse strand, counting down.
CAGCAGGGCACAGGCCAGGGCCGTGGCGGCGGTGGTGTTGGCGATACCCATCTCTCCACCGATGAACAGCTGGCAGTTGTCCAGGCGGGCGCGTTCGGCGGCGTGACGACCGACGCTTAGGGCGCGGGAGACCTGGTGATCGGTCATGGCCGGGGCTATCGCCAGATTGGCGGTGCCCGGACCCAGTGCCAGATCCTTGACGCCCGCCAGGGGCCCGGGGTCCCGTGCCGTGCCCAGGTTGATGATCTCGAGTTCGACGCCCAGGCTGCGTGCGGTGACGCAGATGGCGGCCCCGCCCTGGGCGAAGTTTTTGATCATCTCGGCGGTGACGGCCTGAGGAAAGGCGGAAACGCCCTCCGCGGCTACGCCGTGATCGCCCGCGAACACCGTGATGCGCACCCGATTGAGGGACGGATGGGGCGTGCCTTGCAGGGCGGCGAGGCGGATGGCGATCTCCTCCAGCCGACCCAGGGCACCGGGCGGCTTGGTCAGGGTGGCCTGGCGGTCCCGGGCGGCCCGCTGGGCATCGAGGTCCAGGCCGGCCGCTGGCACCCCTAGCCAAGCGATCCTGGTGTCTGCTTTCATGAAGATGCTCCCTTTAGGGTGAGGGGTAGCCCGGCGAGGGTGAGGATGACGCGATCGCAGAGGGGGGTGAGGTCCTGATGCAATTGACCGGCGATATCCCCGAAACGCCGGCTGAGATCCCCGAGGGGCATGATCCCCAGGCTGGTCTCGTTACTAACCAGAATGATCCGGCCTGGCAGGGTAGGAAAGACACTCAGTAAGGCGCCACACTCGGCCGCCACCAGGGTCTCGTCACCGGTCAGCAGGAGATTGGTCAGCCATAACGTCAGGCAATCGACGAGCAGACAGCGCCCCGGGGCGGCCTTCCCGGCCAACACCTGCGCCAGATGGAGGGGCTCCTCCACCAGTTCCCAGGACAGGGGTCGCCGGGCCCGATGTGCCTCGATGCGGGCTGCCATCTCCCTGTCCCCGGCGGTGGCCGTGGCGATGTAGGTGACGGGGCCTTGCCCCTCGGTGGCCAGGCGCTCCGCCAACCGGCTCTTGCCGGAACGGACGCCACCCAGGATCAAGACTTTATAGGCTTCCGCCGGGGCCTGCATGGCTGGATCCGCTTGGACCTTTCCCGAAGCTACCTCCGGGTGCTGCGACGAGCCGTTGCTCCCCAAGCCGTCAGGGAGACTGAGAGATTCCCGGCCCGATTTAAGGGCCAGCAGCCAGTGGGGATCGAGATGCCGGTCCAGGGCAGCGGCCAGTCGGTCGAAGTCGGCCTCGCGCCGGGCCTCGTAGTCGCTGCCCTCGACCTGACGCAGGCCGGACCAGGTCAGGAGGGCGGCGAGGGCGAGGCTGGAGTCGAAGAGGCCGTGCAGATAGGTACCGAGCACCTGATCGTCTTCGTGGATGGCCCCATCCGGACCTCCGGTCAGGCGTAGTGCCGGTCGGGACAGGGCCGGGCCCCTGGTGACGCCGGCGTGGATCTCGTACCCCGAGACGGGAGCGTCGGCAAGGGTCAACCAACCCTGGACGTTGCGGAGTTGCTTTTCCTGTTCCAGGGTCGTTTCCAGGTCGAGGAGGCCCAGGCCGGTACTGGACCCGGGGATCCCCTCCAATCCGAGGGGGTCATGGATCTGCCGGCCCAGCATCTGGAAACCCCCGCAGATGCCCATGACCTTGCCGCCGTAGCGCAGGTGCCGGTGGATCGCCGCCTCCCAACCCTGTTGACGCAGCCAGGCGAGATCCCCATGCACGCTCTTGGAGCCGGGCAGGATGATGAGGTCCGCGGCCGGAATCTCCTGACCTGGGCCAATAAAGTCCAGCCGGACCTGGGGGTGCAGGCAGAGGGGGTCAAAATCGGTGCGGTTGCTGAGGCGAGGGAGGGCGGGGACCAGGATGCGCAGACAATCCTGGTCGGCCTCATCCTCCCGACGTTGGCGGTTCGGGGGTGGGGCCAGGCCATCCTCGGCCTCCAGATGGAGCCCCGGCAGAAAGGGCAGGACGCCCAGTACCGGTTTGCCGGTGCGTTGTTCCAGCCAGTCCAGGCCAGGTTGCAGGAGGCCGAGATCGCCGCGAAAGCGGTTGATGACAAAGCCCTGGACCCGGGCCCGCTCGCTGTCGCTCAGCAACTCCAGGGTGCCCACGAGATGGGCGAAGACCCCGCCGCGGTCGATGTCGGCGATCAGGATCACCGGGCAATCGACGGCCTCGGCGAAGCCCATGTTGGCGATGTCGTTGGCCCTGAGATTGATCTCGGCGGGGGAGCCCGCGCCCTCGACCAGGATGACCTCGTAGCGGCTGGCAAGGCGCCGATAGGATTCCAGCACGGCAACGCGGGCCTGGCCCTTGTATTCCTGATAGGCGCGGGCCTTCATGGTGGCGACCGCCCGGCCCTGGATGATGACCTGGGCGCCGGTATCGGTGTTGGGCTTGAGCAGTACCGGATTCATGTCGGTATGGGGCGCCAGGCCGCAGGCAAGCGCCTGGACGGCCTGGGCGCGTCCGATTTCGCCGCCATCGAGGGTGACCGCGCTGTTCAGGGCCATGTTCTGGGGTTTGAAGGGGGCGACCCGGACCCCACGCTGGACCAGCCAGCGGCCCAGGGCCGTCACCAACAGGCTTTTGCCCGCATCCGAGGTCGTACCCTGGATCATGAGGGTTCTGGCCGTCATGGGAGGGTTCCGGCGCGGGGTGGGGTCAGGGCGGGGGGAAGGCTCGCCATGCCAGATCCGTGGTGCCTGAATTTTGATGGGCGCTTCGGCTCCACCTCTGCCAGTACCTGGTCCAGGGCCTCCTCCAGTCGTTTCCAGTCCGCCTCGGTGCCGGGCAGGCCCAGCCGCAGGCTGGCGGGCTCATCGAAGAGGCGGGTCAGAATCCCCTGACGGGCCAGGGCCTCATGCAGGTCTTGGGCGCGGGGTGAGGGGATCCACTGGAAGAGGGGACAAGCCCCGCCAGGTACCAATCCATGAAGGCGGAGCAGAGCGCCCAGGCGCTCACCCGCGGCGATCAGTCGGGGGCGCTCCTGACCCTGCCAATCGCCATCCCTGAGGGCGGCCTGGCCTACCCAGCGGGACGGGGCATTGACGGTCCAGGGGCCGAGCAGTCCCTGCAGCCGCGTCAGCAGATCGGGCCAGGCACAGACGAAGCCCAGGCGCGCCCCTGCTAGCCCGAAGAACTTGCCCAGGGAGCGCAGTACGACCAGGCCGGGGCGTCCGGCCAGGCCGCAGAGGCTCTGATCCGGGGTGGTATCCATGAAGGCCTCATCGATCACCAGCCAACCGCCACGGGTGGCGAGGTGGCCGTGCCAGTCCAGCAGCTGTCCCAGGGGGAAACGGGCGCCGGTGGGGTTGTTGGGATGGATCAGCACCAGGACATCGCAGGCGGGGAGCGACCCCTCCACCTC
>CAZFZB010000050.1:1191-3581 GCA_964523415.1 uncultured Chromatiaceae bacterium | reverse complement strand
ACCAGGACCCACAGCATCAGGGCGCGGCCGATCAAGGCCAAGGCACGATCAATGTCCTGGGTATCCGCCGGCGGCCCCACCCCCAGCGGGGGCCGGTCCTGGAGGAGGCCGTGATAAGGGGCCGGGCCTCCCAGCAGGACACCTAGACTGCCGGCGCCGGCGGCCATCACTGGGCCGGCGTTAGGACTCTTCCAGGCCGGGCCCTGCTGCCGCCAGCAGGCCAGGGCCTGGGGGAAATGGCCGGCCAGGGCATAACTCAGGGCCGTCAGCCGTGCGGGTGCCCAGTTCAACGCATCATCGAGACGCGCCGCCGCCCAGCCGAAACGGCGGTAGCGCTGGGTCCGGTAGCCCCACATGGCATCCAGGGTGTTGGTCAGGCGATAGACCAGAACACCGGGCGCTCCTGCCACCAGAAACCAGAAGAGGGCGCCAAAGAGGGCGTCATTGCCGTTCTCCAGTACGGATTCGACCGTCGCCTTGGCGATGGCCGCCTCGTCGAGGTCGGCCGTGTCGCGACTGACCAGATAGCTCACTGCCTGGCGGGCCCTCGTCAGGTCACCCTGGGCCAGGGCATCGCGTACCCGACCGGCATGTTCCGCCAGGCTGCGCCAGCCGATGGCGAGATAGAGGAGCAGGATGTCCCAGACGGGGCTCCAGGGCCACCGGTCGATGAGGAAGGTAATCAGGGTCAGGGGCAGGATGAGCGTCACCAGGGCCAGGGCACCCCGCCAGATGGCATCGCCCCAGAGACGGTCTTCCAGGGCCTGCGCCAGCCGACCGAAGCCTATCAGGGGGTGCAGGTGGCGCGGCTCCCCCAACCAGGCATCCAGGGCCAGGGCCGGGGGCAGGAACAGGGCATTGGCAAGGCTGATCATGAGAGGGGTGCCGACAGGGTCTCCCAGGCCTGGAGGTAGGCCACCTCGGGCTGGGGATCGGTGGTCTGTTCCGGGTCGATCAGGGCCAGGGTCAGGAGGACCTCATCCGCCGCGTCGAGGAGGTGCAGCTCCCGCCGGTGCCTGCCCTGGCGCAGAAACCAGGCGCGGGCGATGCGCCTGGTGTCGATTCTCAAATGGGCATCGGGGGTGCCGATGACGAGGCGGCCGGTTTCTCCATTCTCCTCGAGGTGGCATGGGAGGCGATGCAACCGCCATTCCGCCACCGCGCCCGCCGGATTACGGCTTTCGATCCGGACCGGCCCCCAGTCCGCCGCCGCCGCCAACACCGCCAGCTCGGCGCCGAGGTTGACAGGTGCCGCGATGAGGTCCCCCGGGGGGGCCATGGGGTTGGCCGTCCCGATGGCTTGGAGCAGGGCGCCCAGGGGGATCTCGAGATCCTGGGCCAGGGCCCCCAGAGAGGTTCCCGGGAGCAGGCGCAACCGATCCTCGATGTGGGCCTGCCATCCCTCCAGGCCCAGGCTCAGGGAGCGACCGGCCCTTTCGCCCTCGCGGGTGTCGCCCGTCTGGCCGTCGTATTTGTTGCCGTAGCCTCGCGGCGTGACCATGAGGCCATCCTGAACATAAGTGCTGGCGTTGCCGACCAGCACCGTGGAGAGCATGCCGATCCGGGCATCCGCCAGGTCGGCGAGGCGGGTCAACTGAACCTCCTGGCCCTCGCGATAGGCGGAGGTAACGATGGCGACTGGCGTCTCGGGCGAGCGGTGGCGCAGGAGAATGATCTGGGCCTCAATCAGATGCTGAGCGCGCCGGCCACTGCGCGGGTTATAGAGGGCAATCACGAAATCGCCGCGCGCCGCCGCCGCGAGCCGCCGGGCGATGAGGGGCCAGGGAGTCAGCAGGTCGGAGAGGGAGATGGAGCAGAAATCATGGGTCAGGGGCGCTCCGATCAGGGAGGCGCAGGCGGAGAGGGAGGTGATACCAGGGATCACCTCAACCTCGATGTCGCCCCCTGGCCGCCAGCCTGACTGCAACAGCACCTCGAAGGTGGGGCCGGCCATGCCATAGACGCCGATGTCACCGGAAGAGATCAGGGCCACGCGCCGACCCCGGCGGGCGTACTCAAAGGCCGCCAGGCAGCGGTCGAGTTCCTCTGTCATGCCCTTGCGCACGACCTCCTGATGGGTCAGGAGATGTTGAATCAGCTTGATGTAGGTGCCGTAGCCAATGATGACCTCGGCCTCGGCCAGGACCTGGCGGGCCCGCAGGCTCAGGTGGGCCTCGGCCCCGGGACCCAGGCCCACCAGGAAGATCTTCCCCGGGCGAGGGCCCCCCGATTCTTCCCCCCCGACCTGACCCTCGGGGCCTCTCCTTTGGCCCTTGGCCAGGTTTTGGGTCGAACCGACCTGGGCTGCTTCAGGCATGGGTGCGATTCCAGGCGATGGAGACGGTGGCATTCTTGCCGTCGGGACCCCGGAATTTGAATTTTTCCAGCAC
>CAZFZB010000050.1:0-1091 GCA_964523415.1 uncultured Chromatiaceae bacterium | reverse complement strand
ATACGACCAGGCGACCCTCGAAGCGACGCCACAGGTCAGGGGGGATGGCGCGGTGGGTTACCCAGAGCAGGCCCCGAAAGGCAGCCGGGTCCACCTCTTCGAAGCGCGGGAAGACCCGGATATGGGCAGGTAGGGGCGCCTCGTGTTGCCACCAGTCAGGGCTGCCGGCCTCCTGCACCAGGGCGATGGGCTCACCGTTGACGACCTGAGCGGAGACGCGGGTGACATTGATCTTGGGGGCCTCCAGCCGCCAACCCAGTTCCCGGCCCAATAGATCGACAGCCAGGGTCTGGCCGACATCCGAGGCCGTCGTGATGACCGCGGTGGCCCCGAGCAGGGCGGCCAGGTGTCTGGCGAAGGCATTGGCCCCGCCCACATGTCCGGACAAGGCCGGGATGACGAAGCGCCCGGCCTCATCCACCACCAGCACCCCGGGGTCCTGGTGTTTGGATTGGAGGTGAGGCCCGATCAGGCGGATCACGGCCCCCAGGGAGACGAAGAAGACGACCTGATCATAGGTCGAAAAGAGGGTGCCGATCTGGTCCCTCAGGGCGCCTGAATAGGGGATGTTCCGGAGGCTTGGCCCCAGCGCATCCCTGTCGGCGTCTTCGGCCTGGTGTCTGTCAGCCGTGGCCGCGGCGAATCGGGCGGCGACGATCAGATCCACCCGGAGGGCGTCCTGGTTCGGCGAGGCAGCGGCGGCCAGCAGGCGGCGGGCCAGGGCCTCCGCCTGCTGGGCCCCCCGGTGCGTGATGGCTACCAGGGCTATCCGCATCGATGGGGTCATGGTGTGGCCACCTGATTCCGTACCCCTGGGGGGAGGCAGCCGCGCCGCCTCTCGCCCTTGGGCCGGTTGGGGTTGTGGACCAGGAGGAGGGACAGGTAGTTGACGGTCTCGTGGCGTATCTGGGTCAAATCACGGACCAACCGCTCCTCGGGGCAACCCACCTTCTCCACGAAGCGGGCGTAAGGCAGCAGACCGCGCCTCTCCAGCAGATCGATGATTTCGCCCAGTAGGGGCTTGACCTTGAGGAGCACCAGGGAGTCGAACTCGTCCAGTAACTGATCGATGGTGTGGATGCCATACCCGG
>CAZFZB010000049.1:4031-19173 GCA_964523415.1 uncultured Chromatiaceae bacterium | reverse complement strand
CCATGCCGGTCGGGTACCCCCTCCGGATAAATCAGTGGGCTCAACTCATCCAGGGCCTGTTCATAAACACGGCGTTTGAAATAAACCACCTCGCGCAGGGGTTGCCAGTAACGCACCCAACGCCAGCCATCGAACTCGGGTTTCCGACAGCGGTCGAGGCAAAAGGCATCCTCGTCACAATCCACCCGCAACAGAAACCAGCGTTGTTTCTGCCCGATGCAGATAGGTCCACAATGGTGCCGAATGAAGCGCTTGGGGAGACGATAACGCAACCAGCCCCGGGTGCTGCCGAGTAGGGTCACCTGATGGGGCAGGAGCCCCACCTCCTCCTCCAACTCGCGAAACATGGCGTCCAGCGGGGATTCCTCGGTGCGGATACCCCCCTGAGGAAACTGCCAGGCATTCTGACCAATCCGACGGCCCCAGAAGAGCTGGCGCTCGGCATTGCACAGAATGATGCCCACATTGGGGCGAAAACCTTCCGGATCGATCACGGCGGCTACCCTGGCTGAAGTTGCTCCAATTGTCCATGTAATCCGCAACCTGAGCAACCGTCAAGGGAGATGGATCTTGAGATGGGTCTTGAGGGTGGCGACGTGATCAGCCGACCCATGCCTGCAATTCAGCCGGCAGGCTGGCACCACTTCAGCCGATCACCCGGTGAGGGGACCTGCCGAGCTATTGCACCCCCGGGAGCGGCAGGGTCTTCCCGTCCGACTCGATAGAGACCAGGGCGTCATAGTTGCCATCCGGGGCTAGGTGGTAGCCCCGAATGGCCCGGCGGGCAGCGAAGACCTGGTCCTCATACCAGAGGGGAATGTAGGGTAGGTCTTCTAAGAGGATGGCCTGGATGCGCTGGTAAAGTTCAGCCTGCCGCCCCAGGTCCGGCTCGCCACGGGCGGTCTCGATCAGGCGATCGACCTCCGAATTGTGGTAACGCCCACGGTTGGCGCCATCCGGTGGCATCGAGGCACTATGGAAGATGTATCGGAAGATGTCCGGGGTGCGAATACCGACCCAGGTCAGGCCATAGAGTTGGAAGCGGCCGGCCTTGATGTCGCCAAAAAAGGTCCCCCAGTCGTAACTCTGGATACGGGCCTCGATGCCCACCCGCGCCAACTGGGCCTGGATGACGGTGGCGAAGCGGATGCGAAAGGGGTCGCTGGAGGTCTTGTAGCTCAGGCGCAGGGGTCGTTCCGGGCCATAGCCGACTGCCGCCAGCAAGGCGCGGGCGCGATCCGGGTCATAGGCAGGGGTGGCGAGATCCCGGCTAGCGGCCCAGTGTTCCGGCGGAAAAAGGCCCACCGCCAGCCGGCCATCGCCTTGAAGAAGGTAGCGCAGTATCTCCTCGCGGTCGATGGCATGAGCCAGGGCCTGCCGCACCTGGGGCAGCCCCGTCACCGGATCCTCCAGATTGAAGCCGAGATAGGAGAAGTTGACCCCAGGCGCCCTTTCCACCCGTACCTCGTCCCGTCCCCGCAGAAAGCCGATCAACTCGGGGGGAAGATCGTTCTGCAACAAATCGATCTCGCCTCGCAGCAGCTTCATGACCCGGACATTGGGGTCCTTGACCGTCAGCAGTTCCAGGACCTGCCCATCCCCCCGGCGTTTCAAAATCAGCCGGCCGGGCTGGGGCCAGGATTCGAGGCTTAGGGGCCCGCTGCCCACGGGCGCCACCGCGAAGGCGTGACCCGACTGGATCAGGTCCGCCGGCAGGATACCCAGGCCCAGATAGGCGGGAAAGAGGGGATCTGGCTCCCGCAACTGGATGTCCAGCCGGTCCGGTCCCTCGATGGTGATCTCCTGGATGATCGCCAGGGTTGCCCGGTGGGGGGAGCCGGTCGCGGGATCCAGGACCGAGTCGAAGGTCGCCTTCACATCCGCGCTGGTCAATCGGCTGCCATCGCTGAAGTCGCGCCCCTCCTCCCCCAAGGTGAAACGGTAATGAGTAGGGCTCAGCAACTCCCAGCGCGCCAGATCGGGCGCGGGTAAGGACTCGGAGTCAAAGGTCGTCAGCCGCCGGTAGAGAAGACGATTGACACGTTCGGAGGTGGCATCGGTGGCCAGTCGCGGGTCCAGGTTGCGCGGGGCCCCAGCCAAACCCATGCGAATGGGCAAGTCCCCCGCCTCACAGCCGCCGCCGGCCATTGCCAGGACCAGCCAGCCCACCACCACCAGCCAAGTAAGGGGACCCAGCCGCATAGAACCGCGCGCCGCCGCCAACGGGGCATCACCAACGACGATAGGGATTCTTGGCTAGGTTGACATTAAAATAGCGCTGATCATCCGAGACCTCCTGTCCCGCCCAATCGGGCAGGTCAAAGTCCTCGTCCTCCGACGACAACTCGATCTCCGCCATCACCAGACCGGCGTTCTCCCCGGCAAAAACATCCAACTCCCAGACATGGCCGCCGAGTGGGATGCGGTGACGAACCTTATCGATAGGGGGCAGGACCGCCAGGTCGCGGAGCATCTCCTCCGCGTCCACCACCGGGATAGAGTATTCGTATTCACTACGCGCCACCCCCCGTGACTCCCCCTTGATGGTCAGGAAGGCCTGATTGCCCTTGACCCTGACCCGCACCGTCACCTCCGGGCTGCTGGCGAGATAGCCCTGCATGATGTGGGACTCGGAGGCCACCTGGCTACGCCAGGTATCGCCTTCGACCAGAAACTTACGTTCGATTTCAACGGACATGATTCAGACTGACTCCGCATAGGATGGCAGGGGATTAAAGGGGTTGAGCCTCGTCAAGGGCTTGGGTCGCCCGACGGAACCAGGTGGGCTCGCATCAGGGTCGTTCGAATACCGCCATGGACTCCAGGTGAGCCGTGTGAGGAAACATGTCCATGGCCCCCGCTGCCAGCAGGCGGTAGCCCAGACCATTCACCAACCTGTCGGCATCCCGGGCCAGGGTGGCGGGGAAACAGGACACATAGACCAGCCGCCGCACACCCAGGGCTGGCAGAAAATCCAGGACCTGCAAGGCACCCGCCCGAGGTGGGTCGAGCAGGGCCTTGTCGAAACGCTCCCCCCTCCAGGGCATGGCCATGTTGGCTCCATACAGATCGGCGACCTGGAAGGTCACGTTTGCGATGCCGTTGGCCTGGGCATTACCCCTGGCGCGCTCGACCAGACCGGCATCGCCCTCCACCCCAACGACGAGACCGGCCCGCCGCGCCAGGGGCAGGGTAAAGTTGCCCAGGCCGCAGAAGAGATCCAGAACCCGTTCGCCAGGCCCGGGATCGAGCAGGTCCACCGCCTGCCGCACCATGAGGCGGTTCAGCTCCAGATTGACCTGAGTGAAGTCGGTGGGCTCGAAATGAATCTGGACCCCGAAGTCTGGCAGGCGGTAATGAAGATCGACCGCCTGCCCCGGCAGGGGACGGACGGTCTCGAGACCACCCTCCTGGAGATAGATGCGTACCGGGTGCGCGGCCGCGAAGGCCTCCAGACTCGTCAAATCCGCAGCGGAGGGGGTCGCGAGCACCCGAAACACCAGAACACAAGGGCCATCGCCCTTGGCGATTTCGATCTGGGGCACCTGATCCCGGATACTCAGGCCATCCACCAGGGTGGCCAGGGCCTGAAGCCGCTCACCCACATCCGGATGCAGCACCTCGCAGCGGCTCAGGTCGGCGAGAAAGCCCGAGCCCCGCTCACGAAAACCCACCAGGGTTTTGCCCTTCTTGGCCACATAGCGCACCCCCAAACGCGCCTTGCGCCGATAGCCCCAGTGCTCCGCCGTCAGGGGTGGCAGCCACCCGTCCGGTGCAACCCCACCGATGCGCCTCAGGACGTCCGCCAGGATCTCCTGCTTCATGGCGATCTGGGCCTCAGTGGCCTGATGTTGCAGGCTGCAACCGCCACAGACACCGAAGTAGCCACAAAGGGGCGCGACGCGCTGGGGCGAGGCCTCCAGCACCTCGACCACCCTTCCCTCATCGAAGTGGCGCTGCAACCGGGTGTAGCGGAACCGGACCCGCTCACCCGCCAGGGCGCCATCGACGAATACCGCCTTACCCTCGACCCGGGCCAATCCCCTGCCCTCATGGGTCAGGGATTCAACCATCACCTCGATGGGTTCCGCGGGTAAGGGTTTGCGCTTAGATTTCGACAAGTCTGCACCCTTCCCTAATCAGAGGGGCTCTCGTTCAAATAACCTAGGCTGGTGACGCAAAAGGGCTTGGGCTCGATGCCCAGCAGCTCATAGGCACTCGCGTCCTGGCAGACGTTGCCCTCCAGCAGCATGGTGATCTGGTCACGTGTGATGGGGAACCAGGGGAAGCTATCCAGGAGCAGCGCGGCCATCTTGACCCCCAGGGCAGGCGCCGGCAGCATCATCTTGGACCTCCCCACCGCGGCGGCGATGGTCCCCAGGATCTCGCGCCAGCTTATAGGCTCCGGGCCGCACAACTCAAAACAGCGTCCCTCGGCCTCCGGCTTGGCGAGGGCACGGACGAAGGCTTGCGCCACATCCTCCACCGCTACGGGGGCGAGTTCGAAACTACCGGCACCCATGGGCACCAGGCCCGAATAAAAGAGGGGTGCCGGCAGTGGGCTATCGATGATATCCCTGCGCAACTGGGTACAGAATTCCATGCGCCCCTGGGGCCTGCCGAAGATAACGGAGGGCCGGAAGATGGTCCAGCGCAGGCCAGAGGCCTTGACCGCCTCCTCCGCCTGATACTTGGTGCTCTGATAGGCGGTACCACCTGGCTTGACGCCATTGGCACTCATGAGTAGAAACCGGTTGACGCCTGCCACCTGGCAGGCGGCCAGGGTGCGTTCAACGCCACGCGATTGCAGCCCCTCGAAGCTGATGCCGCGATCGGGAAACTCCCGCAGGATGCCAATCAGGTAGATGACGGCATCGGCGCCAGTTAGACAGGCGGTCACCGCCGCGAAATCCTCGACATCTCCCAGGACCACCTCGCAACGCTCCAACGGAAGACCCTGCCCGCTCGCCGGCTTGCGCATCAGGAGGCGTGGGACATGCCCGGCCGCGATCAGCGCCGGGACGAGATGGGAACCGACAAAGCCGGTGCCACCGATCAGGCTGACTTTCATGTGCTTATATCTCCAGGCTCTTGACCCAGACGGGGACCCTGCCAGTCTATTTCTAAGGATCAGGGGGGTCGTTAGGGGTGTTAGGCCTATTCACGACGGAGCCGGCCCCAGCACCCACACCAATCGGGGTGCATCCTAGCCAGGGAGCCGCGTTACGGCAACACCTCCTCTCCCTTTCCTCCCTGTCGCCGACAGTAATTGATGACCCAATTGACGGAGAGTCGAGGCCAGGACCAGAAGCAATTCACTGGGACCTCGATAAGTGTCAAGAACGGATTCGTTTAAATGTCAGAACTGAGATCCATCTAGCCGACCCCGCCCGCAGGCATACAGTGAAGGTAGGGAAACCTGAACCGTAGCACCGCTGGGGCGGGAGTCGACCATGAAACTGTACGGCGGAATCGACCTCCATTCAAACAACAGCGTGCTGGCCCTGCTCGACGAGGATGAGCGGTTGGTGTACCGCAAGGCGCCGAGCATCCTGGAGGCCCTGGCGCCCTACCGCGAGGTCATCATGGGGCTGGTGGTGGAGTCCACCTACAACTGGTACTGGCTGGTAGACGCCCTGATGGCAGCCGGCTACCCGGTCCACCTGGTCAACACCGCAGCCCTGGTGCAGTACTCGGGGCTCAAGTACAGCGACGACGACTCCGATGCCCGCTGGCTGGCGGAGCTGCTGCACCGGGGCTTGCTGGCAGAGGGCTACATCTACCCCAAGGAGGACCGCGCCGCCTGCGAGGCGGCTGGGATGAACGGCTTCGTAGCCAAGCCGGTGGTTCCGGGACAGCTCTACTAGGCCCTTGCCGCCAGGCTGGGGCCCCGCACCCGCAACCCCGTTTTGCCCCCGACGGCGTCAGCGGAGAACCCCATGGCCGTTCTGTCCCAAATCCCCGGACTCGATGTGGCCGGCGGCCTGGTTCGCCTGCGCGGTGACCCGGTGCGCTATCTGAAGTATCTGCGCCTCTTTGCGTCGACCCACAGTGGGGATGTGACAGCAATCGGCGCCGCCTGTGCGGCCGGGGACCTCGGCCAGTTGGAACGTCTGGCCCACACCCTGAAGGGCTCCGCCGGGACCCTGGGTGCGACCGACGTGACCGGGGCGGCAACCCGCCTGGTGGCGGCGCTGCGCGCCGGGGTCGGGGATGCGGAGGCGACGGCCCTGGCTGCGGTACTGACGACGGCCATAAAGGAACTGGTCGCGGCGGTAGGGTCACCGGCAAATCCGAACGAGACCGCTCAGGGGGCTGACCCCCGCTAAAGCCCAGGGTCGAGAACCCTGGGCTTCCTCACCGGGCGCGGTGTGGCCTCTGCCTGCACGCGGCGCCCGTCGGGTTGCGGTTGGAAATGGGCGGTCTCTTCGTCCCGCTAGTCTCGAGCTCCCACCCAGGTCCCACAGGGACAAAATGTCGCGGGTGGGTGCCCGGTAGCACCCGGCACCCCTACCACGCACTTCATCTCGGTTGCTTGGAGACCGCAGAATAATAGTTGAACGATTTAGTTGGTTATTTGTCTATTTTAGCGCTCAGGTTAACGGCAAACCTGGGTTCCTTTTATGCAGAACCTATTACGAGAGAAAGATTATGAAACAAATACATGTTGGTTATCAAGGCACTGGCCTTGACTTTGCGAGTGCCAGCCTCCTCGCGAAGTCGATCGCCAGAGAAAACCAGATGCAGGACCCCACGGTCTTGTCCTGGCATCAATGCATCACTCCCGAGCTTCCCTACTACGAGGGGGCCGACCCCGACACCTGGTGGGAAAAGTACGGCTCCGGCAACGGTGGGCAATTGGAGGTATGTCTAGGCGATGACTTCCAGTTCGTTCTGATGGATGCTCGCGGTTACGAGCAGTTAGGCGAGATGCCCCTGCGCAACCTGTCGGACGGACTCGGCAACCAATTCCTCTGCTACAAGCCTTTATTGGGCCAATTCACCACTGAACCAACGGCCGAGGCCTGCACTCATCTGGATGGATGGGCGGCCGATCAGTTCTGAGATGGTGCCGTCTCATGAGTGAGAACAAAGGGTCAGTTCTAACATTCCAACATCCCTGTGTAGACTAGCGTCATGACATGACCTGAGGGGGTTTCCAAGGCCCATCATCGGAGTTCGGTTGCACTCGATCTATCGGCTTACTACGAACGGATGCGTTTAAGTGTGAGAACTGACCTCGCTCACTGACGTGCTGAAGGGATTGTGTTGAAATGTGAGAACTGACCCCTTTAACACGATGAAAACGGGTCGTTACCTGCCAGGTTAAACTCACCGGATGGAACCTGATTGGGTCGCATCCGGGCCATCCCCACCCTGGCCTTCAAGGGATTCCTCTATCGGTTCGTAGATCCTGGATAGCCGGTGTGTCAGCACCATCATCGCCAGCACGGCAGCGCCAAAACAATAGAGGCCCATATGAACCTCAACACTGGCTATGGCCCCAAGTTTAACGACGACCAGGATGACCGCTACGACAAAGACATCCAGCATGCCCCAGCGTCCATGGTCGTGCATCAGCTTCAGCCACCGCTGGGTTGTGGCATCGATGCGACCTCTCGCCCTGATCAGGATGTAAATCAGGTGCAATTTCAATAGCGGTACCAGGATGCTGAAACCTAATATGGCCAGAAACAAAATCCAGCTCCCGGACATAAACAGGGTAACAAGGCTCGATAGCAGAGATACCCTATTTTCAAGGACGTAGAATTTGGTCAAGGTCATCATGGGTAGAACAAGCCCCAACCCGAAGAGCACGCAGGTGGCAATGAAGCCAGTGAGGAGAAGCAGGCTCTCCCTACTACTGACCCAAGGAGATTCCCGCAGTAAGATGGCACCATTCATGGTTTCAGTAGGTTAACCCTCTAACAATATCTTATACAAAAGAAATATCCTGCCACTCCGCCCCGGGCGGAGTACCTTATGGCGGCCCCCTGAGTCGCCTTGTCCCGGGTGGATGTTCGGCGTTGGATACCCCCTTTGATCAGCCGAAGGGGCTTGCCTCCCGCCTCCACCCTTCGTCCACTCCCGACTCCGACCCTGCCCTTGCGGAGTTCCTTACAGCGATGCTATGTTTCTTCCCTATCCCAGCCGCCGGCCGGTGGGATTTGCAATAGCCTCCCTCCCCTCGACACTTGGCGTATGAACTGAGTAATAAGAATAAGTTGGGTCGGATAACGCACCCGAGCGCAACTCAACCCCAGAGGTGTAGTTCAATTCACCCTCATCGCCCCAAGCAGGCCTCGAACCTGGTGAATTCCTGAACCGGGGCCGTCTCGAAATCACCCATCAAAAGAGGAATAACCAAATGGCCAAAAAGAATAATGAGTTGTTCGGATTTCTGCCAAAAGTTGATGCCCAAACCCCCCAAGGTGTCCTGGGGCGCCTCAAGCTGGGCGAGCTTAAGCCAACCCAAAACGCCGTCGGCATGGACGAGGTCAACGCCAAGGTCTCCAAGATCAAGGACAAGGACAAGGGCCAGTTGGAGGATTATCTCTTGCCGCGCGCGGTTCCCGTCGTCATCGGCAACGGTGGTAAATTCTACCTCATCGACCATCATCACCTGACCATATCCTTGTGGCGGGCCCTGAAGGACGAAGAGTTGGAGATCCCGGTCGAGGTGGTACGCAACTGGAGTACCATCGAGGGGAATCGCTTCTGGAAGGAAATGGCCAGTAACAATTGGGTCTATCCCTTTGACGCCCTGGGTGCGGGTCCCTTCAACCCCAACACCCTTAAGCAGCAGGTGAATGATCTCGACAACGACATCTACCGGAGCCTGTCCTGGGTGGTGCGTCAAAAATACGGCTACGTCAAAGACCCCAACAACGCCATCTTTGCTGAGTTCAAGTGGGGCAGCTTCTTCCGCACCCGTGTGATCTTCGATCAGCAACTCACCTATAGGGGTAACGCCCCAGGCAACCTTACCCTCGCCGACATCCAGAAGGCCGACCCGGATGACTACGGGGAAAAGATAGCCTACGCCTTCTACCTGGCCAGTTCCCCCGAGGCGGCAGGTCTTCCCGGCTTCGTCGGCCGCTCCCGATAGGGACCTGAGTTGCGGCTCGGACCTGCCTTGCCTTGACGAGGCCCCATGCCTACTCGGAACTATCCCAGATCAGGGACGATCCCCCGACGAGTTTCCGCAGCCTCAGTGCTCCCTGAGTGTCCTTGAACGAGGCCCGGGAGCCATGGCTGGTACCAGGAAGGCACCGCCCACTTGTCAGAGGGGCTGGCCAGGGAGAAGCCGTTCGGCCTGAATGGACTGGCCCCATGGGCAAGGCTGGCGACTCGTCATGCATCCCGATCAGGGACAACTAGGGACAACTCTATGAACAAACATGAAAAGCTGGATTACGTCGAGTTCGCGGCCTCTGACATACCATCGACCAAGGCCTTTTTCGAAAAGGCATTCGGTTGGTCCTTCACTGACTACGGGCCCGAGTACACGACATTCGCGGGACAGGGTCTCGACGGTGGCTTTTTCAAGGCCAATCTCTGCTCCAGCGCGTCCCAGGGCGGGGCACTGCTCATCTTTTACAGCAGCAATCTGGAGAGCACCCTGGCCAAGGTTACCCAGGCAGGCGGTCAGATCATCAAACCCATCTTCGGTTTCCCGGGCGGTCGCCGCTTTCAATTCACTGAGCCAAGTGGTAACGAGTTTGCGGTTTGGTCCGATGTCGGCTCCTAACCCGCTACTCGGCAGCCGAGGTGGCCCTTGCCGGGTGTAACCAGGCGGGGATCCGTTTCCATGAAGATCGCGCTATCCCTCGCCTCCGGCTACCTGCTAGCCGCGATCCTGGCCACCGCCGGTGTATGGCTCTATCATTCCCTTGCGACCCTCGACCCGGCCGAGGCCTCGGGCGGCATGGCGGCCTTTGGCGACCTGGTGCTGTTCATGGCCCTGTTCTCGGTCGCCGCCCTCCCCCCGACGGCCGTAATTCTGAGATTACTGCGGGGCAGCCAGGCATTCTGGACGGGATGGTCCTCCCTCTCCCTACTGGTGACTGGTACTGGCGTCTTCATGAGCGTCCTGATCTTGGCGCCTGGCCTGATAATAGCCGAGGCCTTTCCCACCCTCGATATGCTCGCCCCCTTGCGGGTATTGATCGCTGCACCCCTGACGATGATCTATGCCCTCTCGGCGCTCGTGGCCCCCGGGGTCCGCGCCAGGTGGGTCTTCCTGATCTGCACGGGCATAGAGCTTATCGGATTCACCTCGGTGATGCTGAAGTGGACTCTAGGCTCAACCGGCTGATAGGCCACGACCCGCGGTCAGCAAACCGACGTGCATTGCGCAGCGCTAGAGTCGCGATTAGGATGTGATTCCTTCGGGCGGATGGCCAACTGCGCCAAGGGCCAGTGGCAGGACTCTGGATGGTCGTGCTGGCGGGGGTGTCAGGCGAAGCCTGGGTCGCAAGGTGCTGAGGTCATCCTAATGATTATACGGGTGTCTTCCTTCGCCATCTCATTGGGTCGGTTTGTCTGGTATCGGGCGGCCGGATAGGTAGGTGCATTGGTACCGACGACTGGGCTATGATCCCAGCCGAAATTCAGCTACGTAGGGATGTCACCGTGAATCTGATTGTCTCCTCGAGTCGGCGCGGATCGATCGCCGCAGGGCACCAGCGCCTGGTGCCTTTGTTCCTGTCCCTTGCATTGCTCCTTCCCTTATCGGGCTGCAAGCGCGAGGGAAACGAAGCGCCCGTTGCGCAGCCCATTCGCCCGGTGCGGGTGCTGACCGTCGAGGAGCACGCGGGGGGTGAGATCGCGACACTTACCGGAACCATCCAGGCGGAAGAGGACGTGGCGCTTTCGTTTCGGATCGGAGGTCGGCTGATCGAACGACTGGTCAACGTCGGCGATACCGTGACCGCGGGCCAACTGGTGGCCAGGGTGGACGAGTCCACCTGGCGTGATTCGCTACAGGCGGCGCGGGCGAGCTTGGCAGCCGCGATGTCTAATCTGGTGGAGGCTCGCAACGAGGTCGAGCGCCTCGCACCCATGCTGCCCCAGGGCTTCGTCTCGCGCCAGATGTTCGACCGAGCCACCGCGGCACGCGACGCCGCCCAGGCCCAGGTGGACGCGGCGGAGGCCCAAGTGAGCACGGCGGAGACCCAGCTCTCCTACACGGAGCTTCACGCCGACGGTCCTGGCATAGTCACCGCCCGTGGGGCTGAATCCGGCGAGGTGGTCAACGCCGGCCAAATGATCCTGCGCCTGGCCCGCAAGGGGGGCCGGGATGCCGTCTTCGACGTGCCCGGGCGGTTAAAGGACGAGATCCCGGGTGACGCCGAGATCCAGGTCTCCTTGAGCTCGGATCCGAAGGTCCAGGCCGTCGGGCGGGTGCGTGAGGTCTCGCCGGAGGCCGACCCGGCGACTCGCACCTTCGCGGTTCGCATCGGGCTTTCCGACCCACCCGCAGCGATGCGGCTGGGCTCCACGGTCACTGGAAGCATCCAAATCGGCGGCGGGACTGGAATGTCGATCCCGGCCTCGGCGTTGACCGCGTCCGAGGGCAAGCCGGCGGTCTGGGTCGTGAATCCCGCCGACGGGACCGTGGACCTGCGCAGCGTGGACGTCGCGCGCTATGACCTCGACCGGGTGCTGGTAGCCCACGGCCTCTCGACTGGCGAGCTGGTCGTCACCGCCGGGGTGCAGGTGCTCCGGCCGGGTCAGAAGGTACGGCTGCTGGGGACTGCCCCATGAAGTCACAGGGATTCAACCTGTCGGAATGGGCGGTCGACAACCGCTCGGTGGTCGTCTATCTGATGATCGTCGCGGTGTTCGCCGGGATCGCCGCCTTCCTCAAGCTCGGGCGGGCCGAGGACCCAGCCTTCACGATCCGCACCATGGTCGTCAGCGCCGCCTGGCCTGGCGCAACCCTGGACGACACCCTGACGCAGGTCACTGAGCGCCTTGAGCGGACCCTGCAGGAGGTACCGAACCTCGATAACTTGCGCAGCTTCACCCGCCCGGGCGTTGCGACGATCTTCCTGGACCTGAAGGGCAGCACCTCGCCGGATGCAGTCGCGGATACCTGGTACCAGGTGCGCAAGAAGGTCGCCGACATGCGCCACACCCTCCCCCAGGGGATTGTCGGGCCCGGGTTCAACGACGAGTTCGGCGACACCTATGGTTTGATCTACGGATTCACCGGGGACGGTTTCAGCCACCGCGAGTTGCGTGACCAAGTGGAAGAGGTGCGCTCGCAGCTCCTGCGGGTGCCGGACGTCGCCAAGGTCGATGTCCTCGGTGCCCAGGACGAGCGGATCTTCATCGAATTCGACATGCGCACCCTGGCGGGGCTGGGGCTGGACCCGAGCACCCTGATCGCGGCCTTGAGGGCCCAGAACCTGGTACGGCCGTCTGGTGTGATCCAGACCGACCAGGAGCGGATCTCGCTCCGGGTCTCGGGTGCCTTCGGTTCGGTGGCGGACCTGCTGGCCGTGAACTTCGCGGTCGGCGACCGGATGCTCAGGCTTGGTGACGTGGCCCAGGTGCGCCGCGGTCTGGCTGATCCACCCCAGCCCCTGTTCCGGGTAAACGGCAAGCCGGCGATCGGGCTCGCCATCGTGATGCGCGAGGGCGGCGACATCCTTGCTCTGGGTGAGAATGTCCACAAGACCATGCAGGGGATCATCGCAGACCTCCCGATCGGCATCGAGGCGATCCGTGTCGCCGACCAGCCGGTGACCGTCGATCTGGCGATCAACGACTTCATGACCTCGCTCTGGCAGGCGATCCTCATCATCCTCGCGGTGAGCTTCCTGAGTCTCGGTGGGCGCGCCGGGGCGGTCGTGGCCCTGACCATCCCCTTGGTTCTGGTGATCGTCTTTGCCCTGATGGATATTGCCAATATCGACCTGCACCGGATCTCGCTAGGTGCCCTGATCATCGCCCTGGGGCTCCTGGTGGACGATGCCCTGACTACCGTCGACGTGATGAGCCGGCGTCTGGCCGCCGGAGACGATAAAAAGACCGCGGCCACTTATGCCTACAAGACCCTGGCAGTGGCGATGCTCACCGGCACCCTGGTGACCATCGCTGGCTTCGTACCGGTGGGCTTTGCCCAGAGCAGTGCCGGCGAGTACACCTTCGCGATCTTCGCCGTCGTCGGCATCACCCTGCTGGTCTCATGGTTCGTCGCCGTGGTCTTTGCCCCGGTGTTGGGGGTGATGTTCCTGGTGCCGCCGAAGGACCCGGTAGCCGAGGACGCCCCCCCGGGCGGCGTGGTGCGCCTGTATCGGGGCCTGCTCTCCGGTGCGATCCGCCTGCGCTGGCTGACGATCCTGGTGACCGTGACGCTCTTCGTCGTCTCGGTCTACGGGTTGAAGCTGGTCCCGCGCCAGTTCTTCCCGTCCTCGGATCGCACCGACCTGCTGGTCAACATCACACTGCCGCAGAACGCCTCGATCCATGCCACGGAGGCCGAGGCCGCCCGGCTGGACAAGATTCTGGCCGCGGACCCGGACGTGGACCATTGGAGTACCTACGTCGGCTGGGGCGCGGTGCGCTTCTACCTGCCGCTCGACGTGCAGTTGCCAAACCCCTTCTTTGCACAGTCCGTGGTCGTGGCCAAGGACATGGAGGGCCGGCTCAGGCTCCAGGCCAAGCTCGAGAAGCTGCTACCCGAGGAACTGCCGCAGGCCGTCACCCGGGTCTCCCCGCTGGAGCTTGGGCCGCCGGTGGGCTGGCCGGTCCAGTACCGTGTGGTCGGCGACGACCCGGAACGCCTGCGCACCATCGCCATGGAGCTCGGCAACCTGATCGCCGCGGACCCGGGGGCCCGTGACGTGAACTTCAACTGGATGGAGCCGGCGCGTCAGATACGGATCAAGATCGACCAGGACCAGGCGCGCCGTCTTGGGCTCTCCTCGGCCACCCTGGCCTCGGTGCTCGACACCCACATCACCGGGACCACGGTCACCCAGGTCCGGGACGACATCTACCTGGTCGACGTGGTCGCGCGGGAGCGCCAGGGGCAGCGCCTCTCGCCCGCCGAGCTGCGCACCATGGACATCCCACTGCCGAATGGCAAGACCGTGCCGCTGGATCAGATCGCGACCTTCGAATACAGCCAGGAGTACCCCATCGTCTGGCGCCGCGACCGGGTTCCGACCCTGACGGTGCAGGCGGACGTGCGCCCCGGCGTCCTGCCGGAGACCGTGGTCGATGCCCTGGCCCCGGCGATCGATAAGCTCCGAGAGGGCCTGCCGTCCAGCTACCGGATCGACATCGGCGGCACGGTGGAGGAGAGCGCCAATTCCCTCGGCTCGGTGCTGGCCGTGGTGCCGCTGATGCTGTTTATCATGATCACGCTCCTGATGTTCCAGCTCAAACGCTTCCCGCTGCTGGTGATGGTGCTGAGCGTCGTGCCCCTCGGTCTGATCGGAGTCGTCGCTGCCCTCTTGATCTCGGGACGGCCCCTCGGGTTCGTCGCAATTCTCGGCATCCTGGCCCTGGTCGGGATGATCGCGAAAAACTCGGTGATCCTGATCACCCAGATCGATCAGGAGCGCGCCACCGGCAAGCCCCTGCGCGAGGCGGTGATCGACGCCAGCGCCTCGCGCCTGCGCCCGATCATGCTGACCGCCATGTCCACGGTCCTCGGCCTGATCCCGATCGCCCCGACGGTCTTCTGGGGCCCCATGGCCTTCGCCATCATGGGCGGTCTCCTGGTGGCCTCGCTGCTGACCCTGGTCTTCGTCCCGACCCTGTACGCCACCTGGGAGTCTGGCAAGGCCCAGGCATGACACCGATCGGCTGCGACCCGCCGCTGTGCAGGTCACTCGTCGCGCATCCGGCGTAAGGTGACCACCCATTGGGGTTGCGCGACACTCCACATGCCCCTGCGCGGGCCCTCGTCCTCTATTCGCAGGTCCGCGGCCTCGGGTTGATCGCGCAGCAGCCCGGCGGCGACGGTGAACTTGTCGAGCCCCGCCACGCCAGCCAGGGCGGTAATCGAAGAGAGCGCGATGAGATCGCCGAGGTTGTGGCCATAGAGCCGGCTAGCCTGTCGCCGAGCCTCGATCTCCACCCGGGTCCCGGTGGCCGCGAGCTTCGCCACGATGGCACCGCC
>CAZFZB010000049.1:0-3931 GCA_964523415.1 uncultured Chromatiaceae bacterium | reverse complement strand
GCCCCCGCATCGATCCTGTCGAAATCGACGGCCAGGACTGAGCCCAGCCGCAGATGCGACTTTCTTTCCAGGAGCGCGCGGTATCGCGCGACGTACTCCGGGTTAGGCTCCTCGATCGAGATACGGGTATCGGGCGGAATGCGATCCGCGACCAGGGCGAAGGTTCGCCCGTCGCCCGCTCCGAAGTCGAAGATCTCGCCCGCGCGTGGCACTGCTTCCTCGATGAGGCGGCAAAGCTCGGGGACGAACAGATCGCGCTGGTCCGTGCCCATCATCGACACCCGCCCCAAGGGGTCCGGTTTCAGCAGCCGGGAGAATGCATTGCGATATTGACGGTGCGGGTCCAGCCCCTCGAACTCGTTGCGCACCAACTCAAGCGCCTCCTCGAATTGAGTCGCCAGCTCGCTTGCTGCCTCTTTGTCGATCCGAATGGACATAGGTACTCGTTGGTCAGCGCTGCGCCGGGAGTCAAGGCCGCGATCAGGGGGTAGAACCCGGGTCCATACCTGGACTTCCAGCACCCTTCAGGGTCGCGAGGGCCGCCAGTGCCCGGCGGCGGGCTGCATCCTGTAACACCAGGGGCTCGGGGTAGTCAACCCCAAGGCGAACGCCGGCAGCGGCGAGGTCGGCCGGTTTGGCTGCGAAGGGGGCGAAAATAGCCTGATCGGACAGACCGCGCAATTCCGGCAGCCAGCGGCGGATGTAGGTGCCGCGGGGATCGAACCTCTGGCCCTGGAGGACGGGGTTGAAGATCCGGAAATAGGGGGCGGCATCGGCACCACAGCCGGCAACCCATTGCCAACCGCCAGCGTTGTTGGCAAGGTCCGCGTCCACCAAAGTATCCCAGAACCAGTTTTGGCCTCGTTGCCAAGGCACCAGCAGATGCTTGACCAGAAAGGAGGCCGTCACCATGCGCACCCGATTGTGCATCCAACCGGTTTGCCAGAGCTCCCGCATGCCGGCATCCACCAGGGGATAACCAGTCTGGCCCCGGGTCCAGGCCCTGAAACCCACTTCGTCATCCCGCCAGGGAAAATCCGCGAAACGGGGGTTGAAGGGCTGCTCCGGGAGCCCCGGCCAGTGATGGAGCAGGTGATGGGAGAAGTCACGCCAGACCAGTTCCCGCAAGAAGGCATCCCCGCCCCGGGTGGTGGCGGTGGAGATGGCCTGGACCCCCCGGACGGCCTGCCAGACCTGGCGCGGGGAGATCTCGCCGAAGTGCAGGTGGGGGGAGAGCCGCGAGGTGCCTGGCCGCGCCGGCAGATCGCGCCCCTCAGCGTAATCCCGTAGGACCTCCTCGCAAAAAGTCTCCAGGCGCGACTGGGCGCCCGCCTCCCCGGGACGCCAGTTCGCACCCGGACCCACGGCCCAATCGGGTGCTTGGGGCCGGAGTTGGAGGCTTTCCAGATCCAGCCCGGCGACCTCGGGTGGGGGTGGCGCCAGACGCGCCGGGGTGGGGAGCAGCGCCCCGGGCTCCGAGAGACGCAGATAGGCCTTCCAGAAGGGAGTGAAGACCCGGAAGGGTTCACCGGCCCCGGTTCGGATCTGTTCGGGCTCCTGGAGCAGCCGGCCTCGAAAGCGCCGTATCTCTAGCTTCTCGCCCAGTTCTTGCCAGAGGCGCGCCTCCAAAGCCGCCTGAAAGGGTTCATAACCGCGGTGGAAATAGAGGGCCTGGGCCTGACATTGGCGAGCCAAGGTTCCTATGACCTCCAGACTGTCGCCCCGACGGATGACCAAGCGGCTGCCCAGTCTTGCCAGATCCGCGGCCATGGCAGCCAGACTGTGATGCAACCACCAGCGGCTGGCACCGCCCAATCGCCATTTCCCAGGTGTGGTCTCATCGAAAACGAAGAGAGGGATGATGGGGGCGCCGGTCGCCACTGCTGCCAAAAGCGGGGCATGGTCGGCGAGTCGTAGATCGTCGCGATACCAGAGGATGACGGGGGACGATGACATAAGATTACGGGCTGTCTGAGGTTTGGGAGGACCTGATTGGCTGAATGTGGAACTAGGGGTAACCCAGACAATCGCCCAGCCGCTGCAGGGCCTGGCTGAAATCCGTGCCCAGGACCTGGCCACCGGACGCCAGGATTTGCTGGGGCCATTGGTCAGCGGCGGCACCGCCCACCAGGACCGGCACGGCCGCCAAGGCTACCAGGGTCCCAACCTGCCGCGCCAAGGTCCCAGGCTCGGCCTGGGAGGAGATCGAGAGCACCACCGCCCGGGCCGCGGCCATTCTCACCGCCGCGGCTATCTCTTCCTCGGGGACATCGGCACCCAGCAAGATCAGGCGATAGCCTTGACTGGCAGCCGCAAGGGCAAACTGGAGCAGCCCCAGTTCGTGGCGTTCCCCGGTCGGGCAGGCGGCGACCAGGCGCGGTCCCCGCGCGAGTCCGTTCAGGTGGTGAAAGCGTGCCCCCAACTTGTTACGCAGGAAGTTCGCAAAGAAGTGTTCCCGAGCAATGCTGGCCTCCTGGTCAGGCCAGTCAGCTCCCAGGCGCTCCAGGACTGGGCAGGTCAGGTGCCGAGAGACCCGGTCAATGGGATAGAGCGACAGGGCATCGTTGTAGATGCCATCGAGGACGGCGGTGTCAAAACGGCGGGCCGCGGCCAACATGGCCTCCACATAGCCCGGCCAGGGATCACCGGCCCGCCCCCCTTCCAACCCTGACCCTGGGCCCAGGTGCGAATCCCTCCTGGCAACCGGGCTGATGAGGACATTGCCATCCTCCGACCCCAGAAGCGACCCCGCCTGACCAACGGCAACTCCCCGCTCGAGGAGCGCCACGACCTGGCGAACGCGGTTGACATCCTCCTCGCTATAGAGCCTATGGCCCTTATCGGTACGGGTTGGGGTGAGGAGACCATGACGCCGCTCCCAGGCCCGCAGGGTCACCGCGGGAACCCCCGTAAGCCGGGACAGGGTGCGGATCGGATAGAGGCCCTGGGGCTGCGCACCCCATCCGAGATTCCCCCCTTTCACAGCCTCGCTCATCATTCGCTACCTTGTGACAGCGGTTGTGGGAACCAGGTACCTGACACCTGCCGACCGAACCCCCAGCGTCCGCCCCAGCACCCCTAAGGTCCAGGGAGAGGCCCTAAGCCCTACCTGCCAACCTGCCCGGATGGCCAGCACCCCTAAGGTCCAGGGAGAGGGCTTGCCAAAGCCTGGACTTGAGTTATACCATATCTATGCAATAATTGTACAAATATGATACATAACAGGTAACCGCCATGAACAACAGCGACCACCTCGAGTTACCCCCCTTTGCAAGCAGCCAGATCCTCGATCGTGCCGCCGAGCGGGTGGCCAGGGGAGCCATGATGGAACTGGAACTAGATGTCCAGTTCGAGGCCAAGGGGGTGGCCTGCCGTGACAGCCGCGTCATCCGCAAATCCAACCTCTGGCGGGATTACTTCCCCGGCGACCTGGACCGGCAACTTATGGGGCTTCCGGTTGGCGAACGGGTCGAGGCCGACTTCATGCCAGGCACCCTGACGGATTACCAGGACGGACACCGTTTCTCCGCCCCTCGCGCCGCCTTTCGCAGCCGCAAGATGCTGCACCGCGACCTCGAGCCGCATCTGGGGCGCTTCTACCCCCGGGGCTTCCTGGCGGGACAGGGGGGCATCTATTCCGAGGATCGCCGACCATTGAGGGTGGTGGGGCTGTCCGATCAACGGATCGATATCGATAGCCGGCATCCCCTGGCGGATCTGCCCCTACGGCTCGGGATCCGGGTCCTCAGTAGCTGGCAGGCCGGGGAGGAACACGGCGGCATCTGCAACGATATCGCCATGCTCGGGGCGGGTGAGGGACCGGGTATGCAACTCCCCCTTGCCTCTGGGCCCAGCGATTTCTGGTACCCCGAGGCCCTAGGTCGCCTCGATGGCCGCGCGGACGAGGTGTTCTACGAACGTCCCCGCCTGG
>CAZFZB010000048.1:0-19238 GCA_964523415.1 uncultured Chromatiaceae bacterium | reverse complement strand
CCCTCTTAGGAACAGTACCATGACCGCAATTCAACCCCAAACCGAGGTAATCCACCGCCTTCGTTGGCAATGCCGGCGGGGCATGTTGGAACTGGATGTGGCTTTGCAACGGTTTCTGGATGAAGACTTCATCTCCCTGGATGCCGCCGAACAGGCTACCTTTGCCCGTATGCTCGAGGCTCAGGATCAGACCCTGCATGGCTGGCTCATGGGCCAGGTCGTTCCCGAGGAAGAGGATATCCGGCGGTTGATCGGGCGCATCCGGGCCTTCGGACGCGACTCGAGCCTATCCTTATAATAACCTTAGCGTGAATCAAGGCCGGGAGGTCAGTAACCAGTGGGTCTCGGTGCCATAACGACGTCGACCGCTGGTACCGGGAAGGCGAAAATCAAACGCGAACAGAATTGAAATATTTCGAAAAACCGGGGGGTAAATGGGGAACCCCTAGAGGAACGCGCAGGCCGCTTCATCACCTGCGATCAGCATACGGGGAATTCAACCAGGGAACGGCAAGGTTCTAGCCGAATCAACAATGGTGCCGAGGAGAGGACTTGAACCTCCA
Organism: uncultured Chromatiaceae bacterium; assembly: GCA_964523415.1. Taxonomy (GTDB): domain Bacteria; phylum Pseudomonadota; class Gammaproteobacteria; order Chromatiales; family Chromatiaceae; genus M0108. The sequence continues at coordinate 18,675 of CAZFZB010000048.1, read as the reverse complement.
CGGGCTTTCGCCCACAAATACCTGAAACTTGCGCGTCTACCAATTCCGCCACCCCGGCAAGGGGACTGGAGACCAGACGAAACCAGCCGATCTCCAGAAGCTATGCATGCTAAATGAGACAGAGCGGGCTTGTCAAGGTTACACTAACCCTCCCTTCAGTCAGCAGAATAGACCTAATTCAAGAGTGACTAAGCGCAGAAAAGAAGTCTCACCCCGCCATGCCGATCCCCACCATGCTCGCGAGGCCCGAAAATACGCCAATCCCATCCCCAGTCGCGAATTTATCCTTGAGGCCCTGACCAAGGCCGGGGTTCCCCTTACCTTCGATGAACTTAGACAACTTCTGGATTTAGATGGCGAAGAACATCGGGTAGCCCTGGAACGCCGACTGGGGGCTATGGTCAGAGATGGCCAACTTGTGCGCAACCGCAAGGATGCCTTCTGTCTTGTCAATCGGCGCGACCTGATCGCTGGGCGCGTCATCGGCCATCCGGATGGTTTCGGCTTTCTGATCCCGGACGCAGGTGGCGACGACGTATACCTCTATTCCCGTCAGATGCGTGCCCTCTTCCACAATGACAGGGCCGTAGTTCGCGTCACCGGCCGTGATGCCCGAGGTCGTCTGGAAGGATCAGTGGTGGAGATCCTGGCTCGTAACACCCGGACGGTGGTGGGGCGTTTCTATCGGGAGGGCGGGGTCGGCTTCGTGGTACCAGACAATAAGCGGTTGGCACATGACATCATCATACCCAGCGATCGCCTGGGAGAGGTGAGGCAAGGCCAGATCGTTGTCGCCGAGATCACGGACCAGCCAACCAAACGCACTCAGCCCATCGGTCGCATTCTGGAAGTGGTGGGGGATCACATGGCCCCGGGTATGGAGACGGATATTGCCATCCGCACCCATGACCTGCCAGTGGAGTTCCCCGAGGAGGTCCTGGCGGAGATCTCCAGTCTGGGTCCCGAGGTTCCCGAGGCGGCCAAGGCGGGAAGGATGGATCTGCGAAAGATTCCGCTGCTGACCATCGATGGTGCCGATGCTCGCGATTTCGATGATGCCGTCTTCTGCCAGCGCAAACCCAAGGGCTGGCGGCTGCTGGTATGTATCGCCGATGTCGCGGCCTATGTGGCTCCCGGTAGCGCCCTGGATCTGGAGGCCCAGAACCGGGGCAATTCCGTTTATTTCCCGGATCGCGTCATCCCCATGCTACCGGAGATCCTGTCCAATGGCCTCTGTTCCCTCAACCCGGAGGTGGACCGGCTCTGCATGAGTTGCGAACTCCTGGTGGGTTTGGACGGGAAAATAACGCGTTCCAAGTTTTATCCGGCCGTGATGCGCTCCCAGGCCCGCCTTACCTATGATCAGGTGGCGGCCATGCTGGTCGATGGCGACCCGGACTTATGCGCGCGCTACGGCGCCCTCCTGCCCCATCTGCGCGAGTTACACGCCCTCTACCAGGCCCTTCTTCAGGCTCGCAGGAAGCGTGGCGCCATCGATTTCGACACCACTGAAACGCGCTTTGAATTCAACGATCAGGGTCGTATCGCCGCGATTCACCCCCTGATCCGCAACGATGCTCATCGGATCATCGAGGAGTGCATGCTGGCGGCCAATGTGGCGGCGGCCCGCTACTTCGAACGCCTGAAGATGCCGGCCCTGTACCGCATCCACGAAATCCCCAAAGAGGAAAAGCTCAACGATTTGCGCCAGTTCCTTAACGAGCTGGGCCTGGCACTGCCGGGCGGTAAGAAGCCTACGGCAAGGGATTACGCCATCCTGCTGGAGTCGGTACGCGATCGGCCCGATCATCGGTTGATCCAAACCGTGCTTCTGCGCTCCATGCAGCAAGCCATGTACAGTTCGGACAACGTCGGTCACTTCGGGCTGGCCTATTCAGCCTATACCCATTTCACCTCCCCCATTCGCCGCTACCCGGATCTGATTATCCATCGTACCATCAAGCATCTGCTTGCTGGGGGAAAGGCTGAGGATTTCGATTACACCAAGACCAGCCTTCAGGGCATAGGCGAGCATTGCTCGGGTACCGAGCGCCGTGCCGACGAGGCCACCCGCGATGCTGAGTCCTGGCTCAAGTGCGAGTATATGCAGGACAAACTGGGGGAGGAGTTTGATGGCACCATCACCAGTGTCAACTCCTTTGGGATTTTCGTCGAACTCGATGACATCTACGTCGATGGCCTGGTCCATATCACGGCCCTGGACAACGACTATTACCATTTCGACCCCATTGGCCACCGCCTCACCGGCGAACGTACCGGCACCGTCCATCGGTTGGGTGACCGTTTACGAATCCAGGTTGCTGCAGTCAATCTCGATGAACGCAAGATCGATTTTGTACTGGCCAAAACCCGAGGTCGGGGACGTGGACTGGTAGGGGTAAGATCGAGGAATCCTAAGACCTGATCGAATTCTAAGGGAATTTCACACTGCTATCGTCTTCTGGTTTCGGGAGGGTTCGAGACAAGGGGCCTTGGCTCCGCCTCCACTTACATTGCTCCCGGGAGTTACCATGCCATCCCCATCCACCCCCACCCCGATGCCACCGGGGGAGACAGACGCTCCTGGCGGGCGGGGGGAGTACCTCGTTGTCCTCCAGTTCCTGCTTGTTTTCGCCTTTCTGCTTGCGCCCCCCATAAACCCCTGGTTGACCCTGGACCTGATGGCCCGCACCGCTTATCCCCGCCTGGGTATCCTGGCGATCTGCGGCGTGATTGCCATCACCATGGGCCTGCTTGGCTTGTTCAAACTGGGGCGGAATCTGACTCCCCTCCCTTATCCCCTCGACCATAACCGCTTGGTGACCCAGGGTATCTATGGATGGGTGCGCCATCCCCTCTACAGCAGCCAGCTATTCGCCGCCTTTGGTTGGGTTTGCTATAGCCTGAGCCTCAGTCACCTGGTCTTGCTGGTGTTCGGCTTTCTTTTTTTCGACTACAAGGCCCGCAAGGAGGAGGGTTGGTTAAGTCAGCGCCACCCGGAATATGCCAGTTATGCGAGGCGGGTCAGCAAGCTGGTGCCTTGGGTATATTGAAGAAATCTTACGTTAAGGCTTGGGCAAGGAGGACTTCCCTGGCTTTGGGGTAGAAGTAGATCCCAGCCTGCTCCCCCGAAACGGGGAGCAGAGTCGGTGCTATGATCCTTGGGGCAAGTGCTGGAGATCCCCTCATTCCAGATAACTGATCGCCCCATCGACGATGGGCAGGGTAAAGGAATTCTCTCTATCGCTGGTGCGCACCACCACGACTACTTGGTTGAGGTGAGCTGGCAGCCGCAGGTCTCCACTATAGCGGCCCTGGGCGTCCGTGAAGACGTTCTCTAGCAGCCGGAGCCCATTAGGGCCTTCGCTATAGAAGGCCAACAAGGCCGGGCCGTCATTGCTGGCAGTGAGGGCAATATCGACATCTGTCAGATTGCTGCTGTCATAGCTGAAGACGTTCGGGGTAGGACCGGCGAGGGAGGCAGACACCGTAGCACTGTAACCGCCCCCGGAAAAAATCAGCAGGGTCAACATGCCGAGCACCTTAAAGTCGGTCCACAAGGATTGGGATTGATGATACTGCTGGTCCAACTCTACTAGCCGATCGATCCGCGCCTCGGGCTGGCTGGCGCTCTGCCAGAGACCGGGGGTGATTTCCAGACGGCAGTGGTCCGCCAGGGAGTAGCGATCCACCTCCTGCGGACGTGGTGGGCGGGGACCAACCAGCGACATCTCCCCTGTAATGACATTTGCCAGTTGAGGTAAGGGCTCGAAATGCAGCAGGCGGACCAGGGTGCCGATACGGGTAAGGCGTTGCACGCCACTACCGTTCGGGGCGGCGTCTTCGATCCGGGTCGTGCGAAAGGACCAGATGGTGAGAGGTTTGCCCCAGCGTCCCACCCGGGTTTGCCGGACCAGCACAGGCCCTGGGTTTTCCAGCCAGATCGCGAGGGCGATTACCAGGAAGAGGGGTAGCAACAGCACTAGCAGGAGCGAGGCCAGGACGATATCCAGCAGTCGTTTGACGAGATAGGTACCCTTGACGACCAGGGTCCAACCGATTCGTTTCAGGTAGAACCTGAACAGGTGACGGTGTGCGGTTCGGTCCATACTGGCGTAGCGATTGATCAGTAGTTCGCGAAGTTGGCGATCATCGATTTGGGCGGTCATGAGATGCAACTAACCTCTTGTATTTAAGTGATCTGGTTGCCGGTAACAGCGATCATTGCGTGGGGGAAGTTGGGTCGAGGCCGGAGTGCCAGCGACCCTGGTTCCTTTTTCCACACCTACTTGAATATCAATCCTTCATCCATGCGCCCCTGATACCAATTGACGGCACTTGTGCCTGCGCTCAGCGCCCATGTGGCAAAGTCCGGATAGGCCTTGGCTACACTATTCCACTCGGTGGGGTAGCGCCAGGTCTCCGGCACATCCAGTGCCCAGGGTTGATCGTCGAGGGTGCGGTAGGTGCGGCCCGTAGCCAGGTCGGTGCGGTCGTCCAGGGTGCCGAACAACTTAGGGTCGGCCTTGGCGGTGGGTGGGTGATCCACCAGGTGCACCTCGAGGCCGCGCTTGGTGGTGCGGAAGATGAAGGGATTGTAAGGGGCATCCCCGAGTTGTGCCTTCGTCAAGGGCTGTCGGAAGTGGATGTTGACATCCATGGGCACGAACGGGTTGCGTGGGCATTTGGTGATACTGTTCATCATGGAGCAGGGAAAGGCCTTGCCAGTGTTGGTTAAGGGTGTCACATTGGAGGTCAGGATCATGACGGCCTCGTTTTGGCCAGTCTCCGGGGCTAGAGTCACCGGTGCCTGAGTACCGAGGGTCAGGGTGGTATTGGCGGGATCGATGGCCTCGCGGCCGAGGCCGGGGAAATGAACCGCAAAGCCATTGTCAGCACCGGCGCCACGGGCGCGGATCTCATAGATCAACTTCAGATCGACGATTTCGTTACGGGCATTGAGAGTCTCGACCGTGCGGTAGGCCACTACCAGGTCATTCATATCGAAATCCCCCTTCTTGGGCCAGAGATCCTCGAAGGCCAGGGAACCAAAGCCGGTGGCGCTGGGATAGAAGCGGCGGGCGGCACGGTCGGGATCCTCGGGAAAGGCATCCAGGGTATCGGGGATACCATCGCCATCGCTATCCCCCATGGTCACCTCCACCATGGACTGCACCTTAGTACGGTCGATGGCCGAGTAGGGCTTCACTAGAATGCCAATGAGGACGTCGTTGAAATCGTGGTCGCCACCGTCTTCGAATCCGAGGACGATAAGCTTTGTCCCGTGCTTGGTTAGCAGCACTGAATGGGCGTTGAGATTCGGATCAGCGGCAGTGGGCTTCTCCGGGTTGAGGGACTTGATGGTGGTGAAGATGGCGCTGGTGGACTGATCAGGGTTGACCGCGGAGCCTGTCCAGCCGTTGGAGACAATGATGAAGCCGATCGCGGTGCCAGCCTTGAATTGTCCCAAAGCAACGGCGTCGCCGAACTTCAAGCCACCCTGGGGCGGCCGGGAAAAATTGGGGAACATGATCTTGGTAGTCACATCCTTGAAGGCCGTGGGCTTATTGCCGGGATCAAAGGTGAAGTAACCCACGGCGTTGCGGTAGTCGGAGCCCTCATCGATGAAGGCGACGGTGATCTCGGCATCCTCGAGCAGCATTAGGTTGGCCCCCAGATCGTCAGTGATGAGCTTCGGATCGTTGGTACGGACGTCCTTGCCTTCTGGCAGACGTGCATAGCTTTCGGCGAGCACGCCGGGAGGTAAGGAGGTGGGGGAGCTGACGTCCAGCAAATGGGTAGGGACGCCAAGGTTGTTGTAGGTGTCGAGGTACTGCCAAGTGATAGCTTGGCTGGCAGGGGCGGTGGCGGCAAGGGCCAGGGTGGCGAGGGCGATAGCACGGCGATGTGGCATGGAAGCGATCCTGGGTAAGGAAATGATGAAGGGGGTATGAAGTGTGGAAACCTAGTAGTATCGGATGCTATGCGGGGTCTCTTCTTCCTAGCGGCGGTGTTGGTGCCTGGTAACTTGATAGGTCGGGGCCTGTGATAACTAGTGTAGCTGAGGGTATGGTCGGTGAAGAGCAGGATCAGCCTATTCAGGCTATCTGTTCGCGCGGTTGCACCCAGGGTCAATCACTGGGCCGTCCATGGGGCGAAGCGGCGAGATATGGGGGCGGGGGCTTGCCCATGATGCGATCCTGATGTTGTAGTCTGTCACGAGGCTTGTCTAGGTTTAGACAAAAGCCGTGCCAAGTGCTAGCTGTAAGCTTATCTGATTGAATTAGAACACAAACCATATAATCCAGGGGTGAGGAGCGACGTTGATGTGGAGGGGTGACTGCCAGGAAGGCAGTTCGCTCGAGAGGTAGCTGCCAGATTGACGGTAATGACCAGGCCTCTGACAAAACTTCCGGTGGTCTTTGCGGGCGTGATACCCTGCTCCCGGTTCATCCACCTCGCCTCGGCGAGGCAGTTCTCTACCCGGGTGTGACCGGTCATCCCTGACCCCTGCCAACCCGCAGCGATCCGCCCTATAAGGCCCCCCGCTATGACGACAATGTCCCCTGTCCTATCCAAAGGAACCCAAGGCAGGACCCTGGTAGTGGGTATCCATAGTGTGCGCGGCGCCCTCCGGCAGGCTGGGGGGGGGGTTGAAGAGGTCTGGTTGGAGCACCAGCGGCGTGGCCGGCGGTTGGCGGAACTGGTGGAATTGGCCCGAGGGGCCGGGGTCAGGGTGCGCCAGGTCGAGCCCAGGGAGATCGAAGCTGCCGCCCCGGGCCTGAATCACCAGGGCGCCCTGGCTTGGGTCAGTATTGCGGTGAGTCGAGGCGAACCCAATCTGGATGCCATTCTCGATAATTTGGCGGTGCCGCCCTTTTTGCTCATCCTGGACGAGATCCAGGACCCCCACAATCTGGGTGCCTGTCTAAGAACCGCTGACGCCGCGGGCATCCAGGCGGTCATTGCCCCTCGTGACCAGGCCGTGGGCCTTACCCCTACCGTATCCAAGGTCGCAAGTGGCGCGGCTGAAACCATCCCCTTCGTTCAGGTTACCAACCTGGCCCGGACACTGGACGCCCTCAAGTCCCGGGGAATATGGATCGTTGGCCTGGCCGGTGAGGCCGAGATTGACCTCTATGGCATTGACCTCAAGGGCCCTCTCGCCCTCGTCCTTGGCAGTGAGGGCCGGGGACTGCGCCGGCTGACCCGGGAGCGCTGTGACTTTCTGGCCCGATTGCCCATGCTTGGTACCGTCGAGAGCCTCAACGTCTCCGTGGCCACGGGGGTTTGCCTTTACGAAGCCCTCCGCCAGCGTCGGGGGGGTGAAGATTGCTCCTCTACTCCTGGGGGGGTTGGAGGTTAGGGTGGTCCTGCCTTGGCATTTCGGGGCTACTGCAGATAAATGGTTCTGTAACTTACCTTGCCGTCCTGGTACTCGTAGAGGCGAATGGTGCCTTGTCGGCCCCAGGAACCGGACACGGGAGGGGCTACGAAGAGGGGGACCTCGCCTATCCAGTGCAACTCATCCTTGTGGAAATGGCCGGTGAAGACCCCCTTGACCTTGTGACCGCGCACCAATGCCTCCCAGCGCTGGCGCTGCTCATCCTTCCAGCCGGGGTGGAAAATGTTGCGAAAGTGACCTCCGACGGGTGGGGAGTGCTGGAACAGCAGGACCGGGCGGTCTCCGGCTCGTTCGAGCGCCTTCTCCAACTCCGTCAGGGGGTCGTACCCGCTGATAAGGGGCCAATCCCGCGCCGCTGGTTCCATGTAGATGAAGATGGCCACGACCCCCCCGAATTCCTCGCTCTGCACCAAGGGACCAAAACGATCCAGGTAGATGGCGAGGGCCCTATCCGTGTCGGTCTTGGGAATGTCATGGTTACCAGGGACGTAGAAATGCGGGGCTTGCAGACCTGCCATGACTTCCAGTGTCCGGTCCACCACCCTTGGTTCCAGGATGAGGTCGGCCAGAATGTCCCCCGTGTGGACCACGAACTCAACTGGCACCGGGAGTTGATTGATGAGTTCCACCAGCCGTTGGCCGCGCCCCAGATTGTCATCGGCCCCGAAGTGAGTGTCGGTCATTTGCACGAAAAAGAAGTGATCGGAGGCGGACCTGGCGGGGACCACAACCATGCAGATCAGCAGCAGCAAATAAAGACGGGGGCAGAGTAAGGATCTCATGGGGTGGAGCCTCAGGGATGGGCATGGCTGGGGCGAGGAGCATCAATAGATGTGGGCGTCAAGTCTAAGGACAAGGTGGCCTGCCCTGGAGGAGGGAAGCGGCGTCGCCAAAAACGCGGAATTCACCCCCGTACATTTGTTAAACTTCCGCGCTTGCTGTTAGCCAACCCCGAGGCGCGACCCTTGCAATGAACCTGAACACCACGGAAGAGATCATCGAGGACCTGAGGCAGGGCAAGATGGTCATCATCATGGATGACGAGGACCGAGAGAACGAGGGTGACCTGCTGCTGGCGGCGGACCGGGTAACGCCGGAGGCGGTGAACTTCATGGCCAAGTATGGTCGTGGCCTCATCTGCCTGACCCTTACCAAGGAACGTTGTGAGCAGTTACGCCTGCCCCTCATGGTCCTCGATAACCAGGCACCCCATTCCACCGCCTTCACCCTGTCGATAGAGGCGTCCAGCGGGGTTACCACGGGCATCTCGGCGGCGGATCGGGCTACGACCATTGCCGCGGCGGTTGCGCCGGCGGCCCAGCCGCGGGATTTGGTGAATCCTGGTCACGTCTTCCCCCTCATGGCGGAGCCTGGGGGCGTCCTGGTGCGCGCGGGTCATACCGAGGCGGGATGCGATCTGGCCCGGCTGGCGGGCCTGGAGCCGGCAGCGGTCATCGTCGAGATCTTGAATGAGGATGGCGGCATGGCGCGGCGCCCAGATCTGGAGCGTTTTGCCGTCGCCCATGGGCTCAAAATCGGCACCATCGCCGACCTCATCCACTATCGCGTCAGCCATGAAAAGACGGTCAAGCGCGAGTGTGATTGCGCCCTGCCCACCGAGTTCGGCACCTTTCGAATCCTGGCATATCGGGACAGCATCGATAATGACCTACATCTGGCCCTGGTGCGGGGCGATATCTCCCCCGAGCGTCCGGTCCTGGTGCGCGTGCATATCCAGAACTCATTGTGCGACCTTTTCGGTACCCAGCATCCCGGCTGTGGCTGGCCCCTGCGGGAGGTGATGCGCCAGGTAGCCAAGGAGGGGGAGGGGGTCATCGTGGTGTTGCGTAATCGCGATCGGGTCGAGGACCTGCTGGGACGCTTCAAGACCCTGGAGCCCGACAGAGAGGGGGCGGAGGGTATGTCCCAGCCCCGTAAGGATCACAGCGAACTTCGAAATTATGGCATAGGTGCCCAGATCCTGGCCGACATCGGGGTCCGCAAGATGCGAGTCATGAGCGCCCCGCGGGCGATGCACGGCATCTCCGGCTTCGAACTGGAAGTGGTCGAATATGTGGGCGGCGACAGCGTTTAAGTGCCCACTGGCCCAACCTGTGGCCCCCGGGGGGGAACCTCATCAGGGCTGGTTCAGACCGCCCGGGTGACGCGCCTCGCCCTTTTCCTTTACATTTCCTCTCAGCAATTAACTCCTAGCACCGACCGGTGAAGACCATGATCAAGACCCTAGAGGGCGACCTGCAGGTTGCTAACACACGCTTTTGCCTGGTGGTATCTCGCTTTAACGCCTTTGTCGTGGAGAGTTTGTTGGCCGGTGCCATCGACACCCTCAAACGCCATGGGGCCGATGAGTCCGACTTGGTGGTGGTGCGCGTCCCCGGCGCCTTCGAAATGCCCCTGATCGCGCAGCGCATCGCCGCCAAGGGTGGATTTGACGCCATCGTGGCCCTCGGGGCCGTCATTCGAGGCGGAACTCCCCACTTCGACTATGTCGCTGGGGAATGCGTCAAGGGCCTGGCCCATGTCAGCCTTCAGTACGACATTCCCGTAGCCTTCGGCGTTCTGACCGTGGATTCCATCGAGCAGGCTATCGAACGCGCCGGAACCAAGGCAGGCAACAAGGGTGCCGAGGCTGCCATGTCCGCCATCGAAATGGTCAACGTCTTGCGCCAGCTTGACTGAGATGTCAGGTCGCCGCAGTCAGGCGCGACGTTACGCCGTGCTCGCCCTCTACCAGTGGCAGATCACCGGTCTGGCGCCGGCCGATATTGTCCGCCATTTCTTCGATGATCCGGCCTGGATGCAAGTGGTTGCCGAGGGGCTCGGCCTTGCCAAGGGCAAAAGACAATCCGTGGCCGAGGCCCTCTATGACATGGCCCTCTTTCAGGACCTTCTGCGCGGGGTTCCGGAACAAGCCCCGGAGTTGGACCGCCTGCTGGAGACCGTCCTTGACCGGCCCCTCCGTCAGGTGACACCCGTGGATCTAGCGATCCTGCGCCTCGGTGTCTTTGAACTGACCCAGAGTTCCCAGATACCCTGCCGTGCCATCATCAATGAGGCCGTTGAACTCGCCAAGGAATTCGGTAGCACCGACGACAGCCATCGCTATGTCAATGGCATTCTGGATCGTCTGGCCCGTACCCTGAGGGCGGAGGAATTTCCACCCGACCCGCCAAGGGCAACCCCGCGCCCCCTCCGTACCGCCCCCAGGTCCCCCTCCAGCACGAGAGTCTCCTCGCCGCCCGAAGCAACATCGCCGCCTGCCGTCCCGGAGCCTCCAACACCGCCGGTTCTGGATGGCGACGCCTGAGGCGTCCTTGTCGGAATTCACCCTCATCCACACCCATTTCGCTCGGCTCGGCTCGGTAAGGGGCGATGTCATCCGGGGAGTGGGTGACGACTGCGCCCTGCTGCGGGTGCCCCCAGAGCAGGAACTCGCGATCAGCATCGATACCCTGGTCGCTGGCATCCATTTTCTGGCGGAAACCGATCCTCATGGCCTGGGTCACAAGTGCCTGGCCGTGGGTTTGAGCGATCTCGCCGCCATGGGTGCGGCCCCGGCCTGGGCGACCCTGGCCCTGACCCTGCCCGCCGCTGACGAGGCCTGGCTGGGGGCCTTTGCCGAGGGCTTTGGCACCCTGGCCCAGGCGCATGGTGTCGCCCTCGTCGGTGGCGACACCACCCATGGGCCCCTCAGTATCACGGTACAAGTCCATGGCCTGGTGCCGGCCGGACGGGCTATCCGCCGCTCAGGGGCCAGGCCAGGAGATCTGGTATGTGTCAGCGGTACCTTGGGTGATGCCGGTCTGGCACTGCGTGGGCTCCTGGCGGGGGATCCGGTCAATGGCTACCTGCGGGCGCGGCTGGAGCGGCCGACGGCCCGGGTGACCCTTGGTCTGGCCCTGCGCGGCCTGGCGACGGCCATGATCGACATTTCCGACGGCCTGGCGGCGGACCTGGGGCATATCCTGGAGGAGAGCGCGTCGGGGCGGGGCCTGGAGGCGGATCAAATTGGCGCCGAGCTTCGCCTGGCCGATCTGCCCCTGTCGCCACAGGTGAGGGATGCCATCACCAGGACTCAGGATTGGTCCCTGCCCCTGGCCGCGGGCGACGACTATGAACTCTGCTTCACCCTACCACCGGACCAGAGGGACAAGCTCGCCGCCCTGTCCCGGCGGTTGGATTGCCCCCTGACCGCCATTGGCCGCATTCTGGACAAGACCGAGGGGGCCGCCCCGATGGGCCTGACCTGCCGGGGCCCGGATGGCACCTCTTGGACCCCCAAGTATGCAGGTTTCAACCATTTTCCGGGCCCGGACTAGGGGGATGACCCAAGCCCTACCGCCCCGGCCCCGTTGGGATTGGCGTCGGCCTCATAACTGGCTGGCCTTTGGCTTTGGCGCCGGTCTCTCGCCCTGGGCCCCCGGTACGGTCGGGACCCTCGCCGCCATTCCCCTTTATCTGGTCCTGCAGGCCCTGCCCCCCCTGGAGTACCTGCTGGTGCTGGCCCTCCTATTCCTGGTGGGACTCTGGGCCTGCGGCAAAACCGCCCAGGAACTGGGCGTTTGCGATCCCGGTGCTATCGTCTGGGACGAAATCCTCGGTTTTATGGTTACCATGACCCTGGCCCCGCCTGGCTGGATCTGGATCCTGCTGGGCTTTATGCTCTTTCGCCTGTTCGACATCCTCAAGCCCTGGCCCATCGGTGCCCTGGACCGGCGGGTCAAAGGCGGCCTCGGTATCCTCCTGGACGATCTGGTCGCCGGGGGCATGGCCTGGGGTCTGTTACAGTCGATGAATGTCCTGACCCACTGACCCGTCCTGGGGTGATCCTTCCTGTCCCGGAGTCCTGTCCCATCATGCCCAATCCCATCCGACCCATGACTGACTTTCTTCTGAAGCATCGCTTCTTTCTTGGCATCTCGGCGGCACTATGCCTCGTGGCCCTCTCCCCGTTCGTCTGGTCGCTGGCCAAGGGTCTGACTCCCCTGGAGGCCCCCGCACCCGCGCCCGACCTGCGGCTACTAGACCTGCAAGGGAAGACCATCGACCTCGCCCAATATCGTGGCCGGGTGGTGTTGGTCAACTTCTGGGCCACCTGGTGTCCGCCCTGCCGTAAGGAATTTCCCTCCTTGAGCCGGGTGCGAAAACTCTTCAAGCCCGAGGAGTTCGAGGTGCTGGCCGTCAACGTGGACGAGGACCGGGACACGGCCCAGGCCTTCGCGGGGGCCCCGGGCTTCCCGATACTGCTCGACTCCAATTCGAGGGCCACTATGACCTGGCCGGTCAAGGGCCTGCCGACCAGTTTTATCGTGGATCCTCAGGGACGACTCGCCCTCAGACTCACTGGGGAACAGGAATTTGACGGCCCAGAGGTGGTGACGGTCATCCGCAGTCTGCTCCATCCCTGAGGTTCGCTCGAGGTGGAAGCCAGGGTCACGGCCCAGGGGCCAGAATCCAGGGCAGCCCCGCTAGGGTTCCAGCGGGCGGTCAGGGGCTAGGGCGGTACCGGACAGAAGAGTGCGGAAGGCCCTGAGCTCTGTCAGGGCCTCTTGAAAATACAGAACCTTCACGGCCTGGGCGACGCTCTCATAAGGACCTGCAAAGGCGGTGTCCGTCAGCAGCGCCTCCAGGGCCTCGCAGGTACGCTTGGCGTTGAAGCGGTTGCGGGTGAGCAGGTCCTCTAGTTCCGCGAGCAGTCTGTCGAGATGGAGGGTATCCAGGCCCTCTCTGGGCGAAGGGTTGGGCATGGGGAGGGTCTCCGCCCCCAGCCAGGGCGCCATGGCCTCCTGGAGATCCCGAAAGGATCCTCGCAACTGCGATCGGAGCAGGGCTATACCCCCTTCGCCCGCCCTGATGGCGTCCTCCAGTCGCTGGGCGGCCCCCACCAGATCCATGGCGCACAGGGTGCCGGCGGAACCACGCAACTTGTGCAGCCCCGCAGCGCCCGTCGCGAAGTCGCCAGCGTCCAGGCTGGCCTCGATGGCGTCCATCTGTTTCGCCACCTCGGTGGCGAATTGACCCAGGAAGGTGAGAATAAAACCTTCGTCTCCCTCGAACTGTCGTACCGCGCGGTCGCGATTGATGCCGGCCTGGGTGGTAAAGGTCGGAGCCTTGGTGATGGCCAGCCCCGATGCCGAGGGGGCTGCCACTAAGGGGGAAGGTGTCTCGGCCCCGGCGGGCCTGGTCAGTGAGGGTTAGGCCCCTGCCGCTGGGATGGGTCCTATCCAGCGCACCAGTACCAGGCACAACTGGTCCAATTCCACCGGTTTGGGGACGAAGTCATTGACGCCCGCGTCAAACATACGGCGCTGTTCCTCGGGCAGTACGCCCGCGCTGAAGGCGATGACTGGCAGGTCGAGGAGTTTGAGGTCGGAGCGGACCAGGCGGGTCGCCGCGAAGCCATCCAGCACTGGCATTTGCATGTCCATGAGCACGGCATCAAAGCCCTGGGGGTCGGCCCGCAGCCGATCCAGGGCCTGCTGGCCGTCATTGACCAGGGTGGGGCTGGCGCCCTCGCGCCGGAGAAAGATCTTGATGAGTTCGAGGTTGATCTGGCTGTCATCGGCCACCAGAATACGGGCCCCCGCCAGGCGCGGCCCTGTTGAAGACCGGTCCGGTAGGGTCGGCACTGGCTGGGCGGTGGGGGAGGCCTGTTCCAAAAAGAGTTCAAACCAGAAGGTGCTGCCCAGGCCTGGGGTACTGACAACGTCGATGAAGCCGCCCATGAGTTCCACCAGGCGCTTGCTGATGGAAAGCCCCAGCCCAGTGCCGCCGAAGCGGCGCGTGGTGCTGCCATCGGCCTGGGAGAAGGGGAGGAACAGCTTGCTCATGGCCTCGGGGGTCATGCCAATGCCGGTATCCTGGATCTCGAACCGCAGGCGCAGGCCATTGCCGGTCGCCTCCAGCAGCCGGATATGCAGGCGGACCTCGCCTGTACTAGAGAACTTGATGGCATTCCCCACCAGGTTCATCAGCACCTGTTCCAGGCGCAGACGATCGCCGAGAAGTTCCGTCTTGAGTCTTGGGGCCTCGATACACCAAGCGAGCCCCTTGGCGCGCGCCGTGGGGCCCATGAGGTCGTCTATCTGATCCAGGAGGCTGGGGAGGGCGAAGGGATGAGGATCGATCCGCAACTCCCCCGCCTCGATGCGGGATAGGTCGAGAATGTCATTGAGGATCCCCAGCAGGCTGCGGCCAGCGGAGCGGATACGCCCCAACATGTCGCGTTGGCGTGAGTTCCAGGCCTCCTCCTCCAGCAACTGGGCCAGGCCCAGTACGGCGTTGAGGGGTGTGCGGATTTCATGGCTCATATTGGCGAGGAATTCGGTCTTGGCGCGGTCCGCGGCCTCCGCTTGCACCAGAGCCCCCTTGAGACGCTCGCGATCCGAGCGCAGTTGTTCCATCTGCCCCTCGATGGTGGCCTGGTCGGCGCGGTTCTGAAGTAGGGCCCCGACCTGCTGGGCAAAGACGGCGAAGGATTCCAGATGCTCCTCGCCGAGTCCCCCGTGGAAGTCACCGGTCGCCATGCTGACCCCGGCAAGGAGCAGGGCGAAACAGGTACCTCCGGGTCCAGCGCAGAGGCTTACCGCCAACTGACGCAGGCCCCCCAAGGCAAATTCCGCCAGCTCCGGGGCTGATAAGAGGGTGGTACCCGCGCGCTGAAAGCGTCCCGAGGCGATCAGTCCCCGCAATTCCTGGGGGTCGAAGGCCCCAGTTGGAACCCCGACCGAGGCGCAGGGGGCCTCTGCGGGCCGGCCCATGGGACTGGTCGGCCAGAGGAGGGCGAACTCCACCTCGTAGAGTTCCAGGGCCGTTTCCAGAGTGAGTTCGGTGAACTGCGCCGGCTCGTGGATGCCGATGGCCCGGGTGTTGTAGGACTGAATGCCCGCGAAACGCTCCAATTCACGATCGAGACGGTCGCGGGTCTCGTTCAACCGCTGCTGGACCACCGAGAAGCGTGCCAGGTGCCCTTGCAAGGTGACGATCTCGGCCTTGAGAGCCTCGGGGTCCGGGGTCTCGGTCATGCCAGGTCCCATGGGTGGACGTCCCTAGCTGGCTTGGTTGCGGCACAAGGCATAAATGGCCGTGGTGTAGTTATGGTATTCATTCCTGCCCCCCAGGCGGGCGAACTCCCCGAAGCCATACATACCGAGCCAGGGCGGGATCTGACCCTCACGGGAGAGGGGGAACTGCATACGGCTCACCAATTCCTCCTTCATCACCCGGTTGAACAGGAAGCGTCCACGGGCCAGGCAGTCGGCATGGAAGACGGCGACGATTTCCCGCCCGGCGATGCGCGTCAGCATCTGCGCCATCATGCGATCCATATCGTTGAAGATGCGGTCCTCGTCACGAACCGTCAGCCACAAGCGGGTACCCGGGGGGCAGGTGGTGGCATAGTGCATGGCGTCGTCCGGGTCGCGCTTGGTGACTACCCGCAGGATATGCTCATTGCCGTATTCGGCAGCCAACTCGGGAGTAAGGGGTTCGGCCAGGGCGCCGATGGGGATGGTGTCGCCGCAGGAGGCGGATTCCGGCAGGGACAATCGCCGGGTAAATTCCCCCCAGGCCGGGCGGCCATCGAGTTCGAGGATGCGGTTGGCCTCGGAGCGGGTCACCACCATCGGCTCGCCCACGGCAAGAAAACCATGGGTAGCCTGAGTGACGACCTCCAGACTGGGATCGGCAAAGCCCACCGCGTAGGCGGCGTGTTCGTAAACCTGGTCATCGACCATCTGGAAGCTGGAGATACCCTTCATGTTGTCAGCGGAAGTGGCACCGAAAATGGTCACCTCGGGACCGAATACGGACTCCAGGCCGGCAATGCAGCGGTCGTCGGCGATGTCGATGCCCGAAGCGAGAAAATAGATCATGTTGACGGCGCTGTTGGCCGTCTTGAGTTGGGACGCCAACTCGGCGGCCTTCTCGAAGGAATTATGGCCGTAAATGCCGTCCACCCTTGCCAAGGCGATTTCATCGGCGCCGCGTACCGCCATGATGGCGAGGTCCTTCATGGACTCACTCACTCCTTCCCGCCCGACGATACCGCAGCAGGAGGATCCTACCACCCGGGCGCTGGGGGCAAGCCGGCGGGTTTCCGAGAGCAGGGCCGGGTAATCGTGTCCCAGGGAGGCGTGAATGACCACCAGATCGCAGTCGGTATTGTCCTCCCCGAGGGCGGCCTCGAGACACTCGGCGATGGCACGCCGCGAGTTCACCATACGGGTGCTGGCGGAAGTGAATTGCAACATGGCTCGATCCTCGGATGGCAAGGAATAATAAAAGGGTTTCAGGAAGAGGCAAGCGTCAAGGGGCTGGGATTCGAGCGGTTTGGGCCACCTCCTGGTGACGGTAGGGTGTTGGTCTGGGGGGCGTCAAGCTGGGGCCCTGGTGATGCAAACCTGGTTGCGGCCCTGCTCCTTAGCCCTGAACAGTTGGGAATCGGCGGCCTCGATGAGACCAGAGGGCGAGATATTGGGCGCCGGTTGCTGGAGCGCGGCGCCAACGCTGATGGTCACCCAGGGGGAAATCGGTGAAGAGCCGTGGGGAATCCGCAGAGCCTCGACCCCTGTCCTGAATTTCTCGGCCAAGGTCCCCAAATCCTCTATCTTTATGCCGCTAATTAGGCAGACAAACTCCTCCCCTCCATAGCGGGCCACGAAATCCCCTCCCCGGTTGAGGACCGAGGTCAGGGCCCTGGCGACCAGGCGCAGACAGTCATCGCCCTCGAGATGACCGTGAGCGTCGTTATATTGTTTAAAACGATCGACGTCGATCATCGCCGCCCCTAACAGATCACCAGAACGGATAGACCGTCGCCATTCCTCGTCGAGCCGTGCGTCGAAGGCTCGCCGGTTGGGGATGCCGGTCAAGCCATCGAGGTGAGACAGGCGCTCGAGGATATCCCGCTGGCGCTTGAGTTCCAGGTGGGTTCCGACGCGTACCCGGATGATGGCCTCTTTGAAGGGTTTGGTGATGTAATCCACCGCGCCCAACTGCAAACCCCGGGTTTCGTCTTCCACATCCGATAGGGCGGTGATGAAGATGACCGGGATAGTTCGCAGCAGGGGGTCCTCCTTGATGGCTGCGCAGACTCGGTATCCGTCCATCTCCGGCATCATTACATCCAGCAAAATCAGATCTGGGGCACAGGATGCGGCGAGCTTCAAGGCCTGGCGCCCACTGGTAGCGGCGGAAATCGCGTGCCCGTCATCGGCCAGCATCCGGCTTAATACCCGGATATTGTCAGGCACGTCATCTACGATCAGTATGCGCACGACAGGCTCCCGCAGGGTTGCGCCTCACGTTTCAATAGCTGGTCCCGGGGTACTACTGCATATCACCTTATCAGGCGGCTATGATGACGCATTCCGTGGGAATTTTCCCGATTAGCGAGTCCCAAACCCGCCCTGTGCTGTCAACATGAGGTAGTTGGTCGATGCCCTTCGCGACGACCCCCGCGTGGTTCTCCCCTCGTCTGTTTCGGTTCATACCCTGGTTCATCTTGGCCCTTGGTTTGGTATTGACCTGGCTGCTGGGGACTCAGGTTAGTGACCAGGAAGGTATGGCGGAGCAAGAGGAATTCGAACTGCGTATCACCGAGATCACGAGCGGTCTCCACCAGCGGCTACAGGAGTATGCCCAGATTCTGCGCGGAGTGGATGGCCTCTTCGCCAGCAGCGAGGAGGTCACTCGGGATGAATTTCATCGCTATGTGGAGATGCTGCAACTCGCCAGGACCTATCCCGGAATTCAGGGGATCGGCTACACCCTCCTGGTGGAACCTGACGACAAGGGGCGTTTTGTGGCACTCGTGCGTGCCCAGGGTCTTCCCGATTACGACATCCGCCCCCCGGGGAAGCGGGGTCTCTATTCGGCGGTTCTCTACCTCGAGCCCCCCGATTGGCGTAACCAGCGCGTTCTGGGCTATGACCTCCTGACCGATCCGGTGCGCGCCGCCACTGCGGCCCGCGCCCGTGATGAAAACCAGGTCGCCCTGTCGGATCCCTTGACCCTGATACAGGAGACCGACCAGGGTGTCCAGGTGGGGTTTCTGGTGTTTCTACCCGACTATCGTCCCGGCCTGCCTCTCGAGACCTCCACCCAGCGGCGGGCGGCCTTACGGGGTTGGAGCTATGCCGCCATCCGGCTGCAGGACCTGATGGAGTCCTTTCTGAGTGGCGAATTTCCCGATATTTCGCAGCGTATCGCCCTCGAGATCCATGGGGGGGAACCCGGGGGCACCGTTA
>CAZFZB010000047.1:0-19486 GCA_964523415.1 uncultured Chromatiaceae bacterium | reverse complement strand
CAGGTGGGGCAGATGTGATTGCCCTCGACGAAGAGCAGTTGCAGGAGGGTGCGGCGCATGGCCTGGATGTCAGGGGTGTTGGAGGCGACCTCCAGATCGGCCGCGGCCGGGGCTGTGCAAGCGGAAACCAGGCGCCCGTCGGCCCGCACCAGGCACACCCGGCAGCTCCCATAGGGGGGAAGATCCGGGTGGTGGCAGAGATGGGGGATATCGACCCCCGCCGCCAGGGCGGCGTCCATGATGGTCTGGCCAGGGGCGAAGGGAATCGCCTGGCCGTCGAGCCGGAACTGCTGGCAGGGTTTCATACCGCCTCCCTATGATCACCGGCATCGGTGCGTCCACTGAGCGTCCGAGCCTCCGTGAGGGCACCATCCAGATCGAATGCGGGGCTGTAGTCCCGGCCGCCCAAGCGGCGCTGGAAGGTGTCCGGAAACTTGTCCAAGCTGTCCAGGATGTGATTCGCGGCCGTAGCACCCAGACCGCAATGGCTGGTCTGACGCATCAGAATGCCCAGGTTGCGCATCTCCTCCAAGTCATAGGCGGAGGCCTTCCCAGCCGCCACCTTTTCCACCAGATCCACCAGCAGGCGACCTCCGACCCGACAGGGAGTGCAGAGGCCGCAGCTCTCGTGGGCGAAGAAACGGGCAAAATTACGGTTCATGGCCAGGAGGTCGCGCCCCGGACCCAAGACCATGAAGGCACCGGCGCTAGGCAGGTCCTCGAAAGACAGGGCACGATGAAACTCGCAGGGGGCCAGAGTGACCCCCGCCGCCCCGGACACCTGAACGGCCTGGGCACCATTGCCGCCAGAGTCCGAGAGAACCTGGCTCACCGGGGTACCGAAGTCATATTCATAAACCCCCGGCCTGGCTACATCACCGCTGACGCTCAAGATTTTGCTGCCAGTTGACTCGGGGGTACCGGAACCCCGGAACCAGCGCCCACCCCATTCCACGATGCAGGCAGCAGCCAGCAGGGTCTCGACATTGTTGACCACCGTGGGGCGACCCCGGATGCCGCTGACCACGGGATAGGGTGGCCGCTTACGGACGACGCCGCGTTGGCCCTCCAGGGATTCCATGAGGGCCGACTCCTCGCCGCAGACATAGGCCCCAGCACCAAGGTGGATATCTATATCAAAGTCGAATCCGGGCCGGCCGGCGATGTCACATCCCAGTAGCCCTTGCTCCCGCCGGCGTGCCAGCACTGCCTCCAGTCGGGTTAGCAGGTAACGATATTCACCCCGGAGATACAGGTAGCCTCGACAGGCGCCGACGATGCCGGCAGCGATCGTCATACTCTTGAAAATCTGGTCCGGGTAGCGTTGTAGGAGCACCCGATCCTTGAAGGTTCCTGGCTCGCCCTCGTCCGCGTTGCAGACCAGGTAACGCTCATCGCTGACGGTGTCCCGGCAGATGCGCCACTTGATAGCTGTAGCGAAGCCCGCCCCACCCCGGCCACGCAACCCGGCGGTTGCCAACTCTTCCAAGGCCCCAACCGCCCCCAATTCCAGGAAACGCTGTAAGCCAGAGCCCATCATCTCCGCATGACTCAAGAGGGCACCGACCCGCTGAACAGGGTCCTGGACGTGGAACAAACGGGGTGGCCACTGCCCCAGCGGCACCCCCGTCTGCACCAGTTCCGCAATCTGGTCGATGCGCCGCGGGGTCAGGGAAGTCACCGCGAGTCCATTTACCAGCAGGGCAGGCCCCTGATCACACATGCCAGTGCAAGAGGTCACCCCCACGGTGACCCGACCATCCCCGCGGGATTCCTCCAGGCCGACCCCCAGCCGCTTGCAGAGTTGGGCCCGCAGACCCTCGCTACCTGACATCTGATCGGTGATATTGTCACTGAACAGGATGTCGAAATCCCCACGAGGCCGGAGGTGCAGGAAGGCATAAAAATCGATGACGGTCAGGATATAGGCAGGGCTCACACCCATAGCCATCGCCAGGGCTTCGATAGCCGCCGGGGGCACATGGGAGTAGGTCTGTTGAATCGCGATCAGGTGTTGGAGGAGGAGTTCGGATCCATGACCGCGACCCGCCAACAAACGGGCAACCATCTCGACAACAGGCTCATGGGAGCTATATGACATGCCAACCCCAAGCGACAGAAATACAAGATGTCGCTTCCATCCACTCCATGGTTTGGAAAAACATAAGAAGTCAGAAAATAGGGAAGGAGTCTAGACAGGTCCATACCCCTTTCCCTGGATCCTGCTCCTAATACTAGCCTCAGGCTCAGCTTTCGCAACCACCACCTCGCTACCCACTCCCCGACTTGGAGCCCCGGGCGAGCCGTCGGAAGGGTCTATCGGCTTGAGGATTCGGGACGGGCCCGGAAGCAATGTACCTGGCGAGTTTTACTTAAGTGGACAGCCGGGGGATAGACCTGGGCACATGCGGGCAGGGCCTCGGGACAGCGGGGGTGAAAGTGACAACCAGGCGGGGGGGCAGCGGGTGATGGCAGATCCCCCTCGAGTCGAATGACGGGTCGACCGGGGTCTGGAGCAAGCCGAGGTACGGCCGATAAGAGGGCGCGCGTGTAGGGGTGGCTGGGGTCGTCAAGCACCTCATGGACCAGACCGCGCTCGACGATGCGTCCCAGGTACATGACCGCGACTTCATGGGCCAGATAGGACACTACCGCGAGATTGTGGGTGATGAAGAGATAGGCAAGGCCCTTGCGCTCCTGAAGATCCTTGAGAAGATTGAGGATCTGGGCCTGGACCGAGACGTCCAGCGCACTGGTGGGCTCGTCGCAGACGATGAGCCGGGGTGCGACGGCTAGGGACCGGGCAATACAGATGCGCTGGCGCTGACCTCCGGAAAACTCGTGGGGATAGCGGTCGGCGGCATCGGCGGCAAGGCCGACCTCATCGAGCAAGGCGGCGACGCGAACGCGGCGTTCAGAGCGGTTCCGGGCCAAGCCGAGGGCTTGCAGGCCCTCACCGATAATGTCACCCACCAGCATGCGCGGGTTCATGGAGGCAAAGGGATCCTGAAAAATGATCTGGAGATCCTTGCGGTAGGGGCGCATGGCGCCATGACTTAGACCTGCCAGATCACGACCCTGGAAGAAGACGGCTCCACCCGTGGGGCGGATGAGCTGGAGCAGACCTTTGCCAGCCGTGGTCTTGCCACAACCTGATTCACCGACCAAGGCCAGGGTGCGTCCAACCTTGAGATCCAGATCGATACCATCGACTGCCCTTACCTGCCCCACCTGGCGGCGAAGGACGCCCTTGTGGATGGGGAAATGGACCTGGAGTCTGGAAACGGCGAGGATTGTCTCACCATCGCCAGAGGAAACCGGTACGCAAGCGGACATCTCTTCAGGCTTGAACAGGGGCACCGACTGAGCAAACCTCGCCTGGCCCAGCCGGTCAGATGCCCAGAGATGGCAACGAACCTGGTGACCAGGCCTGAGCTCTACCCATTCCGGCACCAAATCCCGACAGATGGCCATGACACGATCGCAGCGACCCGCGAAACGGCAGCCGTGAAAGACCTGATTTAGGGGCGGTACCCGGCCGGGGATGACCGCCAGCCTACTCTGACGCTTTTCCGAGGCCGGCAGGCTATCCCTGAGCTTGCGGCTGTAGGGGTGTGCGGAATGGGCGAAGAAATCAAGGCTACTGGCGGCTTCAACGATCTGGCCAGCATACATGACCGCGAGCCGGTCAGCGGTCTCGGCCACCACGCCCAGATCATGGGTGATGAGAAGAACCGCCAGCCCTGTCTCGCCTTGCAACCGTTTGAGCAGCCTCAGAACCTGAGCCTGAATGGTGACATCCAAGGCCGTGGTGGGTTCGTCGGCGATCAGCAACTCCGGATCACCCGCCAGAGCCATGGCTATCATGACGCGTTGTCTCATCCCCCCGGAGAGTTGGTGGGGATACTCCCGGATACGCCGCTTCGGGTCCGGAATACCAACGGCATCCAGAAGTTCCAATACCCTGGCGGAAATCTCCCGGTGGTTTCGTTCAGAGTGCGCCGACACCGCCTCGGCAATCTGATGACCGACCGTCAGGACCGGATTCAGCGAGGTCTGGGGCTCCTGGAAGATCATACCCATGCGCCCGCCTCGCACCTGACGCATGGCACTTTCCGGCAATGCCAACAAGGAGGTATCGCCCAGCCAGACATGTCCAGCGGTGATACGGCCCGAGGGTGGCAGCAAGCGCATCAAGGACAGGGCCATCATCGACTTGCCGCAGCCAGACTCCCCCAGCAATGCAAAAGTCTCCCCCGGGCTGATCGCCAGATGCACATCATCCACCACCTTGAGAGGGGGACTGCAGGAGTCGAGATGGGTCTGCAAGCCCTCGACACGTATTAGGGGACGGGGAGATGGAATCGTAGGGATGCTCGGTTTGCGCGAGTTAGGGAGAATTTGACCAGTATGACATCTTTCAGTTACGGATGGATCCTTGCCATTAGCGAATAAGCGGGTCCTTGGCACGACTGAAATGCCCCGCCAAGCGAATGATTTTTTGAGGCTACCATCCCGAACCAGGGCCAATACACGCAAGCAAAATCCTCCCCACCCCCTGTGCTCGGCGATATAATCCTTGCCAACCTTCACTCCGCGCTTAGACGGCGCGATTTCACGGCAACCCTCAGCCAGGAGTCAGCAATTGGATATCACCCATAGCCAACAAGGCGCCATCAGGATCATTCAACTTAAGGGACGTATGGACGCCGTCACGGCACCCTTGTTCGATAAGGCCTTTGCCGAAGCCGCCACTCCTGACGCCTCGGACTTTATAATTCAACTCAGTGGCCTGGAATATATCAGCAGTGCCGGCTTGCGCAGCATTCTCATGGTCGCCAAGCAGGTCAAGGCCCGTTCAGGCCGACTCATCCTCACAGGCCTCACCGACGAAGTTCGGGAGGTTTTCCACCTCTCCGGCTTCCATACCATCCTGCGCATTTGCGATACCCAGGAGGCCGCACTGGCCGAACTGTCCTGACTCCCAACCTTCCCGGCGCTCGGTCGGCCTCTTGCCAACCCATCCTGGGAACGCACCTACTCAGCCTTCCGGCCTCCCCAGATGCCCATGCCCCATTCCCGCCAAGGTTCTGTCAACTGCCAGTCCCAGACCCAGGTCTTGCGCATGGCTTATACCGACTGGGGCGGTATCGACAACCCCAGGGTGCTACTTTGCGTCCATGGTCTTACACGTTGCGGACGTGATTTCGACACCCTGGCCAAAGCGCTAGCCGCCGACTACCGCGTCATTTGCCCGGACGTGATAGGCCGAGGCCTCAGCGACTGGCTCGACGACCCGGCCGGCTATGGCATTCCCACCTATAGCCGGAACCTGCTGGAGCTATTGGCGCAACTTGGCATTTCCCAGGTTGACTGGCTGGGCACCTCCATGGGGGGGCTTATTGGCATGGCCATCGCCGCCCAGCCCAACAATCCCATCCGGCGACTCATCCTCAATGACGTGGGTCCCGAGATCACCAGCAGCTCCCTGACGCGCATTGCCGATTACGTTGGCCGCGATGTCAGCTGGGGGAGCCTGGAAGAGGCGATGGCCCATCAACGCCAAGTCTTCGCGCCTCTGGGTGACCTGACCTCCGCTCAGTGGCGCCAACTCCTGCTGCCCTGCCTGGTCCAGGATCCCCAGGGGCAATGGCGGACCCACTATGACCCACGGATCGCCTTGTCCCTACGAGCCATCGACCCCACCCACAATGCAGATCTCTGGCCCCTTTACGAGGCCATCACCTGCCCCACCCTGGTCATCCGCGGCGCCAATTCCGATCTGCTAACACGTGACGTCTGGCTAGCCATGGCTACTCGTGGCCCCCGCGCATCCCTTGCCGAGGTTCCCGGCGTCGGCCATGCCCCCCCGTTTCTGGAGGAGGCCCAGATCGCCATAGTCCGAGACTATTTGCTTGGGTGAAGGCGAATATTGCCGCTCATCCGGGATCCTGCCTTCAAGAAACCAGTAACGCCGATCAGTTACTGCATTGGAGTACTAGAAGGTCAGCCAAACCCATCCTTATCTATCCTAACTCCGGTCATCATTGACGAGTCGAGCAGGAACCCCGAGCACTAGGATGGCCCCTAGGATCAGAATCAGAATGAGTAGAAACATGCCCGCCTCAGCACTTCTAGTGGCGTCCCGAAGCCAACCGACGGCCACTGGGCTGAGAAAGCCAGCAAGATTGCCCAGCGCATTGATCAGGGCGATACCCGCGGCGGCGGCCGTACCCGTCAGCATCGCAGCCGGCATACTCCAGAAGGCCGGTAGTGCGCTCATAATCCCCATGGAGGCCAAGCTCAAGGCGGCCAGCGAAAGCCAGGGGTATTCAACCCAAAGCACACCCAAGCCCAAACCAAGCGCACCCGTCAGGGCGGGAATCACCAGAGTCCAGCGCCGTTCGCCATGGTGGTCAGCCACCTTGCCAACGAGAACCATAGCAGGCATCGCCAAGGCGTAGGGGATGGCACTCAATAAGCCAATCAAGAGTGGATCCGAGGTGCCACTATCGCGCAACAGAGTGGGTAGCCAGAAACCGAGGCCATAGAGACCAGAAACCAAACAGAAGTAGATGCTGGATAGCCACCAGAGGTTGCGGTCGGCAAACAGTTCCCTGAGGAGTGGGGATGGCTTACGTACCTCCTCCACGAGGATGGAGGCTCCGAGCAGGGCCTTCTCATCTGGGGTCAGCCATCTGGCCTCGGCAATACGGTCGTCCAACCAAAACCAGATCACCAGACCCATAAAGATTGGCGGCAACCCTTCGAGGAGGAAGAGCCACTGCCAGGCAGCCCAGCCAAAATGACCCTCAAAATTATCAAGAATCCACCCGGACAGGGGGCCGCCCACCATACCGGCCAGGGCAATGGCAGTCATGAAAAAGGCGTTGATTCGCCCCCGCCGCGCAGATGGGAACCAATAAGTCAGGTACAGGATGATGCCGGGAAAGAAACCGGCCTCGGCTATGCCCAGCAGGAAGCGCAGGAGGTAGAAGGTCTCAGCCGACGTCACCCACATCATGGAAAGGGAGACCAGGCCCCAAGTCACCATGATGCGCGCCACCCAGCGCCTTGCCCCGACCTTGTGCAGGATAAGGTTGCTGGGCACCTCGAACAGAAAATATCCAATAAAGAAGATGCCGGCGCCCAGTCCATAGACCGCCTCACTGAAGCCCAGATCGGCGCTCATCTGCAACTTGGCAAAGCCGATATTGATGCGATCCAGATAGGCCAGAATGTAGCAGATCCCCAATAAAGGTAGCAGCCGCCAGGCAACCTTGTGGTAAGCCGCATTGGCGAGAGTGACGGGGTCCGAATCAGCGTCGGCATCCAAGATAGGCGTGGTCAATTTAAATCCCCCTGGAGAATGAGTTAGGGATCCCCTTTAATCCATGGACCGGCGAGGCCCCCTCCGTTAGAATCCGCGCGTCATTTGGGAGTTGCCGCTCTGCGATGTTTAGAGGCTTGCGTCAATAAACTTGGCCATCTGACCAGAACGTAACCCGTTTCCTGGCTTGGCGTGACCTTCGACCCTGACCCTTTTCACTCGGCGTAGAGGTGTCATGCTCGTTCGCCTTCATGCCCAGCCTAGGAAAATTCATGTTGACCTTCATCTGCTCAACTCCCGGCATGCTCGGCGACCTTATTACTGACTTCCGTCTTCGGACCTGCTACCCGTAACCAGGCCCTGCCACCCGTTCCCTTTTCTAGATGCCGTTATGGCCGCCACCGGAGGCTTCTGATCTGGCGCCAGACCTGGGGCCGGGATTCCTCACCGCCAACTCCAAGTAATGAATAATAGAAATTTCATTGATTATCAAATGGCCCTGGCATTAATGACCAAGGCACCTCCGCCTGATGTTCCCACCAAACCGGCCCAGTAAGGAGAAAGAACATGCATATCGACCATCTCGCGGACTGGCAGCACGACCACGTCTTCAACGTCGGCAGTGAGGCCGCCGAGCAGGGCACCCGGCTAGTGATGTGGATCACCGCCACTATGATGGTGGTCGAGATCGCCGCTGGCTGGTGGTACAACTCCATGGCCCTGCTGGCCGACGGTTGGCACATGAGTTCTCATGCAGTGGCTATCGGTCTGTCGGCCATGGCCTACGCCTCCGCGCGTCGCTACGCACGGGACCCGAGATTTTCCTTCGGCACCTGGAAAATCGAGGTACTAGGGGGCTTCGCCAGTGCCATCTTCCTCTTGGGCGTGGCCCTCATGATGGTGGTGGGTTCAGTCGAACGCATCCTGTCACCACAGCCGATCCAGTACCAGGAGGCCATCGTTATCGCCATACTGGGCTTACTGGTCAACCTGGTATCCGCTCTTATCCTTGGCAAGGCTCATCACCACGATCACGGCCATCACCATGACCACGATCCTCATCACGACCATCACCAGGGTCACGGGCAGCACCCTCATCACCTTCATGCCCACGAACAAAATCACGACCTGAACCTGAAGTCGGCCTACCTACACGTCATCTCCGACGCAGCAACTTCGATATTGGCCATTGTTGCCCTGCTGGGTGGCTGGATATACGGCTGGACTTGGCTCGACCCTGCCATGGGCATCCTGGGTGCCATCCTGGTAGCGGTCTGGGCCAAGGGGCTGATTTTCGAAACCGGCAAGGTGCTTCTGGATCGGGAGATGGATCACCCGTTGGTCGAGGAGATCCGCGAGGTAGTGGAAACCGGTACCGATGCGGGCGAGACTCGCATCACCGACCTACATGTTTGGCGGGTGGGCAAGAATGTTTATGCCTGCGCCCTTACGGTCGTTACCCACGATAACACCCTGACTCCGGAAGCCATTCGCCACCGCCTGGCCGTCCACGAGGAGATAGTACACTCGACCATCGAGATCCAGGTGTGCCCTGAGGTCTCGCCTCAACCCCTTAGTGCGCCTGCCTGAAGGCCTACCCCTGGTTTCCTGGCGTCCCCTTTCAACAAACCTCCTACGGAATACAATGAGATGTCCGCCCTAGAGTTCCTCACTGCCATTATTTCCACCTTCGGCCTCATCTTCCTGGCCGAGATTGGGGACAAAAGCCAATTGGTCTGCATGACCCTGGCCGCCCGCCATCGCCACCTGCCGGTACTGCTCGGCGCCATCGCCGCCTTTCTCATTCTCAATACCCTGGCGGTCGTATTTGGCGCCGGTCTGGCAGAGTGGATACCGGAAAGGATCCTGGCGGGGACGGTTGCCATCCTCTTTGGAGCCTTTGGTATTAAGTCCTTGCTCACCCAGGAGGAGGTAGGGGAGGACGGGGAGATCGAGGAGAAGCCTGGCCACGGCATCTTTGCCACCACCTTCCTCATGCTCTTGCTAGCGGAGATGGGTGACAAAACCCAACTCGCCATTGCCGGCCTGGCCAGCACCCTGCCCGCGCTGGCGGTTTGGATCGGCGCGACCTTGGCCCTGATCACCACCTCGGCCCTGGGAATCTGGCTGGGAGCCACTCTCCTGAGACGCATCCCCATCCACAGGCTCCACCAGATGAGCGGGGTCTTTTTCCTGGTCCTGGCGGCCTTCGCCGCGACACGGGTTTTCTGAGGCAGGATCCGGATCAGGTACCAGCTCGGCTATTCTCACGAGCCTTTCTAATCATCCCGGCGGCGATTTCGAGCCGCCCTTCATGGCCGCGCCCAGCATCACCGATGACCCGATAGCGCTCATCGACAATAATGCTTGGCACCGATTTGACACGGAACCGCTCGGAGCTTGCCCGCGCCTGACGCAATTTGTTATCTACCGCGGGGCTATTAAAAAGTTTTTCAAAGGCATCTGAATCCAGCCCTTGCTTGGCCACCCAATCCATGATCTTCCGTTCGGTGTAGAGATTTTCCCGTTGTTTATTAATCGCATCGAAAACAGCCTGGTCCAAACGCTCCAAGTACCCACCCAGTTCCAAGGCATAATAAAGTCGTGCCAGCGTGGTCCAGGCCGCACGGCCAAAGGTTACGGGCACGCGCTGAAATTCCACATCATCGGGAAGTTCCTTGGCCCAAGCCATGATCAGGGGATTGAGTTCAGCGCAATGTGGGCACCCGTACGAAAAAAACTCACTGACACCGACCCTCTGCCCCGGGGGGTTGGTAGCCGGGGCAGGCAGGGCCTCCCAATCACGGCCTTCCACCCAGTCTTCCCCCCAGGGCCAAACCCAGGCCCAGGCACCGGGCACCACGGCCATTCCCAAGACGGCTGCTATTCCAGCATTAAAAACGCGACGCTTGATAACCATAGCCTGCCTCAGGGAAAAAACGGGCCTAGCGTGAGGGGAGATCAGAGGGCGGAACATCTTCATCACTGACCCTTACCGGTTTTGCCAGGCTGCGGGTGTCCTGCCCCGTGCCGCGGGAGTTTCGCAACCAGGACCACAGGGTTGTGACCAGCACCAGGACAAAACTGAGCAAGGCCCACTGAACCAAGGAGAGTCCGAGTACCACCAGGGCCTTATCCTCGCAGAATCCAGTTGCCAGGAACAGATCGGGTTGGAGTTGCCCAAGCCATTCCACCAACCGCTCAATGGGGTTGAATTCGCTGGCGAGACAGGTGACCGCGCCCGGAGGCTGCTCCTGCAGCCAGGTCTGATAGGCCGCCGTAGCTATACCGGCCCCCGCTGCCACGACCACCAGCAGATTTGAGACCTGGCGCGCCAGACCCTGCGACAGGGCCGCGCCAAGAGCCAACAGGGCAATCAGCATAAAGAGTAGCCGCTGGAAGATGCAAAGATGACAGGGCTGCAAACCCAACCAAGAGGTCAGGACGATGCTGGCTACGGCCAGGGCGCCGCATCCTAACGCCAGCACCAGCCAAATGCTCCGATCCCTTTCCCTAGCCACGGCGCCGCCGGTTCAACTGAAACCCAAGCATCGACAACCTCGGTTTTCCCCTATCAAGATCCTAACACCCAATTGAAGACATAGCCGACCACCAGGATGCCAGCAGCCACCACCCCAATAAAGTTAGCGATCAGTGGCCAGCGAAACACCTTACGCAACATCATGATCTCAGGGGCCGAAAGGGCAATCACGCTCATCAAAAAGGCAAGGGTGGTACCCAACACCGCCCCTTTACCGATGAGGGCCTCGACCACCGAGATTAAGCCCGCGGTGTTAGTGTACAGGGGTACCCCAAGGAAAACAGCCGCAGGAACCTCCCACAAGGCATCAGTTTCCATGAAACTTGCCATGAAATCACTCGGGGCATAGCCGTGGATCAGGGCTCCCAGGCCAATGCCAAGCAGCACATAGGGCCAGACCTTACCGACGATCTCCCTCACATGCCTCAGTCCTGCCTGGAAACGCTCTTCCCAGATATATTGCGCATCGCTTGTAGCCAGTGCCTGGCCCTGGTGGAGGGTGCACACCCAGTCCGTCAGGAAGCGTTCCATACTAGCTTCCCAATTACTAGACCAGTGATGATCGTCACCAGCAGCCCCATTCCAAGATAGAGGGCCGCAACCTGCCAACCGAACAGCCCAAGCAACATGACCAAGGCCACCTCGCTGATCATAGGGGCGTCAATCAGGAATGAAAAAGTCACCCCGAGAGGCAGTCCCGCCGCGACAAACCCAATGAAGAGCGGTACCGCGGAGCAAGAACAAAAGGGGATCACGATGCCTAGGGCGGCAGCAAGGGTGTTGCCTCCCGGCCAGTAAGCAGGGAACGGGCACGTTCCGGAACGGAGAAGGTCTGGAACATGCCCATGGCCAAGACGAAGCCAGTTAAGAGTAACAAGCCCTTGGGAGTATCGTAAAGGAGGAAATCAACCACCACGCCCCCTTCAGGCCGTCAGGAGTTGTTTGATCTCCGCCACCGACAGGACCCGGCCAACACTCTTGACCCTGCCATCGATCGCCAGGGCCGGGGTACTCATGACCCCGGCATCGATGATGGCGTTGATGTCCGTCACCTTCTCCAGCTCATAGTCTAGGGCGAGGGACCTGGCGGCAATATCGGCATTGAGGGCCAGGGTAGCGCACTTGGCGCAGCCGGAGCCCAGGATTTGCAGCTTGATCATGTCAGTTACTCCATTTAAGGGTAGAAGGCACCAAACACCAGACCGGTTATGGTCGCCATGACCACCACCAGTGAGCAATAGATAACCGTCTTGGGCGTACCCAGGATGCTCCGGATCACCAGCATGCTGGGTAACGACAGGGCCGGACCCGCCAGCAGGAGTGCAAGGGCCGGGCCCTGACCCATGCCAGCGCCCAGCAGCCCTTGGACAATGGGCACCTCGGTCAGGGTGGCAAAGTACATGAAGGCGCCGACCAGGGCGGCGAGAAAGTTGGGGGCCAGCCCATTGCCCCCCACCGCCGCCGCGACCCATTCGGCGGGGATGATGCCCTCGTGACCCGGGCGCCCCAGCAGAAATCCCGCCACCAGGACCCCGACCAGCAGCAGCGGCAGGATGAGTTTGGCAAAGCCCCAGGTCTCGGCAAGCCACTCCTCGCCCTCCCCGGGTTGCAGGGCGGCGGCCAACGCCACGCCCATCACGCCGGCGGTGAAGGCCAGCTCCGGGTGCCCGGGGATCAGCCAGAACAGCAGGGCGCCCAGGCCCGCGGCCCCCGCCAGAGGTGGCCAGGGCCAGCGCCACCGCCAGGCCAGCAGCACCGCCAAACCCAGGGCCGCCAGGGTGGTCAGGGGCCACTTCCAGACAAAGATGGCATGCCAGACCTGGTTATCCCCGGCACGGGCCGGTGACCAGTTGGCCAGGATCAGAATCAGCACCTGCAGGGCAAAAAAAAGGAGGGTTTCGCCGATGGGCCTACCTGTCCCGCCTCCCAGGAGCAGGCCCTTCTGCTCCGTGGCCCGCATCCGCTCTTCCTGGCGGTAGATCCCATGCATGATGCCCCCAATGACCAGGGCGAACACTACGGCACCCACCGCCCGCGCCACCCCCAGTTCCAGGCCAAGGATTTTGGCGGTCAGGATGATGGCAAGCACATTGATGGCCGGGCCGGCGTACAGAAAGGCGATGGCGGGCCCCAGGCCGGCCCCGCGCCGGTAAATGCCTCCGAACAAGGGCAGCACGGTGCAGGAGCAGACCGCCAGGATGGCACCGGACACCGAGGCGACGCCATAAGCGGCTAATTTATTGGCCGTCGGCCCGAGATACTTCATCACCGCGTCCTTGCTTAGGAAGACCGCGATGGCACCGGCGATAAAGAAGGCAGGTACCAGGCAGAGCAGCACATGCTCGCGGGCATACCAATGCAGCAGGGCCAACCCCTCCAGGACGGCGCCGTCGAAGCGAGCGGCGCCCACCGGCAGGAACCAAATCAAAACAAAGAGGGCGATGGTGCCCGCAAGCCATTTCAGCTCGGTCGGATTAGCCTGGATGGCGGTACGCAGCCGCGCCAGCGGATGAGCTGCCGGCTCCGTGAGTGTTGGGATAGCTGATGGGTTAGCCATGAACTTCACTCCTCGTCCTAATAGCCCGACCGGCCCTGGGCAACCCCAGAGCAAGAACCGGATTTAACATTCCTTGCACGCATCGATCGGGAGACCCCGTTTGATCCAGCCCGGACCCGCCGCGCTCCCGACCATCCCCTCCTTGACGTTATAGACACGAGAAAAGCCCCGCGCTTCCAGATACTTCTGCAGAGTCGTAGTGCGATTCCCCGTGCGGCAGATCAGGGCGATAGGGGCATTGCGGTCCCCCTTGACCTGGACCAGTAGCTTATCGACAAAGCCCTGGGGCGGCTTGGGGGTGAGCATGTCGATCCGCACCGCCCCCGTAGCCACGCCCGTCTGGCGCCACTCCCCCGGGGTGCGAATGTCAATCAGGGTTATGGCACCTGCCTTGGCCTGGTCATGGGCCTCCGGGGCGCTGAGGGTGGGTCCGGCAACTGCCAGGCTGGAGGCCACCAGCAGTGCCGCGCATAAACCAAGAACTCGAGATGGGGGTAAAGGGTGAGATAGCATCTGTGGAATCTCCGATACCAGGGGCTGATCAGGGCCAAAAAAAGTAGGGAAGCGGGCCACCCTTCTCCTCATGGATAGGTGTGATCCAGGTAGTCGGTGTGTACGGACATTTTCAGGGCGTGGGGACGCAGACCTTGGACTTGGCGTACCACCTCGTCCCGGTCCATGCCGGACTCCAGCAAGAGGATAGCCGCCATGAAACCAGTGCGGCCCGAGCCGCCGCGACAATGGATGGCGAGGGTGCCCCGGCCTTCGAGCAGCGACAGGAGGGTCTGCTTCTGGGCAGCGAACGCCGTTGCAAAACGCTCATCCGGGGCATGATCGTCCTCCACGGGGAGGTGAAACCACTGGATACCCGCTGCGGCGCAGGTTTCGGGCAGCGACTCGGCGGCAAATTTGGCTAACTCTTCCTCTGGCATCAGCGTAACGAGGGCCTGGGCGCCTGCCGCCATCAGGGTCTTCACCGCATCATCCAGAGTGGTGTCCTTGGTTCCTGGGCATGGGGTGAAGATGAGGGTGGCGCCGCTGGCGAGGGTCAACTTATCGTAGGGATGAGACATGCGGATTTTTCCATTATCGAATTGAAAAGAGATCGCTACTGGGGTCAACCTCGCTCGGCGTCAGGGTTGCCCGCCAGGCTGGCCGGCCTCGTACCAACCCTTGCTGGCATTGACCACCCGGACGACCAGTAGCATCACCGGTACCTCGATCAGGACCCCGACCACCGTAGCCAGGGCAGCCCCGGACTCGAAACCAAAGAGCGAAATCGCTGTTGCTACAGCCAGTTCGAAGAAGTTACTGGCGCCAATCAGGGCCGAAGGGCAGGCGACACGGTGTTTCTCGCCGATTTTTCGGTTTAGCCAGTAGGCCAGGGAGGCGTTGAAAAACACCTGGATCAGGATGGGCACCGCGAGCATGGCGATGATCAGCGGCTGGTTGAGAATCTGCTCGCCCTGAAAGGCGAAGAGCAGCACCAGGGTCAAGAGCAGGGCAACGATGGATGCGTGGCCCAGGGTCGCCAGGGTGTTGTCAAACCTGGCCTGCCCCTGTTTGAGCAGCAAGGAGCGCCAGACCTGGGCGATTGCGACCGGAATCAGGATATAGAGCAGCACCGAAGTCAGGAGCGTGTCCCAGGGCACCAGGATGGAGGACAGGTCCAGCAACAGCGCCACAATCGGCGCGAAGGCGACGATCATGATGGCATCATTGAGCGCCACCTGGGTCAAGGTGAAATAGGGATCACCCCCGGTGAGCCGGCTCCAGACGAAGACCATGGCGGTACAGGGCGCCGCGGCCAGCAGGATGAGCCCGGCAACGTAGCTGTCGAGTTGCTCAGCCGGCAACCAGTGGGCGAAGAGCCCGCGGATGAAGATCCAGGCCAGCAGCGCCATGGAGAAGGGCTTGACCGCCCAGTTGATGAAGAGGGTCACGCCGATCCCCTTCCAATGGGACTTGACCTGGCCCAGGGCACCGAAGTCGATCTTCATCAGCATGGGGATGATCATGACCCAGATCAGCACCCCGACCGGTAGATTGACCTGGGCGACCTCCAGCCGCCCCAGTAGCTGGAAAGGCGCGGGGAAGAACTGGCCGAGCCCGATCCCGGCGAGGATGCACAGTGCCACCCACAGGGTCAGCCAGCGCTCGAAGAGATTCATGGGGACACCGGCGGCCTGCTTGCCAACGACTTCGCATTGAGCGCTCAAAATCATTCTCCTCTGGGTGAATACTGACCAATCCGCGACAACAGATCCGCGACACGTTCGCGGATGTCATCCCGGCTGGCACGAAACACGGCCAAGATCTCGTCCTCGCCGCCGGTGACCTTGGCGGGATCCGTGAGGGGCCAATGCTCCTTGCGGGTGCCCGGTGGTAGCAAGGGGCAGGACTCCTCGGCATCGCCACAGACAGTAATCACCAGATCGGCCCACCTCAGGTGGTCCGGGGTCAATTCCTTGGAAGATTGGCAGGAGATATCCACCCCGACCTCGGCCATGACCGCGATGGCCCGCGAGTTCTGGCCATGGGGACTGGTGCCGGCGGAGTTGGCCACGATGCAGCCCTCGGTCATGGCCCGGAGCCAGCCCTCGGCCATCTGGGAACGGCAGGAGTTGCCGGTGCAGACAAACAGGACCTTGGGATTCATGACACTACCTTTGCAATGGTGCCCCTTGGGCATGGCGCGATCGAAGCGCAATTGCGAACTTGTCCGCAAGGGTATCTGGGTAAGGGGCCTGAAAAGGGGCGCGGCCCGTCAAAGGTGCCGCGCCCGGTCCTCAGGTTGTGGATTAGCCCACCACTGCCTCCCCCTTTACGGGCGGTAGCAGGAAAGAGATCAGCGCCGCCGCCAGCACGAAGGCGGTGGACACCCAGAGACACCCCTCCAGGCCCTGGGTCTGATAGACCCAGCCCGACAGAACCGTCCCCGTCAGCCGGCCGGCGGCGTTGGCCATATAGTAGAAGCCCACGTTCATGGCCACCTTGTCCTGGTCCGAGTAGGCCAGGATCAGGTAGGAATGGACGGCGGAGTTGATGGCGAAGACGGCGCCAAAGGCAAAGAGGCCGATGATCAGCGATAGGGCCGGGTCCAGGCCCTGCGTCAGGGCCAGGGCGATGCCAGCGGGGAATACCGCCAACAGCAAGGCCCAGTTGCGGGCACTCTTGCCCTGGGGGCCCTTGCCGCCATGGCTCTGGCGCAACAGGGCCGGGGCCCCCGCCTGGACGAAGCCATAGGCCACCACCCAGAGGGCGAGAAAGCTACCTACCTCCAGAAAATTCCAACCTGTCACCGAGGCGAGAAAGACCGGCAAGCCCACCACGAACCAGACATCCCGCGAGCCAAAGAGGAAGAAACGTGCCCCCGAGAGGATGTTGATCTCCCGGGTCTTGGAGAAGATCTGGCTGATCTTGGCCTTGGCCTTGCTGGTGCCAAGCCCCGAGGGCAAGGCCCAGGCAACATAGGCGTAGATGAGAAACAGTGCCGCCGCCATGCTGAGCAGGGCCCAGCGAAAGCCGATGGTGAACAGGAGCAGGCCGCCGAGGAAGAAGCCCACCCCCTTGAGGGTGTTCTTCGAACCGGTGAGGATGGCGACATACTTGAACAGCCGCGTCTCGGCATCCGCGCCTTTGGGCACCACCATCTTGACGCTGGACTTGGCACTCATTTTATTGAGGTCCTTGGCCACACCGGACAGGGCCATGGCGGACATGACATAAGCCACCGTCAGCCAGGCCGGATCCACCGCCAACATGGTCAAGGCGAACACCTGGAGGAATCCGCCGGCGATCATGGTGCGGTTCAGCCCCAGGTGGGAGGCGATCCATCCCCCTAGGCCGTTGGTGATGATGCCGAAGACCTCGTAGAAGAGGAATAGGAAGGCGATCTCTAGGGGGCTAAAACCCAGATTGTGGAAGTGCAGGACCACCAGCATGTGGATGGCCCCGTCCGTCAGGGTAAAGCCCCAGTAGGCGCCGGTGACAACCAGATAGGTGCGCAGGGCGGCGTCCATGCCTATAGCATCCGCGCCAGCTTGCGGGTAATGTCCATCATACGGTTCACATAGCCCCACTCATTGTCGTACCAGGCATAGATCTTGACCTGGGTGTTGTCGACGACCAGGGTGGAAAGGGCGTCGACGATGGAGGAGCGCGGATCGTCTTTGTAGTCGATCGAGACCAGGGGGCGCTCTTCGTAGCCCAGGATGCCCTTCAACTCCCCCTCCGCGGCGGCCCTGAAGTAACCGTTGACCTCCTCGGCGGTAACCGGCCGAGCAGCTTCAAACACGAAGTCGGTCAGAGAGGCGTTGAGGAGCGGTACTCGGACTGCGTGGCCATTCAGCTTGCCAGTAAGTTCGGGGAAGATCTGGGTGATAGCCTTAGCCGAGCCGGTGGTGGTCGGAATGAGGGAGTGCCCAAGGGCACGGGCTCGGCGCAGGTCCTTGTGACCCTTATCGACGATGGTCTGGGTGTTGGTGATATCGTGAATAGTGGTCATGCTGCCGCGCAGGATGCCAATCTTCTCGTGCATGACCTTGACCACCGGCGCCAGACAGTTGGTGGTGCAGGAAGCGGCGGTGACGATTTCATGGACGGCCGGATCGTAGAGGTGGTCGTTGACCCCATAGACGAGGTTCAGGGCCGGACTCGGTACTGGAGCGGACACCACCACCTTTTTGACACCCTGCTCAAAATAGGGCTGAAGGGCCTCCGCGGTCTTGAAACGTCCGGTGCAGTCGACGACGAGATCGACACCCTTAGCCCCCCAGTCTACATCCTCCAGGGTGGCGCCCATGCTAAAGCCGACCTCCTGCCCGCCGACGATGAGGGCGTCCGACCTGGAACCGATCTGATCCCTGTACCAACGGCCATGAACCGAGTCGAATTCCAGGAGATGTGCCTGACAGGCCGCATCGCCCTTGATTTCATTGACGTGGACGATCTCATACTCGGGGCTACCCCAGCCAGCGCGAAAGCCCAGTTTACCCATGCGACCAAAGCCATTGATGCCAACACGAATTGCCATCTTCTTGTTACTCCCCTCGAGGTGGATTTAATATCTGCGCGTCTTAATATATGTTAAGACAGATACATCGGCAAGGGGAAATTTTTCCCCTGGATATTCGAAAGACCTAGCGGCAACAAATCCTGTCGTCAGGGGGTCCCGAATGGATTCCTTGTCCGTCCCCAATCGGCTGCTTCCTCTTCCGCTCATGTCTGTGTCCCGGATAGGGGGCCCAGCGCACGCCACGGGTCATTGGCTCTGGCTGTAAGGTGGCGTGATTGATTGCGAAGCGCTCAACCAGCAAGGCGTGGCTGTCCCCCATGACCTGCTCCCAAAGGGACATGTCGCGAACCACCAGATGAGCCGAGAGCAGGGGTTCTTCGGAACGGACACTCCAAAGATGCAGGTCATGCACTGAGGCAACCCCAGGAACCCCGGCCAGGGCTTGTCCGACCGCCCCAAGTTCAAGATTGAGAGGCACTCCCTCCATGAGCCCATGCAGGGTCTCGCGCAGCAGGCGCAGACTGGACACCAAGATCAGGGCTCCGATGGCCAACGACAGCAAGGGATCGATGGGAGTCCAACCAGTGAGGGCGATGACCAGCCCGGCGACCAAGGCCGCCACCGAGCCCAATAGGTCACTCAACACATGCAGGAAGGCACCACGGATATTGAGGTTCCTCTCGCCCCGCCCCAGCAGCCAGGCTACGCCGAGATTAAGGGCAAGCCCCACTGCGGCCGTTAGGGAGACCGCCTCGCCGAGCACCCCGTGAGGCTCGCGCAAACGCGCCAGGGCGGAGAAGACCAGCCAAATCACCAAGGCCAGTAGGGCCAGACTATTGATGAGCGCGGCGATAAATTCGGCACGGCCAAAGCCATAACTGTGCCTTGACGTGGCTGGGCGGCGCACCAGCGAAGCCGCCGCCGCAGCTAGGGCCAAGGCTGCGGCATCGCTAAACATGTGGCCGGCATCGGCCACCAAAGCCAGCGATCCAGCCCAGAGACCAACGCCAGCCTCCACGGCAGCAAAACCCAATGTCAACA
>CAZFZB010000046.1:17009-20200 GCA_964523415.1 uncultured Chromatiaceae bacterium | reverse complement strand
AGGTGATCGGCTGTTGCATGGCTATGGGTGTACTAGGGGATAAAAAAACCCTCCAAACCGCTATAGTAACCCCCGGGACCTGGGATCAATACCGACATTTCCCCCATGTCCCCTATTGGAGACCCTCCCCATGCCAACGGCGAAATTTGGCGCAGAGCTTACGATGCCAGGCTCCCATACCGGGCAAGTGCCGTGCCCCCCTGATCTCGTCTGTCCTTGCCGGGATGGAGGGTACCCGTTTCCTGTTAAACCTGATTTGGCGGAAGGGTAGAGGCATGGAAGAGGAATTGATCGGGAAGCTTGCAACAACGCTGAGGGTTGGTACCGAGATTATCCTTGGCAAGGAGCGGGAGTTGCGCTTGGCCGTGGCTTGCCTC
Source organism: uncultured Chromatiaceae bacterium (assembly GCA_964523415.1). Taxonomy (GTDB): domain Bacteria; phylum Pseudomonadota; class Gammaproteobacteria; order Chromatiales; family Chromatiaceae; genus M0108. The sequence goes on along the minus strand of CAZFZB010000046.1, from coordinate 19,823 downwards.
TTAGCTCGAGGCCACCTCTTGATCGAGGACCTGCCTGGCGTTGGCAAGACCACCCTGGCCCATTTGTTGGCGCGGCTGCTGGGCCTGGATTTTGCCCGTATCCAGTTCACCAGCGATCTTCTTCCGGCAGATATTCTAGGGACATCCATCTTCGAAAGGGCGGCGGAGCGGTTTCGCTTCCACCCTGGCCCCCTCTTTGCCGAGTTGGTTCTTGCGGATGAGATCAACCGCGCCACCCCCAAGGCCCAAAGTGCCCTGTTAGAGGCCATGGAAGAACGGCAAGTGACGGTGGAAGGCGAGACCCACCCCTTGCCCGATCCCTTTTTTGTCATCGCCACTCAGAACCCTACCTACCAAATCGGCACCTTCCCTCTGCCGGAGTCGCAACTCGACCGCTTTTTGATGAGACTGCGCATCGGGTATCCGGCTGAGGCCGCCGAGAAGGCATTGCTGGCGGGAGAGGAACGGCGGGAGCTGTTAGCGCGCCTGCAACCGGTCCTAGGCCCGTTAGAGATTCGTTTCCTTCAGCAGGCCACCCGCCAAGTCCACGCCTCCCCGCCGATCATCGACTACTGTTACGACCTCATTGCCTTCAGCCGGTGCTCACCGCACGTGCCGCAGGGACTGTCACCTCGAGCTGGATTGGCCCTGTTGCGCGCTGCCCGGGCCTGGGCCCTGCTTTCAGGGCGGGATACCGTCTATCCTGAGGATCTGCAAGCGGTATTAGGTCCCTGCGTCGGCCACCGACTGGAGGCTGGGCGTGAGGGTGGTCCGGGGGGTGGTTACGAGATTGCGGCCTTCATTCTTGAACAGGTACCGGTGCGGTGAGGTCGGGCAAGAGTTTATTGGACTACTTGGCCACCTTTGCCCGCGTTTGCCCGCTATCTTTGGGCGGTCAGACGCAGGTTCTGGCCAGGTTCATCTATATCTTGCCGACGCGGGCAGGTTTGGTTTTCGGTGGCATACTGCTGCTGATGCTGGTGGGCTCCCTCAATTACCAGAATAATCTGGGGCTGCTCTTTACCTTCCTGACAACCGCCATTGTCCTGGTATCGATGCATCACGCCTGGTTTAATCTCTTGGGGTTGGTCGTGGCAGCGCGGGGAGGGACGCAAGTCTTCTTAGGAGAATCGGCGAGTTTTGAAATCCAGGTCTCCGCCAAGTCCTCGCGTCGGCGCCTGGATCTGCATCTTTGTACACCAGTTCAGGCGACGCGATCTATTGACCTGGAACCAGGGGTGACGTCCACTGTGCGTCTGGTGGTGCCGACCCGGCGGCGCGGTTCTTGCCCCCTTGGCCGGCTAACCCTGGAGACCCATTATCCCCTGGGTTTATTCCGCGCTTGGTGCTATTTGGAAACGGCAGCATCGGTGGTGGTTTATCCTCGCCCTGCCGAGTTGGCCCCGGCACCCATTCCCGACGCCACGGGCTTTGAGGGTGCCCAGGGTGACAAGGACTCGGGAGCGGACGATTTCGTCGGACTGCGGGGTTACCGACCGGGTGACTCACCCCGCCAATTGGATTGGAAGGCCTATGGGCGGGGCCGTGGTTTGCTCGCGAAGCAGTTTGGCCGTGACCGTACGGAGCGGCTTTGGCTTGTTTGGGAGCACCTGCCTCCTGCGGATGTCGAGACCCGCCTAAGTTGGCTGTGCCGCCAGGTACTGGATGCCACCCAGGCGGACCAGGAATTCGGCCTGCGTCTGCCTGATCGCGATATAGGCCTGGGTCGGGGGGAGATCCAGATGCATCTTTGTCTGGGCGCCTTGGCAAACCATGCCCAAGGTCATCTGGAGCAGGATGAATGGGCTCCAAACCCGGGCCGCACCAGGTTGCATCCCCGCCCTGATCGTAAACAGGGGGGCGTCCCTGGCGCTTGGGGGCCAAGGGAAGCCTCTGATGTTTGGCCTTAACCCTTACTTTCGATCCCCCCCCGAGCGGCCGAGAACTGGTCAAGTCACGGCGTTGGCTGGCATCTATGCCCTTGCGGGCCTGAATCTGATCCCACATCTGGCCTCTGGGGTTGTGGGCTATTTTTATCTGCTCATGGGTTATCGGGCCGTCACCACACGGTTTCCACGGTTTACACCCAGTCGCTGGCTATTGCTGCCCCTTACCCTGGGTGGCGTCCTCCTCGTTTACGGCAATTATGGCACTTTCGTCGGCCAGGAAGGTGGATCCGCTCTACTGACCCTCCTGCTAGCCCTCAAGCTTTTGGAGACCCGGAGTCCTCGAGAGGTGCGGTTGATGGCCATGCTTTTTGTCTTCTGGCTCGTGATCCACTTCCTGTTCGATCAGTCACCCTGGATAGCCATTTCCCTTGGCGCCTTATTCTTTCTAGATATGGCGGTGTTGGCGGACAGTTCCCGGAGCCAAACCTTGGCACCACGCCAACTGGTTGGTTTGACGGGGCAGCTAATCCTACAGGCCTTACCGCTGACCCTGGTGCTCTTTATCCTCTTCCCACGTCTGGATGCCCCGCTCTGGTCACTTCTTCCCGTTGAGGATCAGGCTCGTACGGGCATTAACGACTGGTTGGAACCTGGGTCGGTAAGCGACTTGGTCCTAGACGGCTCCCTGGCCTTCCGGGTGCGCTTTGACGGTCATATTCCCCGGGCTGAGGATCTATACTGGCGTGGCCCCGTAGCCTGGAATACCGACGGTCGCCGTTGGCAGGCTGCCCGGCCTGATCAGTTACCGAAGAAGGGTGCGGAGCCGGGACCGACCGGCGACTCGGTGAGTTACGAGGTGACGCTAGAGCCCAACCGCCAGCGCTGGCTCTTTGCACTCGATTTGCCAATAAGTACCTCGGAAAAG
>CAZFZB010000046.1:13370-16909 GCA_964523415.1 uncultured Chromatiaceae bacterium | reverse complement strand
GACTCGCAAGGGCTTTTGTGAGCACTATGCCAGTAGCTTTGCCCTTCTGATGCGCATCGCTGGTATACCATCACGTATTGTCTTGGGCTATTTGGGTGGCGAGCGTAACCCCTTGGGCGCCCATCTCGTCGTGCGCCAGTCCGATGCGCATGCCTGGGTCGAGGTCTGGCTGGATGGCCAGGGTTGGACCAGGGTCGATCCTACCGCCGCCGTTGCCCCTGAACGCATCGAACCAAGTCCCGAACTGAGCGGTCTGGCCAGCGGACGCCCCTTGCGTCTGCGTATTGGGGGAGTAGATACCTGGGGACGGCTGATCCATGGCCTGCGGCTCTTAGGTGATGCCCTCGATGTAAACTGGTATCGCTGGGTACTGGGCCTGGATCGCTCCCGCCAACAAGCCTTGCTCGACAACTTAGGTCTCGGTTCCATGCGCGAATATGGTCTGGCCGCGCTCTTGGTCCTGGCATCAAGCCTGGTGATGGGTCTGCTTCTTTTTGCCCTGCTTCGTCACCCAACTAGCCCGCTGACTGACCCTGAGGGTCGGCTTTATCGTAAATTCTGTGCTCATCTGGAGCGGGCGGGCCTGTCTCGCGAACCTAGCGAGGGGCCCTGTGATTATGGTCAGCGTCTGGCGCGGTGGCAGCCTGGTTTGGCTACCGGTTTCTTGTCCTTCACCCAGCGTTATGCCAGCCTACGTTATGGTCGTGGCCCCGTGGCTAAGAGTGATCTGGATCCATTAAAGCGGGAACTGAAAGATATTCTTGCGAGGTTGGGCAAGTCCCGGGGCTGAGTTACCCGGACTCATAGGCAATTCAGCACCCGGAAGGGTGTCAAAGCAGAATTTGGATGGCTCTCAGTACCCTGTCACTATTTGACGAGGTGGCACTGATGACATAATTCCCCTGCCAATCAATCAGATATTTGATAAAGCATTATTTGGATAAGGGAGCGCCCGCGGCGGCTGGGTGGGCTTGGAGCGGGCCTGCGAGGTCGCGGTCCTAGCCCCGCGCATGTTGCAGCGCTGGCAGTGCGTAGGCATCCCTCCGGAGCGATGGGCGCCGACGCGAGCATTGTCCCGAGGTGTGAGTCTACAACCCCGCCAACCTCCGCTCCCCAACCGAGCGCGAGGGGCCCTGGCGATCCTCGACGAGTCGCGCTTCGCCAGCTCGAGCCTCCACCAGGTCGTCACAACGCTAGCCGACGAGGACCACATGTCGCCTCCGAATTAACCCTCTACGGCTTGTTGCGCACTGACGGCCAACTCAAGTCCCATGGGCGCAAGCGCCCTGCCTGTCCCCGCCCTGAACCCTGGGAGGCCAATTGCCCCAGCCGGGTGTGGTCTTGGCACATCCCCTATCTAACCACCTCCGTGCGTGGGGCCTTCTTCAACCTCATCCTCGACATCGACAGCCGCAGGATCGTCGGCTGGGAGGTCTATGCGCAGGAGTCCGCCGACCATGCCGCCCGGGTCTTCGAATGAGCCCACTACTAGGGCGAGGGCGTTGGCCCCGCCGATCTGGTTTTGCACGCCGACAACGGCTCTCCGGTAAAGGGTGCGACCCTGCTCGCCACCCTCTAGGGCTCCTCCACCTACACCAGGGGACCTTCGAGCGCCTCGCGCAGGCCCGTGTCTGGGTGGGTCGCTTCGTCGCCTGGTGCAACGACACCCACCGCCACAGCGCCCTGAACTTCATCACCCCCGATCAGCGCCACCGCAGCGAGGACAGCCAGATCCTTGCCCCCCCGATACCTTCTACCAATAGGCCCGGGCCCAGCACCCCGAGCGCTGGTTTGGAACCATCCAGTCCCGTTGCGCTTAATCCCGGCAAACCGCCCCGGCACCTAGATCCAGATCAGGACCCTTCCCCATTAGCACGGTCCCGACCGCGACCGGCTTCCGGAGACGCCCTCGGCAACCCCCTTTTCCTACCGCCCGACCCCGCTTCGCATCACGCACGGATCCGCAATCCGTGCATCCTCCGGGGGACTCCATCAATCTGACCGGCGAGCAGCTGAACGCGACAACTACCTTGACACTTACCGCTTCGAATATACGGCAAATTCTGTTCCTGGACAGGCTCTCCGCTAGGCATTGACCTTCACCATGGCCAAAGATGTGTCAGTTCCATGACGGTATCTGGGAATTCCAATAACGCAGCCAGGACGTCTGGGTTGATATCAGGCCAGCTATGCATCTCGTCTATGAGTTCAGCAACAAGATTGGCACTACCAGTGAGGCAGAAGTCTGTAATGGCATCGTTTATCATCAAGAAGCTCCCATGGCAGGTTTTAGATGACCTGGCTAAATCCTAGATTAACCCACTATGACTGGGAGCAAGGCGGTTTGTCCCAAACTTGAAGTTGAATCCACACTTTTTGCCTAATCGACCCCATGACATTTTCCTAATGCCGATGGATTATCAGTAGGAGGGCCATGTGCCCTGTTTGCCCTGACAAATATAGTGGAGCGGTTTGGTATTAGGCTTATTGAACAAAGGATGTGCGGTGTGACACTCCTGTTCTCCGGGTAACAGCCCGCTTGCCCTTAGATGTGTAGGAGAGCCCTAATATTGACAATTCGGGCAGAAAAAGCTCGATCTTTGCCCGATTTTTTCCCGCAGGATTAGGGAACCACAATAGTGACAGGCTTGACCCTCCCGGCCATAAACCCTGAGTTGTTGAGCGAAATAGCCAGGGTTGCCATCCTCCCTCACGAAATCGCGCAGGCTCGTACCCCCTGACGTGATCGACTCAGCTAGCACCTTACGAATGGAACGAGCAAGTAGATCGTATAACGCCGCGCTCACCTGCCCAGCAGGGCGGTTCGGGTGTATACCAGCAAGAAAGAGAGATTCACTGGCATAAATGTTGCCGATCCCCACGACCACCTTGGCATCCATAATGAAAGCTTTGACGGGCAAATGTCGGTTGCCGGCACGGAAGAACAAGTAGTCACCACCAAAACCCTCTTCCAAAGGTTCTGGACCCAATTCTCGTATAAGGGGGTGCTTCTCGGGCGGGTCTGCAATCCAGATGAAGAGGCCAAAGCGCCGGGGATCCCTCATACGCAGGCATCCCCCATCCTCCATCACCAAATCCAGATGATCGTGGATCCCGGGCGGGGTTGCGGCGGGTACGATTCGTAGGCTGCCAGACATGCCGAGGTGAATGAGCAGGCTGCCTTTTTCCAAGCCCATCAGCAGATATTTGCCCCTTCGTGACAGGAACAGCATCCTTTGCCCTGCCAGTATTTCCTCGGCATCCTCCGTAATTGGGTAACGTAAGCGCCTTTCCCGAACCTTGAGTTCCTGGATGCGGTGGCCTTCCAGATAGGGCCTTATACCCCGTAAGGTCGTTTCTACCTCGGGGAGTTCAGGCATAAGTCATGTCCGACGAAAGCCATGCTGGTCCCCCCATCCGTCATCCTGACAATGCTAGAACTTTCCCCCTAATCCTTTCATCCGGGAACGGAATTCCTGAGTGACCGTCTGGGCATCCTGATCATTTGCAATAATTTTGGGTGTCAAGATAACCAGCAA
>CAZFZB010000046.1:0-13270 GCA_964523415.1 uncultured Chromatiaceae bacterium | reverse complement strand
CCGTCTGGGCATCCTGATCATTTGCAATAATTTTGGGTGTCAAGATAACCAGCAACTCTCGACGATCCGCCTTATGCTTATTATCGCTGAACAGGGCACCGAGTACGGGTACATTCATGAAGCCTGGCACACCACCCTTTGAACCTTCGTCGTTATTTTCAATGAGACCACCCAGTACCACGGCCTGACCCGAACGGACGGCCACATTGCTGGTGATCTGGCGCACGACGAAGGTGGGAGATTTGATATCCGAGGTATCGGTTGCCGTAGCGGTACTCACCTGCTGTTGCACGTCCATCTGCACCATACCGCCTGGGGTGACTCTTGGTTTAACGTCAAGCTGAACACCGGTGGTCTTATAAGATACTGAGTTAACAATGTTGGCATCAGTTTGAGTGGACTGCTGTTGCTGGGTCAGGATGGGAACATCCTTTCCAACCTGAATATGGGCGACCTGATTGTCTCTTACCATGACAGAAGGTGTGGACAGAATGTTCAGGAGGCCATCCGCCGCATAGAGATTAAGGTTGGCGCGCACCAGGTCCGCCGACGCCAGTACCGTCCAGTTGAAGCCTGGCACTATGGGAGTAATCACCTTGTCATTTTTTAACGAGACATTGGAAATATCATCACCGATTTTGCCTGTAAGGTTCCATTGGACGCCATATTGCAAGTTGCCTGATAGAGTGATTTCAACAAATGTCGCCTCAATCAGAACCTGAAGCGGCACCAGATCCAATTGTTTGATCGCATCCAGAATCTTCTTGTAATCCCGAGGACTGGATTTGATGAGTAAGGAGTTATTAGTCGTGTCGGCAACTATGCTAACGCTGGACGTCATTTCCAGAGTACTGGCGACTGCTTGCTTAGCCCCCTGTGTCGAAAGCTGGCTCCCAAGCTTTTTGGAACTCGAACCCCCAAGTTGGCTGGAGCCGCCAAGCTGGCCGCCAGAGCCGCCAAGCTGGCCGCCAGAGCCGCCAAGTTGATTGGAACCCATTTTTGCGTTAGAGAAACCCTTAGTGTCGCTGGTCGAGGATTGGCCCAAGGCGCTACCTAGGCCAGGCGCTATTGAACCCACACTCTTTTGCATGCCTTGACCACCCCCTGCCGAGAAGAGACTGATCAGGCTGCTCGCCATGACCTCGGCGTCCCCGTGTTTCACGCGATAGACGAAGAGTCGCGTATCGCTATCCCCCGCAGCTGCGGCAGCATCGAGCCGTTCTACCCAGACTCTGGCTTGTGACAGGTACTTCTCTTGTGGCGATACGACGAGTACGCTCCTGGCGCTTTCCACGGGCACGAAACGAAAAATACCCTTCATGGGATTACCTGACTCATCCGAAAGCAGGGTTTCGAGTTGGGTTACCACGTCCTTGGGGTTGGCGTATTCCAAGGTAAAAAATCCAACCGACAGGCCCGCCATCCAATCCACGTCAAAAACCCGGATAGTATCCAGTAAATTGCGAATTTCTGGGCCGGTGCCCGCGAGGACGAGAAGGTTACGCAAGCTATCAGCGCGGATGATGCTGCCCTCGGGGGCCAGGGGCTCGAGAATCTTACTCATCTCGTCCGTACCAATATAGCGGAGCGGTATCACTTGCACACTATAGCCCTGAGGCAGGGCTTTGGTGGACTCCCCCAACTGGGGCACCACACGACCTCGCACGGCGTTGGTTAAGGGGACCACTTCATAATTACCGCCAGTCTGAACGAGGGCGGCGTTATTCATGCGTAACAGGGTTTCCAAGGTCGGGATCAAGGCCTGTCGTGACAAAGGGCGACCGGTTTCAAGGGATGCGGTACCAGAAACCCCTGGGTCGAGGACATAATTCACGTTCAGGATGTCGCCAAGAATGACCTTGACGACTTCACGGATATCCGTTCCATCAAAATTCAGGGTGATGTCCCCCGGGGTGGTATCGACGGTAGGCGGTTCCACCTTGCGCACGAAGGTTCCTGAACCTGGTATCGTCTTATTTTTCGGTAGCTTAAATTTTTCCGCATCCTTACCCAAGCTGATTCCACGAGTTGACGCTGTTCCTGCGTCCTCTTCCGCGGTTCTCCCGGCCAACGGAGTGAGAATGTCCCCCTGCGTGGCATTGACCTTGACCGTGGGGTCCCAATCGGAACGTTGACAGGCGGTCAATAAGAACAAAAGTGCGGGTATGAGTACCGTCCAACTAAGACACCGAACTGATTTATTACTGATTTTCTTTAAAAGGCTAAACATAGGTGATGATCCGGTTCTTAAACGGTCCCTGACTCAGGCATTAGCCCCGGGAATTTCGAGCGGCAATAACCACGCCTTGGCTATTACTTTGGTACGGCTGATTGCGGCTTCTGAGGTTTGCCCACATTCGGCCTGGTAGTTGATCGTGGCGGTAGTTGGGGTAGCTGGCGTGGACGCCCGCTAGGTTTAGCCGCAGCTACTCCTGGTTTTGCCGCCACGCGGGGCGGTTGATTTGCGGGAGGCGACGTCGTTTGCCCATAATTCAGCAAATACAGCGTCTCCGAACTCGTTTGACCTTCCACTTCAATATTTTCAGGAGTAATTGCTTTAATTCTCCAACCTTCGAATTCGTCGCCAATTCGTAACTTCTGGGGTTTCGCGCTGTTGGGGGTACTCACCCAAGCGATAGCACCCTCTGGGGTAATGATGATGGCATTGAGGTCCATGCTATCTACAGCTGTGGGGGGAGTCACCTCAGGTGCAACTTGTGCCTCGGTTTCCGCTTCCTGGGTCTCTTCTGGTGGGCGTCGCCCCGGCAAGAACAAGGGACGGTCGATCACTGAAACATAGTCCTGCTTCTCCACGAGAGGAGGGAGGTGGGTAAGGGGATTATCCTCCTTTTCCTCAACTGGCTGAAGGACATCTCCCTGCACATCAGAGAGAGAGACCATCCGATCGGGCGCCCAATCGCGCCACTGCAATACGAGAAGCACACTCAATCCAAGCAGGAGGGTGAATAGCAACCGCTTCAATTGTTGCTCCCGAGGGCGTACCCAAATACATCAAGTCGGATCGTAAGTTCTTGTTTGGTCTCAGCGGGTGAATTATCGGCCCCAGGGCGCCTAACGCGTCGCTCGCGACGCGTAGTCGAACGTATCGAGAGTTGGTCTACGAAAAGAAAGGGTCTTGCATGCTCGATGCTGTAGAGTACGTCTAGCAGGGAATTTGTATCCCCCTGAATTTGAGCACGGATCCGAACCCTAGGGGGCTGCTCATTGGGCTCGGCTGGTAAAAATTGGGTGTTGACGAGACGCGCCCCCGCAGCCTGTACCATCTCCTGAATGCTTGATTGAAGTTGAGCTCCGGCTAGGGCCGCAGTAGGTGCATCGTAGTAAAAGGCCTTGATCTCTTGGTTATTTCGCTCACGATCAAGCTCGGCCTTGAGTCGAGGAATAGTAGTGATAAGGCGCTGATAGCGGTTAATCTGATTGGTAACAGACTCTGTCTCGTTTTCTAGCTGCGCCATCCGCTGATGCCACGGCCAACCGATGCCAATCAGGACGGCCCCAGGTATCAGGATGGCAGCTGACCAAGCCAGAATGCAACCACTCCACTTGGAAAGGGTACCGCCACGGGTCATGAATCGCCACCCTTGCGGTGGTAGTTGAACCCGATATGAAAGCGTTCCCGTGCAGTATTGGGAACCTGGGAGACAGGTGATCGGAAGGCGACCCCTGAAATGGATGGCCCTTGCTCCAGAAGGCCGATTAGTGCAGCAGCCTGGGCTGATTCACCGCGAATCTGTACCTCATTGCCCTGAAATTCCAGGCTCTCCACCCAAGTGCCATCGGGAAGTCTGTCCGTAAGTTCCCGCAACAAATCGACCATGGCCGCCTGACTGGACTTGCGTTCAAGTACTGCCACGCTCCCTTTATGAGCGGTCTCGATAGCTGTGCGCAAGGTGTTGACCTCGGTTGCCCGCCCCTTGACATCTGCGAGTTGCTTATTGAGACCGGCGAGTATCTGGGTCTTTTGCCAGATGGGCCCCGCCAGGGTCGCGGCCAACAGGATCAACGTCAGAAAACCCAACATGAACCCCACACTGAAAATCCGCCCACCTCCTTTGGGGCGTTCCTCCCCAGGTAACAGGTTGGCAGATGTCCAGGCACCGGGCCAGGTAATTCGATCTACGGGGGCCCCCGCCTCCCTCATCCTGCCCAGCCAGTCCTTGATGGGTTCGCGGCGACAAAGGGCTAATTCCAGGGAAACACGCCCGATCTTGCTCTGATCATCGTCCAGACGGAAGTCGAAGTAGACCTGGTCGGGATGAAAGGGGGTGAGGCGGTCGATCTCATAGCGTATGACCTGACCCAAGTTATTGCGGGCCTGGCCAGGTAGTGACAGGCGACGGATGATCATCCAGTTGGTGGGCAGTTCGATACAGGTGCGCGGTTCCGCATCCCTTTGGCCCGCCACCAAGGCTCCCAGGGTTGCGATCGAGCCAGTATCGAGTTCCGACAACCTATGGCCCGAGTCTGCGAGGCCCTGACGCAGCAAGGCTTGGCCTTCCTCCAGAACCAGGGTCAGATGCTTATCCTTTGGAGCCAGAAACTCGCCCAAACGTCCTGACAGGCAACTAGCCAATTGCCGCCGCCAAACCTGCAACAGGCTGACCAAAGATTGATCAACACCAAGCGTTGGTAGACGGATGCCCAGAAATGTAACAGCCGGAGACATGGAGCGGTGTTAATAAACCTGAATCAAACCCTGAAGAACACCTGGTACACAATGACTATATTGGGCCCAAATGTAAAGCTAGGCGAATGTGCCCTGGGGTCCCCAAAGGGAGGAAAAATTGCGTAACATCTATACAGTAAGGCACTTCTCCTACCCAGCAATGGGGCTAGGATCCCTGCTCTTCATTCGCCCCTCCGAGGGTTCCCGGAGCTTGTCCAAGTCCCGGGGTATAGTTTCGCCATAAAATCTCGACCGGCGGATGGGAATCCTGTTGGATTCGAACCAAGGCCTCCATGGCGCGAAATGTGTCGCCTGGTGCCTCCCACCGCACTTGGATGCGATAGAGGGGCCCCCCCCGGCCTTTTGGAGAAGGTTTTTCCCCTAACGTCCCAGCTTCTGTTTCCAGCCTATCCTGGACCTCTTCCAGGCTAATACCCTGCAGTGCTGCCTGTACCAAAGGGGGGGCAAAGGAAGGATTTGGGCTTGCCTGACCGGATGAAACCGTTAGGGCTGGACGTAAAATCTGATATAGATCCTTATTAAATCCTAAGACTTGCTGTAGTTCCTCTAAGCTATCGAAGGGACCATCCTTGGCTCCGTAAGGTAAACCAGCGGCTTGGTAATCTGAATCCTCGGCACCATTGGCGAGATGCAGATCATCTTCGTCGCGCCAATCGAGGATAGCATCGACCAGACTTTCCGGCTCGGCACCCAGGGGGGGCACCGCCATGAACAAGGCCAGGAGCAGGTCGCGATTGGCCGCGTTCAAATCGATCAGGGAGGCCTCATTGATAATGCGAATCTCAAACACCTGCTCGCCGAAGGCCCAAATCCGTGGCAGGCCATCCGGCACCCAGACGCGGGTATCGAGGGTGTCTTCATCGGTTGCTCCAGGGGGCTGGGTCAGGAGATTCAGGGCAGTAAATTGGATGGCGGCGTCGGCCTGGGCCCGGAAGGATGCGCTGGCGACCTGGTTGGCAGCCAGGTTGATCTCTGTACGCTGCGTAGCCGTCATGCCCACGGCGATTATGGTCAGCAGGGTGATAACCCAGAGCACCAACATCAAGGCGATGCCACCCTGTCGTCCTCCCACCCGCACCCTAGGCAGAGACTTCCTAGCACTCGGGGATGCAAGATTCCTCATGGTTGCTTTCTGAAACCTCTTCCTTGCAAGGGTGTGAAGGCGCCAAGCCGAATGACGAGGTCAGGCCATACCCGATAAGGTGTCGTCAAATGAATACGCACGGCTTGAGGAGGAATGATCCGATCCTGCCATGTCGCTTGCCACTCCCCTTTGGCATCGCCAGCCTGGGTCGGGTCCGCGTCCTCAGGCATTCCGAAATAGGTGATTTCAAATTCCTCGACATCTTCAAGCAGAATGCTGGTTCCGAAGGCTCCCGCCGCGACATCCCGATCCTCCATGGTGCCCAATGACACCTCTTGAGTTCCAAGCGGTTGCCACTCGGGAATCTGGTTCGTTCCCGCCAAAACGTCGGGATTCAGTAACCAACGGGTCAGGACCAGCATTCCCCTCTCCCCCCTGGCCACTAACCCCAGGCGCAGGATATAGAGTCCGGGAATACCCACTTGTTCAGAAAGGGATGATACGAATTCCAGATTTTGACTGTTACCGGTAAAGATCAGATGGGGTTCCGCATCCAGGGTGAGGCTAATGGGACGTGATTGACTCAACACCCGTGCCAGGAAATCGCGGGCAAGACGTAGCTCGGCATTGTATTCAGCCGATGTCTCAACCCCTTCCCAGGTCCGCATGCCTAACCTCAACCCGGAAAAAAGAAGAATGCTGATGAGTGCCACCATTACAAAGGCAATCAGCAGTTCCACTAGGGTGAAACCGCCAGCCCATCTTGAGGGAATGCTCTTAACTTTCAGGGGGGACGTCCCCCAAGCGAAGCGTGAACAGGGACACCCGACGATTACCACGGGCCGTCTCCCATGCAACCTCAGAGGTGATGACATAAGCTGGCAAGGGGAGGTCTCCTGGAAGCAGATCCCCAGCAGGGTATGGCGTCACTTGTACTTGCCATTGCAACCCATCATCGGTTTCCCCAGCCCGAGTGCCGGGCTCCAGGGGTATATCGATACCCACCAGAGCCAAACCTGCCTCCGCCAGGGCGGTAGCTCGGCCATAATTGCTGCTGAGGGCAGCGGTATTGAGTGCCCGCGAGAATACCTGGGTCAGGACACCCAGGGTTAGGGCAAGGATGGTAAAAGCGACCAGTACCTCCAACAAGGAAAAACCCTGCTGATTTCCGGCAGATCTCATGTGACATGGGCACAGGCTCATGCATCGATCACCCCTCTGATCCTGGTCGTACTTCCCCTCATGGCCCTTCCCATGGCGCTATCTCAACCCGCCCTGTCAGCCACTGGGTTCCCACTTGCCAGCCAGAGCCATTCCGGGCCAGGATGACACGGCCACCGGTAGAACCACCATCGGCAAAGAAGCGGATGGAGCCTAACTGGTCATTCTGCATCTCGGACTCCGCGGCGATCAGCTTGAGATCCAGTCCTTTTGGGAGGGAAATGAGACGGAAAGGCCCCTCGACTTGATAGCTGCGATCCTCCAGATTGAGCGTAAAGGCCACTTCCCGGCCGGTGCGAATAGCCTCCTCACGAGCCAGTCGAAGCCCGGAGGCCACCAAACGAGCGGAGGATTTGAGCTCAACGCCAGGAATGGCCGAGGAGATGAGAGGAGGAACGAGAGCAATGAGCAGGGTAGCCAGGGCCAGGACCACCACCAGTTCAAGCAGGGTAAAGCCTCGGAACTGCCCAAATGCGGTTTTGGCAATCCGGTCAGGCTCCTCGTCGGGTAACGATAGGCACCCAATCAGGCCATGACTATTCCCAGCCGAGGATGTCCTGGTTCTCACCCTCCCCACCCTCACGATTGTCAGCCCCCAGGGACCAAAGGTCGAAGCTGCCATGCTGACCAGGGGATTGGTATTGGTAATCGAAGCCCCAGGGATCCTTTGGCACCTGGTTCTTTTTAAGATAAGGGCCATTCCAATTCGGCGCGCCAGACGTATTTTCCACCAGGGCCTGAAGCCCATCATTGGTCGTGGGATAGCGACCAACTTCTAGCCGATAGATATCCAAGGTTGCGGAGAGATCCTCGATTTGGATACGGGCCGTCTTGGTCTTGGAGCCACCCAGGGCCTTCATAACCTGAGGACCAACCAGGCCGACAAGCAGGCCCAGGATGGCTAAAACGACCAGGAGTTCGACTAAGGTAAAGCCCCCACGGCGAGGCAAGGATGGTATGGCCCTAATCTGGGGGCTGGTTGAAACCCAATTACAATTTAGATTTTCCATTATGGGGACCCTTGCAGGAGCATTGAAAACCGAGGAACAAGCAGAAACGCCCGCATATTAACCCAAACCCAGTCAGACACCCACGAGGAAGGGACCGGTAGTTTACCTTTATCTATTTCACCAGATCATTAGCCCCCAATATGGGAACAATGATGGAGATAATGATGCCAGCGACCACGATGCCCAAACCAATGATAAGAGCAGGCTCCAGCAGGGTCAGCAAGCGCTTGACACTCAGTTGCGTTTCCTTGTCATAGATAGCGGCTACCTTGGCAAGCATGCCATCTAGGGCACCGGATTCCTCGCCGACACGAACCATCTGCAGGGCCATCTGGGGAAGGATCTCGCGCTGAGTAAAGGGCTGAGCCAAACCCCGGCCGCGCTTAAGATCCTCGCCGGCTTCAGACATCAGACCAGCCAGCTTACGGTTACTGACGACTTCCTTAGCCAAGTTCAAGGCACTCAACAAGGTTAAACCATTTTTCAGGAGGGTTGACAGGGTATGACAGAAGCGCGCCGTCTCCATTTTCCAGATCAGATCGCCAAAGAGGGGGAGACGTAGGACACGGCTATCGAAGCGGTCACGTACTTCGGGCTTGGCCAAGGCTTTTTCGATTGCTAGGGCGATCATGGCAATCAAGGCCAACAAGGCCCACCAGAAGTCCCGGAAGAAGTCCCCCAGGGCCATGACGAACCTGGTCGGCAAGGGTAGGGCGGCACCCATATCCTTGAACAAGACGGCAAACTGGGGTACCACGAAGACCAGTAAAAGGATCACGGACAAGCCGGCGACCACCAGCAGAATAAGGGGATAGACCAAGGCAGAGACGACGGTTTCGCGCAGATCGGCACTACGTTCCAAGTACTCGGCTAGCCGCGCCAAGACCCCATCCAGGGCACCGCTGCTCTCACCGGCGCGGACCATGTTGATGTAAAGCCGTGGGAACTGACCACCCTGCTGCTCCAATGCTGCAGAAAAGGTCGCACCTCCCCGCACTCGGGCCTGGAGGTCCTCCAATACGCGATTGACCCGCTCCTCGGTACCGAGTTCGATCAGGATCTGAAGCGAGCGATCCAGGGTTAGGCCCGCCTCTAACAGGGTAGCTAGCTCGCGGGTCAGGGTGCCAATTTCCTTCATGGTCAGATTTCGCCGACGCCGGTTGGCAAACAATTGGTCACGAAGACCACCGGCGCGGCGGACCGAGAGGGGAATCAGGTTTTCCTTCTGGAGTTGGCGAATTACCCCCCCTTCGTCAGGGGCCTCCATTTGGCCTTCTATCCCCTCACCGTCCAGGCGTACCGCCTTGTAATGAAAGCTGGGCATGGACTCAATGCTCCTCGGCCACGCGCAATACTTCTTCCAGGGTCGTACGACCATCCACGCATTTCCGCAGGCCGTCCTGATACATCGTGGCCATGCCCTCCTCGATGGCAAGGCTCAGGATCACGGTGGCTGTGGCGTGTTCAAGTACGGCGCGCCGGATACTGTCCGTCATATGCAGTACCTCGGTGATGACCATCCGACCGCGATAGCCGGTGCCATTACACCTCTCACAGCCAGTGGCACGATAGAGGTGAACAGAGTTTGCCTCCCTCAGCGACTTCCGTACCTTGGCAGCAACCTCCGGTAGGGGTTCATAGCTCTCACGGCAGAAGGGGCATAGCCGTCGCACCAGGCGTTGGGCCAGGATACCGTTGATAGTGGAGGTCAGCAGATAATCCTCGACCCCCATATCAAGCAGACGGGTTACCCCGCTTGCAGCGTCATTGGTGTGCAGGGTCGAAAGCACCAGGTGGCCGGTCAGGGCGGACTGGACGGCAATACGAGCCGTTTCCAGGTCGCGCATTTCACCAACCATAATGATGTCAGGGTCTTGGCGCACGATGGAGCGGAGGGCCCCTGAAAAAGTCATGCCTATAGCAGGTTTGACCTGAATCTGGTTGATGCCTGGAATCTGGTATTCCACGGGGTCCTCAACCGTGATGATTTTACGCTCCTGGGTATTGAGCCTGCTCAAAACCGTATAGAGGGTCGTACTTTTACCACTGCCGGTGGGTCCCGTGACCAGGAGAATGCCGTAGGGGATCTCCATGATCCGGTCTAGCCGAGCGCGCGGACCACCATCGAAACCCAGTGCATCGAGATCAAATCGCACACTCTCCTTGTCCAGCAAACGCATCACCACGCTCTCTCCAAACATGGTCGGAACGGTAGAGACACGCAGATCCAGTTCCTTGCCCTGTACCCGCAAAGGGATGCGGCCATCCTGGGGAAGGCGGCGTTCGGCGATATTGAGCTTGGACATGATCTTGACACGGGAGATGATAGCTGCGGTGGATCTGACCGGCGGGGAGGGTACCTCATGGAGAATCCCGTCTACCCGGTAGCGCACCTTGAGTTCATCAGCGAAGGGTTCGATATGGATGTCCGAGGCCCGGGACTCTACTGCCTTTTGGATCAGCTGGTTGACCAAACGTATGACGGGGGCCTCACTGGCTAGATCCTTGAGGTGTTCAATGTCATCTTCGGAGACCTCGCCGAGATCGGCGTTGAGGTCATCCCCCTTGTCATCGGCCTTGGGCTCATAAAGGCGTTCGAGAGCGGTATCGATCTCGCTGGACAGGGCTACCCGTTGGAGCAGAGGCTTTCCGGCGGCCAGCGCCACGACATCCACGATGTAGCGGTCAGTAGGGTCGGCGAATGCAACCTCCAGTTGGTCCTCTTCCTCACGCAGGGGTAGCACCTTGCTGTCCTTTAAAAATCTCAGACTCAGGGTCTCCCGAGCCACAGGTTCGGAGGGGAAATTTTCCGTCTCAGCTAATTCCAGCCCCAAGACCTCGGCCATGGCCTCAGCCATATCGCGCTCGGACACCAGCCCGAGACGCACCAACATCCGCACCAGGGGATCGACACCTTCTTCCCCCAGACGTTTGGCGCGATTGAGATCATTTTGACCAAGCCGGCCTGTAACCTGAAGGTGGTCGATGACGCGCTCGGAAGCGGTAGGAAGCACTGGCGAGGGGGGTTCCTCCGCTGCCGCGGTTACGGAGGGGGTTTCCACGACGTGCTCACTTTCCTCGCTCCCTGGGTTGATAGCCTGTTGATTCCCTGGCCGCGATAACCAGGGACGGAACTGGCGCAGGGCATTAAAGATCGGCGTCTCAAGCATGTTCCTAGGCCCCCGGCCGCTGATCGGCATGGGCCAACCCCCCAGTGGGTGGGGAAAGGCCAATCAATATTGATCGCAGCATGGCCTCGTCACCTGCCGTAACCGCAATCTCCAAATCCTCCAACGCGCGCTCCAATACCCCCGGAGCGGCTTCGGGCTGGGCATGGGCAACACGGATCTTGGGGTGGGTGGTTGCCCCAAGACCCTCGCTCGGGTAAAAGAGTTCCTCAAAAAGCTTCTCCCCTGGCCGTAAGCCTATATATTCGATGGCGATATCCCGCCCAGGCTGGTGGCCGGACAGGCGGATCATCTGTTCGGCCAGGTAGCGGATGGATACCGGTGCGCCCATGTCCAGGACAAATATTTCACCCCCACGACCAATGGTCGCCGCCTGCATAATCAACTGGCAGGCCTCGGGGATAGTCATGAAGAATCGTTCCATGTCCGGGTGCGTCAGGGTCACAGGCCCTCCCTGCTCAATCTGGGTTCGAAAGAGGGGCACCACACTGCCAGCGGAGCCCAGGACATTGCCAAAACGTACGGCGATAAAACGCGTTCGGGATTGGGAATCCAGGGACTGGCACAGGCGTTCGGCGACCCGCTTGGTGGCGCCCATAATATTGGCGGGGTTCACGGCCTTATCCGTAGAAATGAAGATAAAGCGATCAACCCCCCAATGGTAGGCAGCATTGGCAAGGATCTGGGTACCCAGGATATTGTTGCGAACGGCGGCGCGCACCTGGTCTTCCAGAAGTGGGACGTGTTTGTAAGCGGCCGCGTGGAAAAGGATTTCTGGCCCTTCACTGGCGAAGAGCGTCGTGACGGCCTCCGCGTCCGTGATATCCACCAGGCGGGAGCGCATCTCCAGATCAGGGTAGGCTTGGCGGAGTTCCCGATCAATCTGGTACAGGTTGAACTCACCATGGTCGGCGACGATGAGACAGGCGGGATTGGCGCGTGCGATCTGGCGGCAGAGCTCCGAGCCAATGGAACCCCCACCACCCGTAACCAGGATCCTGCGACCAGTCAAGCCCTGTCGCAAGGCCTCGCCATCTAAGGCCACCGGGTCGCGCCCAAGCAGGTCCTCAATGCTGACTGGCCGCACCTGATGGATGGAGACCTGGCCATTCATCAGGTTGCTCAGGTGAGGGACGGTGCGGAACGGCGGGCCCGCGCGTTCACATAAGCCCACCAGCCGCTGCATTTCATTTGCCGATGCATCCGGGGTGGCAAGCAGAATGAGATCTATGTCCAGGTCCAGGGCCAGGGCGGGGATGGCATCGGTCCCGCCCCTCACGGGAATGCCGTGTACCTCGGCGCCATGGCGGCGCAGACGGTCATCAACGAAGGCAACCGGGATAAAGGCACGCTGGGGATCCCTCAGCATATCCCGCGCCAGCATCTCGCCAGCCCGTTCAGCCCCGACGATGAGGACGCGCTGGCCATCCCCCAGATTGAGTCGGTGATCCTTGGTCCAGCGATAGATGAGACGGGGCCCAGCGAGCAGGGCCAACTGCAGCAAGAGGTAGAGGGGCGGCACGGAGCGTGGTACGGCATCCAGGCGATTGAAGACGAATAGCAGAAAGAAGGTCAGACCGGTGCCGGTGATCACGGCCTTGCTGATTCGCATCAGGTCTGGCAGGGAGGCAAAACGCCAGACGCCGCGATAGAGGCCCAGGAGCCAGTTCAGGGTGCCTTGGGCCAGCATGAGTATCGGCAAGGCCATCAGAGCTACATTCATCTGCTCGGCCGGGATATCACCCAGGTTGAAACGCAGCCAAAAGGCGAGCATCCAGGCCACAGGCAGCATTACCAGATCGTGGATAAAGGCGGCACTACGCGAACGAAGCCGCTCAAACCATCGGTTCATGGCCTGATCCAACCCGGTTGGCGCTCCACCAACCGCACCCGAAGGCCAATCAAGATATAGATGCCAGTCCAACCTGCCAGGAGAAGCCACTGATCTGGGGGTGTCAAGCCGGGGGCAGCGATAGCGCAGGCGGCGCAGGCAGCCATAAGCATCAAGGCCCGCAGCAGGACACGACGGTGGCTCCAACCCGCCAGGACCAGTCGTTGA
>CAZFZB010000045.1:0-20295 GCA_964523415.1 uncultured Chromatiaceae bacterium | reverse complement strand
ATGCGCTCGGCAGCCTGATTCCAGAAGTTGACTATTCCTCTCGCGTCGATCTCGATAATCGCGTCCTGTGCAGAAGCGGCCATGTTGCGCAACCGCGCCTCGCTCTGATGTAGTGCCATCAGAGCCGCATGGCGGGACATCTGAGCTCGTCCGACCAGCGCCAGGGTGATGAGGACCCCCATCATCATCAACCCAGACAGACCGTACAAGATTTGAGTGGCATGGGCTACCAGCCGGTCCAGCGTGGCTTGTCGCGCTGAGATATCAAAATAGATCTCGAAGGCGCCGAGGAATTGATCTCCCTGCATCAAGGGGACATAGGACTCGACGACATCGGCGGTAGCCTTGCGTGCCTCTGCCGTGAGACCTTCCTTGCGCACCAACTTGCTGAAGGGGTGGCCCTTGGCCACTTGCATGTGGAAATATTCATGTGTATTCCGCTGGCCAATGTCCACCGGATCCGTGGAGTAGAGGGTCTCCCCATCGGGTGCGAACAGCTTCAACTTTTCCAAGTGGAAGTCCCTGACCACCTGCTGGACTTCCTCATTAAACCCTGGAGGGATGGCACTGCGGGCAAGTTTGACTCCGGACTTTGTCATCACCGCCCCCAGATGCATGGCCACGCGCTCTGCATCGTCAGCCGTGAAACTCAACAGCAGATCGGAGAACCGGGGGTTATTATAGAACTGGACATAGAGGGGAAATGCCAAGGCGGCGATCAAGGCCCCCAGCAGCAGATTACGCAGCAAGGGGGTACGCACCACAGTGCCAAGTTCCCTCAGCAACCCTCTCAAGGTATGGTTCCGTCTGCTTATTAGACTTGTGACTTAGATTACTCCCTCGGCTCCAGCAGGGCATGCGAAATAATCGCCCGGCTTGGCACGGCCTAGGCAACTATGCCACTAAGTCTCTTGGGCTCCGTACTGAGTGCCAGGCCGGGAGATGCAGGCAAGGGCCTTGCCTTAACTCCGGCGCTCGACGAATAATTCTCTCGGGCTCCAATGGGGCAGTAAGAAGCGGGGTCAGGGACTCACCACCGGAAAGGGCGCCTCGTACTGGGTGCTGGTGAAGACCTCGAAGTTAGCACCCGCACGCCAGGCATCGGCCGGCAGTCCCGCCTTGCGCGCCAGTTGGCTGAGTGTTTGTTCACGATCCCAACCCTGCTCGGTAGCCACCTCCGGGAGGAAGACGGCGGTGTGTCCGTCCTTCGTAAGGGTGATCCCCTGCTCACCCACCTTGAATTCATCCCAGGAGGCAATAGGCCTGAGAGGCGAAAGCACACTCACCTCCACATCGAGCCCCTCAAGTTCCCCGGGTGCTACCGGATTGAAACGGGGATCCTTCTTGGCGGCGTTGATGCCGTTCTCCAGCACCGCCTGGTAGAGGGGTTTGACCCCGCGGATATAGCCGATACAACCCCGCAGTTGCCCCTTGCGCTTGAGGGTAACGAAGGCCCCTGACGGCGACCTGAGGTGTTCAGGCAAGGCCTCGACCTCAGAGTGTAGGGATTCCTTTCGCTGATCCGAGGCACCCAGCACCGCCGACTCGATTCCCAGCACCGCGAGCCGGTGCAGGCGCTTCAGGTCATCCGCGGTCAGCGCGGATGGCTCCGACGGCTGATCCTGGGACTTGGTGCCCCTCGCGGGGGAATTCGACTCGGCCAGAGGCTCCGGCGCCGTGATCGCCAGCGCCGCATAACTTACCGAGTTGCCCCAGTCCCCGGTGATAGCACCGCTGGTGTTGTAGGCGACCAGTTGCACCCGGGCGTCGGCGGGCAGCATACCCAGGAACAGTGCCAGTGGACGTACCCCGCATACCGTGATCCCGGTCCTTTCCTGATAATCCAGGAGACCTGGAC
Organism: uncultured Chromatiaceae bacterium; assembly: GCA_964523415.1. GTDB lineage: Bacteria > Pseudomonadota > Gammaproteobacteria > Chromatiales > Chromatiaceae > M0108. The sequence goes on along the minus strand of CAZFZB010000045.1, from coordinate 18,437 downwards.
CGTCGCCGGCCTGGATGCGGTCGATCGCACCCTGGTCCAGGGTGCGCAAACGCTCGGAGAGCTGCGCGTCCTGGGGGAAGGGTTGGTAGCCGAAGCGTGGGCCATAGTGAGTGAAGTCACTCGAGACGACCACCAGGGTCTTCTCGTCGGCGAGGGACCGCAACAGCGCCGCGGCGTTCTGGTAATCCCGCGGTGCAAGCTGCCCGACCAGAACCGGTACCAGCCGCCAGCCGGGTTGCAAGGCGCGCTGGAGCAGGGGCAGCTCGATCTCGATGGCATGTTCCTGTTCATGGGCCTGAGGCTCGTCCGAAAAAAGGGAGGAGAGCCGCAGACGGTTGATGGCATCCAGGTCCAGCGGGACCTGACCGAGTGGCGTCTCAAAGGCATCGACCGCGGCCACCGAAAGCCCCCCAAAGCCGCTATGGTGGCTGGGTGCCAGGATCAGGACCCGGTCGTAGGCACGCCCCCGCACCAGATCAAAGGCACTGGCCGCGGTGGGGCCACTATAGGCATAGCCCGCGTGCGGGACTATAAGCGCCCGGATGGTCCCCTGGACGGGTGTCGGTTTGGCTGAGTCCAGCATGCCATCCACCGCGATCCGTAGTCTATCCGGATCCCCCGGGTACCAGGCTCCGGCCAGGGCACTGGGACGCACGGTCCCCTCAAACGCCTGGCCAGTCGAGGTCAGACCCAGGGTCACGAGCAAGAGCAGGAGCAGAAATCGCATCCAGAGCGCGCTTCTGGAAAGCAGGGGCAGGGACGTGGGATTGGAAAAGGGGTAGGAGCTGTCCATAGCCAACCCCTAACCCGCCAGGTCATGAGGACGGTAGAAGTCCGCCTCGCGGAGGGGTCGCTCCCGGGGCCCCGCCCCGGCCACCGGGAAACCGGCGGCCGGGCCGCCGAAGCGCCCATGAGAGGTCAAGGTCAGTGATCCCAAGGCGCCCCAGGTGCCCAGGGTGAGGAGCCTGAGCAACCGGCGGCGCGGGAGAGACGGGTCCTGATGCAGTCGCTGAGACTTCATTTCCAAACCCCCGGGATCGATTGGTTACAGGTGGGGCAGCGGCCGTCGGCCGTCAGCCGGTTCTCCACGACCATGAAGCCGACTCGCCGGATCAGGGTCGTGCCGTCCCTGGGGCAGCGGGTGGAGTTTCCTGCGTGCCCCAGGACATTGTCAACATAGACGTATTCGAGCCCCGCGTCCTGGGCCTCCCGCTGGGCCCGTTCCAGTGACTCGGTTGGGGTGGGTGGCAGGTTGCGCATCCGGTAGAGCGGCTGGAAGCGACTGAAGTGCAGGGGCGTCTGGGGTCCTAGCCGGTCCCGCACCCAGCGGGCCATAGAGCGGATCATGGCGAGGTCGTCATTGAGGGTCGGGATCATGAGGTTAGTGATCTCGATCCATACCCCCTCCTCCCTCAGGATGACCAGTGCATCCAGAACCGGCTGTAGGGTGGCCCCATTGACTCGACGATAGAAGCCCTCGTCGAAGGCCTTGAGGTCCACATGACAGGCGTCCAGTACCCGGCATAGGCTTCTCAGCGGCTTCGGCTGGATATAGGCGGCGGTGACGCAAGTATTGACGAGCCCGGTGGCATGGGCCAGGGCCCCGGTATCGGAGACATATTCGTAGAAGACGACGGGGTCGGAGTAGGTAAAGGCGATCCCCAGACACCCCTCCTCCTTGGCCACCCGCACCAACTCGGGTGGATCCAGCCGATAGATCTCTTCCATCTCCTCGCCGCCCCGCTGGGAGAGCTGCCAGTTCTGGCAATTGAGACAGTGCAGATTGCAGCCCGCCGTGCCCACCGAGAAGAGGGTGGTCCCGGGGTGGAAGTGATAGAAGGGCTTCTTTTCGATGGGGTCGATATGGACCGCAGAGGGCCGCCCATAGGTGGTGGCGATCAGTTTCCCCTCCAGGTTGACGCGCACCCGGCAATCGCCGGAGGCACCCTCGGGAATGGTGCAACCCCGAGGACAGAGTTCGCAGGTCAGGGCGCTCATGGGGCCACCCTGGGTCCCTGGGCGGGATCCAGACTGGCGGGCTTGTACCAGTCCGCCGCGTGCCTGCTCAAAGACCCATCATCGAGTCGTCGTTGCAGCGCCTTGAGGTCCGGAGTACGCCAGTTGGTGCCTGCCCGCTGGGCGAGGCGGAGCCCTTCGTCCAGGTTGATCCCAATCAGGAGCAGGCTAAGACCGACGAGCGCGAGGAAACGGAGTTCGCGACCGCGCAGATGTCTGAAGAGTGTGGGGACGGCAATTGGCTGCATCAGTTGACCTTGAGGCCAGGGACTAGGCTGTGGAAACCCGAACGCATTGCCTGACAGCAAAACTTTAGACCTGACTAGGGGTTCCCGGGTTCAGTGCCGGGAAGGGTGGGGGGGCGCGGTCTGACCCGGGTGTCGGTCCCGGCGAAGCAGCGCCCGCAGCGAATGCAATCCAGATCATAGTCGTGGCGCACGCCCAGGTCGCAGTGATCGTAACGGCGCCGGGGACCGAGACGGTTGGCCAGGGCCAGCTTGTTGCCTAGGGCCAGGAAGGCGCCCAGGGGACAGAGATAGCGGCACCAGAAGCGCACATAAACGAGTGAGCCCAGCAACACCAGCAGCGCCAGGACCGCCATGGTCCCACCCAGATGAGGCCCGAAGGCGTGCTGCATGGGGTCGAAGGCGGCCCAACTGGCGTCACCCGTGACCCAGACGGCGATCAGCATGAGCCCGAGCAGCAGGTACTTGAGCCAACGCACCCCTCTCTCCAGTCGGCGATCCGGATAAGTCCGCAGCCCCAGCCGCCGCCCAAGCCGGGAGACGAGCCCCTGCAGGGCCCCGAAGGGGCAGAGATAGCCGCACCAGACCGGGCCCAGCAGTACCCCGGACAGGACAATAAAGCCGATCAACAGCCAGCGTTGGGGATTCTCGGCCAGGCTCGTGGCATGGCCAAGGCTCAGGTTCACCAGGTCGATCTCGGTGATGGGGGTATTAAGCCAGACCCCCAACACCAGGAGGCTGGCGGTCATGAAGGCGAGTCGGGACCGCTCACCTCCCCAGAAATAGACCGGCACGAAGGCGCCGAGCAGGGTCAGGGTGGCCCAGAATCCGAGGCTCAGCCTGACCCGGGGTGACTCGGGCAAGGGCAGGACGGGTGCGCCAAATGCCGCTTGGGTTGCCCGGGCGGCGGCCAGGTCGATGGTCTTTAGCGCCGCCTTGCTGCTGACCGTGGCCCCGGCCAAGCCATCCACCCGGCCCATGGCCAGGGGCCCGGCCTTGAGGTCGGTCCCGGCGAGACCCACGAGCCAGGGGTCGATCCCGGCAATATAGGCGGGCGTCTCGTCCGATTCCAGATACCGTACCCCCTTCAGCACCCCGTCCCGACCCACCGCCAGCAGCAGGTTCAGAGGACCGGCGAAGCCCTTGATCTCTGGCGCCACCCCCTGGCTTGCCAGTACCACCATCTCGGCGTTACTCTCGCCAGGGCCAAAGCCCAGATGGTGTGGGAAGGGGGACGGCTGAGGTTCAAAGCGTAAGGGACCGCCGACCTCCTGCAGCCGGCCCTCCTCGAAATTTAGTTGAGGCCCCGAGGTGATCCCTGCCTCCAGTAGATGCCAGCCGTACACCAGCAGGACCCCGAAGGTCAGGGTCCAGCCGAGCCTGGGCCAGGGAAAGGAGGGGATGCCCCGGGCCTGGGGTCGGGCCAGGCCCCCCGGGGCCAGGCGGGCGAAGAGCAGGGGTACGAGGCCCAGGGGGGCGAGCAGGGCCAGAACCCGCGCCGTCCCCGCGATCCCCAGGAGCGGTACCATAAGGGCCCCGGTTATCAGCCCCCCCAGTGCCCCACCCAGGTTGTCGGCCGCCACCGTGGACCCGCCGCTCGCCACCACCTGAGGCAGATCGCGGTGGGCAATGCTGACGGCCAAAGGCAGGCCCAGACCGGTGAGTAAGCCCAGGGTCCCGGCCAGGGCCAGGAAGCCTGGCTCCTGAAGGATCGAGGTTTCCTGGCCCAGCAGGTCGAGCAGGACGGGCAGAGCCTGCATGGCCCCCGCCGTCAGTACCATGACCAGGGTCAGGCCCAAGACCGCCCGCCGGTCGCCAACCCGCGCCCCCATGCCAGCCCCCAGCGCCAGCCCGGTCATAAAGAGCCCGTTCAGGAGTGCCACCCGCTCAAACATGAAGCCCACCCGGGCCTGATAGGCAAAGAGGAGCGCGAGTTGGGCGGCCATGGCGACGAGCCCCAGCATGGCCATGGCGAAGATCGCACCCTGGCGGGCCAGACCCTCGCGATGGAAACCGCCCATCCCGGAAGCCAGGAGCCAGAGCCCGACCAGGAGCAAGGGGGGAAGGAGGAAGGCCCGCCCGCCCATGTGACGCAACCGCTCCATCCAGTCCACCAGCCCCGAGGCGCTGAGCTTGCCCCAGAGGATCATGTTCAAGTAATAGGTGACGGGGCGCTCGTCACTGTCGAGATCGGATCTTGACTCCTCCAGCCGGGCCCGGACATAGTCGATCTCGTCCTTAGGCAGCAGATTCTGAAAGGCACCCCGCGGCAAATCGTGGTCGGCCAGCGGCTGGGCCCGATAGCGGCGGTCCAACTCCGCGGGGTCCTCGCTGGGTCCGGTACCCGCACTGGCGCAGAAGACCTGGTGCTCCCCCGGGGCGATGGCGATCTGGGGCAGGACCGAGGCGAGGGTCCGGTAAACCGAGCCGTTATAGCTCCCCACCGTGTGCCCCAGGTAGTGGGAGGCCCCGCTCACCTGGGTACAGAGGAGCCCCCCCTCGCCAAGATGGGGCGCGAGTTGGCCGTAAAAGTCGCGGGTGAAGTAGCGGTTGCCGAAGGCGCTGGTGGGTGCCGCGGTCAGGACCAGGACCAGGTCGTACCGGGTCTCGGGGGGGAGGCGGTTGAGAAAGTGCCGGCCATCCTCGAAATGCAGCGCCAGCCGGGGATCGGCCAGGGCGGCGAGGGTCTCGGGGGCCAGATAGGGGCGCACACGCTCGAATCCCTTGGCGTCATCTTCAACGACCTCGATCCGCTCCACCGGCCAGCGCAACAGCTCCGCGGGCAGCCCCCCGGCCAGCCCCCCGAAGATCAGGATGCGCCGGGCCCCCTGCGACTGGGCCTGGAAATAGGCAGCCTGCAGGCGTACCTCCTCGGGCTGGGGGAAGCTCTCCCGCACCTGGCCGTCGGCAACCACCGTGATCTGCCCCGGGCCGGGTCCGGACTGCCGGGGGAGTTGGGCCACCGCCACATGGCCGTAGCGGGTCTCCACCGAGTCCAATAGCTCCAGCCCGGGTTGCAGGAGCGCAAAACGCAACCGTTCCAGGCCCCGCTCCAGCCCAGGAGTGAGAGGTGAGATGGCAAGGGCGAGCCCGGCGGCGGCCATCAGAGCCGAGCTCCAGGCCCAGGCGCGGGACCCGCCCGCCTGGATAGAGCGGGGTGACCGGGCCAGGCTCCAGACGACCAGCCCCAGCGCCAGGGCGACCAACCCCAGTATCTGGAGCAGCCCCAGGTGTTGCACCAGAACGAAGGTGAAGAGTACCCCCCCGGCCAGGGCGCCGAGGGCATCGGCGGCATAGAGCCGGGAGACCAGACCGACATCCGTATTCGGTTTGCGGTCCTCCCCTGCCCGCGCCAGGGCCTGGCAGGCCAGCGGAAAGGCCAGCCCCAGGGCGAGGCCACTGGGGGCCGTCACCAGAAAGTCCGCGAGAAACAGCTCTCCCAAGGGCACCAGTTCGCTCGCCGAGACCTCCAACAGGGCACGCACCGAGCGCAGGGCCAGGACCTCCAGACCCAGGAGCAGGGGTAGGGCCAGCAGCAGCCCCTGTAGGACTGGGAAGGGCGCCTTGACCCAGACATGGCCCCGATACCCATAGGCCAGGGCCGAGCCCAGCCCCAGCCAGAAGAGCCAGCTCCCGTAAAAGGCTCCGAGGCTCGCCTCATTGCCATAGAAGACCACCAGCCCTTCGCGGATCAGCACCGCCTGCACGACCTGGGAGTAGGCCCCCAGCACCAGGAGGGCCAGAACGATGCGTCGGGCCAGAGCGAACGGGTTGCTAGGCGTTGCTGGCACGGGTGCAGCTCGCGGGGGCGCGGGGCCGGCGGATCAAGGAAAGGAGACCAGTACCGTCATGACCGTTCAATGCGTGCGGCACCTCATTTGTGGACCTAAGGACCCGAACCCGGGTGCACCCGGGGTGGACCAGGGGCCTACGTCAGCGCGGCGATCGGTTCGGCGTGAGCAGCCTGGAGTCAGGTATCGACAGATACCCAGGGCCAGCTAATTCAACCGCCGCAAACAGGTCTGGCCCTGATCTTAGTCGCGCTCAGAAGCCCTGGCAAGCCTGGATAGGGGCCTGTGACCGGGCGGTTTGGTACGGGAAGGGAGCCTGCGATCTGACCGGGATCCGGCCGCCCCAACTACCTCGATCAAGGAACCTTCCGCCCCTCCTCAGGTGAGGGGCACGTCATGACTGGCCGAGACCCAGCGCATCTCGACGCGGCTGGGGTCGATGTCCATCAGCGACTTAAGTCCTGAAGTGCCCGCCTTCGTTGTCCTCGCCGGGCAGGAGGCGGCTCCAATCCGCGGTTCACAGATTCACCCCATGTACCCGGTTGCGCCCCTCCTTCTTGGACCGGTAGAGTTGTTTATCCCCCTCGGCGATGAGCAACTCCGGTGAGGTCTCCCAGCTCGGTTGGCAGGTGGCGGCGCCGACACTGATCGTCACCACGGGAGCGACCCCGGAGGCGGAATGGGGTATCCGGAGTTCCTCGACGGCGCCCCGCAGCTTCTCGGCAATGGCGGCCAACTCGGCGACATCACCGTCCGGCAGCACGCAGGCAAACTCTTCGCCCCCGTAGCGGGCCACAAAATCCCCAGCCCGCGACAGCGAGGCCGCGATGGTCTGAGCGACCCGCCACAGGCAGGCATCGCCGGCCTGGTGGCCATAGGTATCGTTGTATTCCTTGAACCGGTCGATATCGATCATCATCAGGGCGAGCCGTTCGCCGGATCGCAGCGCCCGGCGCCACTCCTGGTCCAGATGTTCGTCAAAGGTGCGCCTGTTAGGGATTCCCGACAGTCCGTCGGTGCGTGCCAGTTGCCGTAACTGGTCGCGTTGCCTTTTCAGTTCCAGATGATTTGCAACCCGCAGCGTGACGATGGCCGGCCGGAAGGGTTTGGTGATGTAGTCTTCCGCCCCCAGGGCCAAACCGATGCCTTCGTCCTCCTCGCCAGCCAGGGCCGTGACAAAGATGATGCTGCTCTGCCGCAACAAGGGGTCGTCCTTCATGGCCCGACAGACGGCGTAGCCGTCCATATCCGGCATCCGGATATCCAGCAGCACCAGGTCGGGTCGGACCCGGGCGGCAATGGTCAGGGCTTCCTGGCCGGATGTGGCGGTGAAAAGCTGATAGTGATTGCCGAGCAACCCGCACAGGATCTTGATGTTGTGCGGATCGTCATCGACGACCAGGAGTTTTGCGCGCTCATTGACATCATCCATCGCTAGTCCCACTGCCGCTTGCTGACGCGGGATGGGCTAAGACCTCGACCTGGGGGATCAAGGCCTCGAGGTCCCGCTCCGCCCTGCGAAACTCCAGTCGGTCGAGGGTCAGCGCCAGGTCGCTGGCCGGCTGGGCGAGCCGGGTGCCCGCCAGTAGCTGCGCGAACTCGACACTCAGGGCCAGGGCTGCATAGTCGTTCTGTGGCATCAATGCCGCCAATCCCTGGACTAGGGCCAGGGCCCGTTCGGGGTTGAAGGCCGCTGGCGGACGTACCCGGGCCGCCTCCTCCCTGGCCAGCAGGGCGGCCGTGGTCAGGACTTCGGTCATCCGGGCCTCCACCACCGGCAGCAGCAGACGGACCTGAGCTGTCGTGGCCCGTGCCGCCGCCTGTTCCAGGGCCTGGGCCGCCTCCTGCACCCCGGTGGCGGCGAGATTCCCGGCGACCCCCCGCAGGGCATGCGCCAGGCGGTTCACCTCCTGGAGGTCACCGGCATCCAGGGCCATCCTCAGTTTCAAACCCAGGTCCCGACAGTCCCGGGCAAAACTGAGGATGAGCTGACGGTAGCTGTCACGCTTGCCGTCCAGCAGCCTCAGCCCCGCGGTCACGTCAAAGCCGGGAAGGGGCTCCGGCAATTCCAGGCCTGGCGTCAGGGGTGCCGGGGCCGCCCCGGTGGCTGATCCGCCGGCGGGACGGATCCAGTGCAGGAGGCAGGCGTAGAGCCGCTCCGGCCTTACCGGCTTGACGAGATGGTCGTTCATCCCGGCGGCCCGGCAACGGTCCCGCTCCTCCGCGAAGGCATGGGCCGTCATGGCGATGATAGGCAGTTGGTCGGCGGGCCATTGTTGCCGGATCAGGCGGGTAGCCTGGCAGCCGTCCAGATGCGGCATCTGAATGTCCATGAGGATGGCATCAAATACGGCAGTCCCCGTGCCGAGGATAGCGACGGCTTCCTGCCCATCGCTGGCCAGGGCGGTGATCACCCCGGCCTGCTCGAGAAGTTCCCGGATCACCTGCCGGTTGATGGGCTGATCCTCGACGATCAAGACCCGGCATCCCCGCAGTGGCGTCAGGTCAAGGGGGCTGTCCACCCGCTCCGGTAGGGGCCCCAGGGCGCCCCCCCGCCGGAAGGGGGCCGTCAAGGTAAAGGTGCTCCCCTGCCCTGGCTCGGTGACCACCCGGATGGTGCCACCCATGAGGGTTGCCAACTGCTCGCAGATGTTGAGTCCCAGGCCGGTGCCCCCAAAGAGGCGGGTTGTGGAACTGTCGGCCTGGGTAAAGGGCTCGAAAATGTGGGCAACCTGCTCGGCGGTCATGCCGATGCCGGTATCGCGCACCGCGAATTCCAGTGTCACCTGCTCCCCAACCTCGCCACCGGGCTGCACCACAAGGGCAACCTCGCCGTGCGGGGTGAATTTGACGGCATTGCACAGCAGATTGAGCAGGATCTGGCGCAGTCGAAGGGGGTCACCCACCAGGTCGTCCGGTGTGGCCGGATCGGTTGTGACCTGGAACTGCAGCCCCTTTCCCCGGGTCTTGACGGCGACCAGGCCCTCCAGGTGGGCCAAAAGAGGGCGAAGCTGGAAGGGGGTAGTCTCCAGTTCCAGCATCCCGGCCTCGATCTTGGAAAAGTCCAACAGATCATTGAGCAACCGCAGCAGATCATCGGCAGAAGCGGTCATCTTGACAAGGTAATCCCGCTGCCGAGCCGTCAGCTCGGTTTGCAGGGCCAGATGCCCCAGGCCGAGGATGGCGTTCATGGGGGTGCGGATTTCGTGGCTCATGTTGGCCAGGAAGGCGCTCTTGGCCCGATTGGCGGCCTCAGCTTGCTGCCGTGCTGCCTGGAGCAGACGGTTGTACTCCAGTAATTTCCGTTCGGCCTGTCTGCGTTCGCTTATGTCGCGAGCCGCCGCAAAAACCCCGTTGACCTGACCGGCTGGGTCAAGATACAGCCTGGCGTTATAGAGTACCGGCGTCAGTCGCCCGTCTCGGTGGCGAATCTCCAACGGATAGTCACGCACCTGACCATCCTCAAAGACCTGTCGGTACCCGGCCTCGGCCTGCTGAGGCGCGGAAAAATAGTCTGAAAAGTTGGTGCCAATCATCTCCTGGCGCGGACATCCGGTCACCAGTTCCATGGCGGCATTGACATCGGCGATTTTGCCTACTGCATTAATCGTCGCCAGCGGATCAAGGCTCGCCTCGATCAAGGTGCGGTTATAGGCGTTGAGATTCCGCATCCTCTCCTCGGCTTGCTTGCGCTCGCTAATGTCCCGGATGATCGCCCACATGGCGGCGGGCTGACCCTGGTCATCGCGCAGCAGGAAGGTCCGCAGCTCAATCGGCACCAGTGTGCCGTCTTTGCGGCGGTACTCCTTCTGGTACGGTTCGGAAGAGCCGGTAGGCAGGATCTGCCCGGCGATCAGCCGGGCCTCCAGGTCGTGCCACCTGGGCGGCGTCAGCTCCTGATAGGTCAGATTGGCCAGTTCCGCGGCCGAGTAGCCGGTCAGCTCCTGGTAGGCCGGGTTGCTGTCGATGATCCGCCCGGTCATGTCCACCTTGACCATGGCATCGGTCATGCTTTCATAAAGGGTACGGTACTTGGCCTCACTGTTGAGCAGCTCCGCTTCGGTTTGCTTCAATTCCGTGATGTCACGGTTAATTTCCATAACCTGTAGCGTTTGACTCGGTTCATCCTGGTGAATTACCTGGCGGCTGGCAACCAGGACCCGGCGGCCGTCTCGCCGCCGGTGATTCAGTTCGCCTTCCCAGCGACCGGTGTTGGTCAGTGCCTGGTCCATCGCCTCCCGTGAGACGGGGAACCTCGTGTCGAGCAGGACATAGGTTACCTGTCCCTTGGCCGCCTGTTTCGACCAGCCATAGGTCTGTTCGGCGCCTTGACTCCAATAGAGGATTTCGCCAGAAAAATCCCGGATCAGGATGGCGTCTTGGGCCAGATCGATCAGGGCCTCCTGTCGTTCCCGGCTTACTTCGGCTTGTCTCCGCTCGCTGATGTCGTGAATCAGGGCGTTCATGACCTGCATCCCATGCCACTGGCAGAGCCCGCCCACGATCTCCACGGGGAAGAGGGTGCCGTCCTTCTTCCGGTGATACCGCAAGGGAACAAAACGCGACCCGGACCGGATGACATCCTGAACCGAACCCCATGAAGCATCAGGCTCGGCGGAAAGCTGGAAGGCGCTCATCCCAGCCAATTCTGCCCGGCTATAGCCGTAGAGCCTGATAAAGGCCTCATTGATGTCAAGGATTTTCCCGGTATCCACCTCGAACATACAGATGGCATAGATTTCGTTTTCGTAGATGAGCCGGTATTTGCTCTGACTCTCCTCCAGCTCCCGGGTACGCTCGGCAACCCGCTGTTCCAGAGTGATATTGTCTTCACGCAATAGCGCTTCGGCCTGCTTGCGTAGCGTCATATCCTGCATGACGCCATAGAGGCGATCGGGTTGCCCCTGGGGATTACGGTCGAGCCGGCCCCGTGCCTCCAGGATGCGTACGCTGCCATCGGGCAGCAGTATCCGGAATTCGGCTTGGTACTCGGACCCCTGGGCCAGTGCCTGTTGGATCCTGGCCTCGGTCGCCGCCAGGTCGTCAGGATGAACCCGGTCCGCCCAGTGGTGATAGGCAGGCGCAAAGCTGTATGGCTCATAGCCCAGCATACGAAAGTGTTCCTGGTTCCACAGGATCGTACCATCGGTAAGGTGCCAATCCCAGGTAGCCAGGTGGGCGGCATCCAGCGCCAAGTGCAGACGTTCTTCCTGTTGTCGCCGCTCCTCAGCCGTTCGTTTAGGCTCCGTAATATCACGACCCGTCACCACCGAGCCAAGGATCTCTCCCTGGGGATTGCGGATGGGGGCCAGGTTGAAACTCCCCACCCAGGTTTCGCCGGTGTCCTTGCGCCGGAGGCTGCATTCCTGATCAGTGGCGGTTTCGCCCCGCAAGGCCCGGGGCACCGCCCACTGATCCAGTGTGACCAGTTCGCCGGAATCCAGAGTTACGTCAATGATCTCCGGGTACTCGCTCAGGGTCCGCGGGCACTCGGCCTTGTTTCGGAACTTGTGAAAGGCGGCGAAGGCCTGGTTGAACGCGATGAACCGCCCTTCGGTATCGGAGATGAGGACCGCATCGGACATGCTTTCCAGGGCCGCATCCAGCGTGGCTTTGTTGGCGGCCAGCTCATCCTCCACCCGCTTGCGCTCGGTGGTCTCGAACAGGGAGAAGATGAGGCCGGTTACCTGACCCTGCGGGTCCCTGACCGGGCTAAGGGTCCAGTCCCAATAGGTCACACCGCGCTCCGGCTGGTCTGGGAAGACGAAGGGTTTGTCGTGATACGCCACCGCCTCCCCCGTATCGCGGACCCGGGCGAAGATCGCCTCGTTCTCGGGGTGGGGGTAGAGGTCGAAATGGTTTATGCCGACCATCGCCTCGGGCCGGTAGCCGCAGGTCCTGGCGTAGGTCTCGTTGACCCGGATGAAGTTGAAATCCCGATCCAGATAGACCAGGTGCGAGTTTGGCGCACCGTCCATGACGGCCTGGAGGAGGTTCCGCTCCCGCTCCACCAATCGAGCGGCCGCTTCCGCACCCTTGAGTTCAGCGTCACGCCGTTGCTGGGTCAGATCGGTGAGCATCAGGCTGATGCCAGGACCCTCGGGGAACTCCAGGGCACGGCAGGAGGCCAATGCCGGAACGAGGGCACCGGTGCCCGTGATCAGGTTGATTTCCTGGGGGTCGGAACCGGCGGCGTCGGGTTCCAGGCGGGCCATGAAGCCATGCTGGTCCGCCGGGGCCAGGTAGAGGCTGAAACAGGTGCCAATCAGATTTTCCAGAGGTACCTGCAGCAAGGTTGCCAGGCTGGCGTTGGCGAACAAGATGCGTCCTGTGGCGTTCAGGGTGGCGGCGCCTTCCCTCATGGACTCCACCATGAGGCGATAGACCTGCTCCGCCCCCTTGAGGGTGAAGACCTGCTCACCTTGGGGCCCGGAGACCACGAAGGCATCCACCTCGCCGCTGCCGATCGCTCGGAGGGTCTCTTCCGCTTCCTCCAGGCGGAGCCGGAGCGCTTCATTTTCCGCCAGCAGATCGCTTCGTGATCGGGTGATCATGGCCTCACCTCGAAGTTCTGATATCCAGTCCCAGGAGAATCCGCTCCGTCTGGGACAGGTCGCCGATGAACTTGCGCAACGGCGGCGGCAACGCCTTGACCAGGGTGGGAGCGGCGACGATCTGCCCTTCCCTGGCGAAGATCGGCTGCTGGTAAATGTCGATGATCTCCAGGGTATAGCGCCCTTCCAGGTGCTCGGCGCAGATCCTGCAGATGTTTTCGATGGCCCGCAGGGATTTGGGGGTCATGCCACTCACGTAGAGCCGCAGCAGATAGGCGCCAGGGGCTGTTTCGTGAAGGGCCATCTCGAAGGCCGCGGTGCTGTCCTGCGGTGGGGGTTCGTTCCGTTGTTTCTTGGTGGACATGGCTGATCACCTCACTTGTATTCCCACCGCCACCTGGTAACGAGGTCTCAGGAAGGTGTCACGGGCCGGATATCCAGCCCTACCAAGACCCGTTCGGTGTTGGAGAGGTCACCGATGATCTTCTTCACCGGTTCCGGGAGCCGGCGCACCAGGATCGGCAGGGCCAGGATCTGGTCCCCCTTGGCCAGTTGGGGGTTCACCATGAGGTCGATGACCTCGATGGTGTATGCCCCGCCAGGTGCTCTTCACAGATCTTTTTCAGGTTGCCAAAGGCGGCCAGGGATTTGGGGGTCTGCCCCGCTACGTACAGCCGCAGTTGCCACATTTCGGCGGCATTCGCTTTGGTGCTGGGAGAGCAGGTCATTTGTTGCCTCCTTTTCTGGGTTTCGCGCTGTCTCCTGGGGGTGACGGGAGTTCGTCCGCCTGCCGGGTCACGGCCATGACCCGGCTCTCTTCGGCCAGGACCTGCTGGGCCAGTTGTTCCTGGGCAAGGATTCTGAGCAGCTCTTCCTCTTCCGCGGCGAATCCGGCGCGCAGGGCCGCGACCTGGGCCTCCAGCACCAGCTTTTTGCGCGCCAGGTCGCGCTGTTTGCGCTCGATCTCCTGACGGCGCTCCAGGGCCTCGGCCTGTTCCCGGGACTCCTGGGCGGCCCGGCCGGCGCCGGTCAGCGCCCCGCCAGGGCCGACGTAGAAATCCTTCAGCAGGACGCCGCGGTCGGTCAGGCAGAATTCCCTGACCTGGTTGGAGTGGGCCATCCCCTGGGACTTGAGGATGTAGAGGGCGCGGTTGCGCTCGCCGCTCCCTTCGATGACCTTCAGCAGGAGCCAGGTTTCCATGAGGGAGGAGATCCCGACATCGGTTCCCTCCAGGCTCCCGCCCCCGCTGGTCAGGTCGGTGCAGAGGGCGGTGACCTGTTTCATCTTGAGAAAGTCGATGAGCCGGGAGAGCATGGACTTGACCTCCAGCTCGCTGGCCGCGGCCACCAGATTGGAAATGGGATCGACGACAACGATAGCCGGGTTGTACCGTTCGATGGCCTTGTGCATGGTCACCAGGTGCATCTCCAGCCCGTAGAGGGTGGGCCGGACGGTGCGGAACTCCAAGAGCCCTTTCTTGACCCACTGCTCCAGGTCGATGCCTATGGAGCGCATGTTGCGGATGATCTGGTGGCGGGACTCCTCGAAGGCGAAGTAGAGGCAGCGCTCGCCCCGCCGACAGGCGGCCTCGACGAAATGAGCGGCCAGGCTCGATTTGCCGGTCCCGGCGCTGCCGGAGACCAGGATGCTGCTCCCCCGGTAGTAGCCTTGCCCCCCCAGCATGGTGTCGAGCCGGGGGATGCCGGTGGCCACCCGGTCGAGGGAGGCGGCATGGTCGAGACCGAGCGAGGAGATCGGCAGGACGGCGAACCCCTGCTCGTCGATAAGGAAGGGATACTCGTTGGTGCCGTGAACCGAGCCGCGGTACTTGACGATCCGCAACCGCCGGGTGGCGATCTGTTCGGTCACCCGGTGATTGAGGAAGATGACGCAGTCGGCCACATACTCCTCCAGGCCAAAGCGGGTCAGGGTCCGCTCCCCCTGTTCACCGGTGATGATGGCGGTGACCCCCTTGGCCTTGAGGAAGCCAAAGAGCCGCCGTAACTCCGCCCGTAGAACCGTTTCGTTGGTGAAGCCGGAAAAGAGGGCCTCGATGGTATCCAGCACCACCCGTCGGGCGCCGATGGCCTCGATGGCATACCCCAGCCGGATAAAGAGTCCCTCCAGGTCGTACTCGCCCGCCTCCTCGATTTCGCTCCGCTCGATATGAATGTAGTCCAGGTCCAGCAGGTGGCGGGTTACCAGGTCCGGCAGCTTGAAGCCCAGGGAGGCGAAGTTGGTCGTCAGCTCCTCGGGCTTCTCCTCAAAGGAGAGATAGACCCCCGGCTCATCGAACTCTATGGCCCCGCGCACCAGGAACTCCATGGCCAGTAGGGTCTTGCCACAGCCGGTGCTGCCGCAAACCAGGGTCGGCCGCCCCTGGGGGAGACCGCCACCGGTGATTTCGTCCAGACCCTGGATCCCGGTGGGACATTTTTTCAGGATTTCGGGGGGGGGCGGGTTGCTTGGCTTTGGCCATGGGTGGCCTCCTGGGTAGGGTTGGCGGCAATGATTGCGCTCAAACCTGCCCCTGCCGGGCAGGATCGATAGGGTTGGACCAGCAATCCCTTGCCCTCGACCGGGGTGGCCCGTTTCTGATAGTGGGCGGCGGCAACCCTGGTCCGTGCAGGGGAGCGAGCGCTCCTGGTCATAAGGTCTTCCCCCAGGGATCGACAGGCCTCACGGCCTTCCAAACCTGACCTAAGTATATGCTGCGAAAATCGGTTCGGCAGGGTACCTGGGCCCCTGCTGACTGATGACTGCCCCTGACCTGGGAGGCAGGCTGGCGATGGACCGGACGCGTCCTCCCACCGCACGCTGAACCTCGATCGGCTCGGGAGCCACTCGCTGGCGGTGGCCAGCGCTGGCGACCGTAGCGCCAGTTGCATCAGGGCCTCAGCCTCATCATGATTAGGGACCTGCCAAGGACGAACCGCCATGCCAACAAGGGGTCTCACCTCCCAGGCAAGGCGCCGCCAGCTCACCCGGCCGCCCCGGCATAGGGACCAGCAGACCCTTTAGGCATTACCCCTTGCCATGCCGCTCCCAGCGAGCACATCGAACCATGTCGCATACCCTGATCGTTCTTCCTGATGACACCGCCCTGCCCCTCATCAGGGCCATCAATGAGGCCCGGGAGTCCCTCGACATCCGTATGTTTCTGTTCACCGACCCCACCCTGATGGAGGCGGTGATTGCGGCATACCAGCGAGGGGTCAAGGTACGGGTCATGCTCAATCTGGCGCGCCGCAGTGGCGAACCCGAAAACGAGGAGGCCCGTGAACGTCTCACCAAGGCCGGTATCGAGGTAAGGGACAGTAACCCCGCCTTCGAGCTGACACATCAGAAGTCGATGGTCGTCGATAACACCATCGGCTTCATCGAGTCGCTGAACTGGGAGCCGAGGGACCTGACGATCACCCGTGACTATGCGGTGGTGACGACGCGTGGCCATGAGATCGCCGAGATGCTGGACTGCTTCAATGCCGACTGGGCCCATCAGGCATTCACCCCACCGGAGGTTTCCTCACTCATCTGGTGCCCAAACAATGGCCGCCGCCGGGTCGCCGAGTTTATCGATACGACCAAACATAGCCTGTGGGTACAAAACGAGCGCTATCAGGACCAGGTGATCATCGAGCGTCTGGTACGGGCGGTGTTACGGGGGGTGAAGGTACAGATCCTGGCCAAACCACCCCATTGCCTCAAGCCCGATAAGCTGATCGAAGGAGTCGGCGGCCTGCGGATCCTGCAGGACGTGGGTGCCAAGGTTCACACCCTCAGGCACCTCAAACTGCATGCCAAGATGTTTCTCGCGGACGGCCGGCGGGCCATCGTCGGCTCGATCAATCTCGCGCCCGGCAGCTTCGACTCGCGGCGGGAGTTGGCGATCGAGACCACGAGCCCCGCGGCCGTGGCGCGGCTCGCGAAGACCGCGGCGCATGACTGGTCGCTGTCGCATCTACTGGATCTCAGCGACGCCGCCCTCCTGGCCGACCTGAAGAAACGTGAAGGGCTGAGTCCGGACCAGTTGGTGTTGTATGAAGACAGCGAGCATTGGGGCTACCACCACAATGGGCACCCGGGCAGGCATCATGATGACCAGAGGTGAGGCTGGCTTTGCACTGAACCCTGTTCCCTAATACTTGCAGCCCTGACGGATTCCCTACCCTGGTCGCAAACCCGCTGTGCGCTTGCTCCCCCGCCACCTTCTAGCCACTGGCATTCCAGCCTAAGCTGCGCGATGATCGCCTTCAGGCCCTCCCGGCCACCTCTGGAGGTGTCTTACCTAACCTAACCCCATGAGAAGAAGATCCATGTCTATCGAGCAACCCACTTTCCCCCCTACCCTTGTCGCCCCTCGGCTCCAGGCCCTCTGTTCGGTTCTGGCCCTGACCGCCTGCCTGGTGACCGGCAGCGCTCAGGCGGCCGATCAGGGTCCCCGCGCCCATGCCCAGGGCAAGTACGACACCGTCACCGCCACCTATGTGGTGGTGGAGGGCGATGACCTCTTCGCCATCAGCGAGCGCCTGCAGGTACCGGTCGCTGATCTGAAGAACCACAACAAGCTGTCATCCGACAAGGTCGAGGCTGGCCAGAAACTGACGGTTGGTGCGGCGGCCGGGAGCGCCGCCAAGTCCACGGCCCACCCATCCACGGCGCACCCGGCCGCCGCCAAGAAGCCCCTGGCCAAGATGACCTGCGAGGACTTCACCGCCTTGGAGGAGAGCTTCCAGCCGAAGGCCGTCTACTGGGCCGTCGCCTATGGCAAGAACGGCCAGCCCGAGGCGGAGGAGGTGGATCTCGTCGGCGTGGAAAAGGCCGTCCCCATCGTGGTGCAGGAATGCCATAAGGCTCCCAAGGAATCCTTCTGGCAAAAGGTCAAGGCCGAGTTCAAGAAGCTGGAGCAGAAGTTCTAGTCTGTCTGCATCCCCTCCCCCTCCCCTCCTGGGGAGGCTCGGGCGGGCGAAGTCGGTAAGGCCCCGCCAACCAACTCCCACCAACTATCAACGACAAAGGAACTTACCATGGCCATCGAAAGCCAGTCCATCCAGGTAGCCATCCCGGGTGCCCTCTTCGGCGCCTTGAAACAGAACTGGGGCTGGCTCCTGGCCTTGGGGATGGTCTCCATCCTCCTCGGCACCCTCGGGCTCTATATGACCTTCGCCTTCACCCTGACCAGCGTGCTGTTCTTTGGCGTCCTGCTCCTGGTGGGGGGCCTGTCCCAGTTGGTTCATACCCTCACCTGCAAGGGCTGGAAGTCTGTGCTTTGGCATCTCCTGATCGCCTTGCTGTATATCGCTGCGGGATTCGACATCATCATCGACCCGGTCCGGGGCTCAGCCCTGCTGACCCTGCTGCTGGCCGGTATCCTCATGGTGGTGGGCCTGTCGCGCATTATCATGGCCTTCCAACACCGGGTCGCGGTGGCCGGGTGGTACTGGTCGCTAATCTCCGGTCTGGTCTCCATCCTGCTGGGCATCATGATCATCGCCCAGTGGCCCGAGTCAGGGATGTGGGTGATAGGCCTGTTCGTGGCCATCGAGTTAATCTTCAGCGGCTGGTCGACGATCTTTATCGCCCTGGCGGCACGTCGGGCGGCCCATCATGACTTGATCGGGGCCTAGCTGTCAGTGCAGTTCCAGGGTTTGGCGGGGACACCCCTAGACCCTGGTGCGGGGGGCTGCATGGCGTGGCCCTTCGTGGCTGGCCCAGATGCACCTTCAGGTAATCTGGGGACGAGGCAGCCGGATACCTGAGCCTGTGGTAGCGGTAACAAAGCGTAACATCTTGGGTCTTGCTGTATAAGCATATGCTGATATACTAACCC
>CAZFZB010000044.1:16112-20482 GCA_964523415.1 uncultured Chromatiaceae bacterium | reverse complement strand
CGGTGTCCTGGCCAGGCGTTTGGATGGCTACAATTATCGCCCTCAACAGGAAGCCATGGCGGAACAGGTGGCCCAGGTTCTGGCAGAGGGTGGCACCCTGATTTGCGAGGCTGGCACGGGTACTGGCAAGACCTACGCTTATCTCACGCCGGCCCTGCTCTCAGGGCGCAAGGTCCTCATCTCCACAGGTACCCGTAACCTGCAGGACCAGCTTTTTCATCGTGATCTGCCTCTGGTTCGCGATGCCCTGGATCTGCCCGTGCGCATCGCCCTTCTCAAGGGGCGGGCCAATTATCTGTGTCCATACCGATTACGCCTGGCCTTCCAGGAACACCAGACCGGCTCCGTCGAATTCCGTCACCAGTTGCTCGCGGTACGCGATTGGGCCAACGTTACCCGGCATGGGGATATCGCGGAACTGGCACTGCCCGATGGTGCCCCAGTCTGGCCAGCGGTCACCTCCACCAGCGATAACTGTCTACGCCAGGAATGTCCCGACTGGGACCAGTGCCCCCTGCTAGAGGCTCGCCGTCGTGCCCAAGAGGCGGACCTGGTGGTTGTTAATCACCATTTACTGTGCGCCGACATTGCCCTGCGAGATGAAGGCTTTGGCGAGATTCTCCCAGGGGCGGATGCCTTTATCGTGGACGAGGCGCACCAACTTCCTGAAGTAGCGGGCAATTTCTTTGGCATCGCAATCAGCGGTCGCCAGTTGCTGGAATTGGTTCGCGACACCGAGGCCGAATTTGGACGTGAAGCTGGGGATATGCCGGGGTTTCCCGAACTCCTCGCCCGTTTGCGACATGCCACTCTGGAAATGCGTCTCGCCTTGGGAGAGGAGACACGCCGATCACCCTGGCGAGAAATCACCGAGGATCATGCCACCTCTGACCGTCTGGAGGCATTGCGCCTCACCCTGGGAGATGTCCATGCCGCCCTCGAAGCCCTCAAGGGTCGGGGCAAGGGCCTGGATTCCTGTCTGGCTCGCACGGCGGATATGGCCACAGGGCTGGCCCATATCATCGAACCACCCGAAGGTGCCGAGGATATCCGCTGGTTTGAAACCCAAGGTAAGGGGTTCCGTTTGCATGTGACACCCCTATCCGTTGCTGGTATCTTCCAGGCCCAGATGCAGCGCTATCAGGCCGCCTGGATCTTTACATCCGCAACTCTGGCAGTGGCCGAACGCTTCGATCATTTCGCCAACCAGTTGGGTATTGGGGAAGCCCACACTGCCTGTTGGGATAGCCCCTTTGATTATCCCAACCAGGCCCTCTGGTTCGTGCCGCGCGGCCTGCCCGATCCTTCGTTACCAGCATATGGCGATGCGGTCACGGACTTGTCCTCCCAGATTATCGCCTTCAGTCGGGGTCGCGCCTTTATCCTTTTCACTAGCCACCGCGCCTTGCGCCGTGCGGCGGAACGACTGGAGACTCAGTTGGATTACCCCTTATTTGTCCAGGGGACGGCCCCGCGTGGGGAATTGCTCAAGCAATTTCGCGAACACGGTAATGCGGTGTTGCTAGGTACCGCCAGCTTTTGGGAGGGGGTAGATGTGCGCGGCGAGGCTCTGTCCTGCGTTATCATCGATAAACTGCCGTTTGCCTCGCCTGGAGATCCGGTGTTGGCTGCCCGCATCGACGCCCTGCGCCAAAAGGGCGGCAATCCATTTCGCGATTTTCAGTTACCTCAGGCTGTCATCAGTCTCAAGCAGGGTGCTGGTCGCCTCATCCGAGACGCCTCCGATCGGGGCGTGCTGGTGGTCTGCGACCCGCGACTCCTGTCCAGGCCCTATGGTCGTGCCTTCCTCAAAAGTCTGCCCCCCATGGCCCGCACCCGTGAACTGGCGCAGGTGGAGCGCTTTTTCGCCGAAGGCCCCAGGGGCTAAATACTATGCGCATCCTAGCCCTTGACACCTCTGGGGAGGCTTGTTCCGCTGCCCTCCTGACCGAGACGGGTCTCCATCAACACTTGTCCTTGGAGCCCCGACGCCATGCGGACCTCATATTGGGCATGGTGGCCAGGTTGATGAGGGATGCCGATCTGAAACTTCGGGAATTGGACGCACTGGCCTTCGGTCGGGGCCCGGGCTCCTTCACCGGCGTCCGTATTGCCACCGCCGTAGTCCAGGGCCTTGCCTTTGGAGCTGACCTGCCGGTGGTTTCCATTTCTACCCTGGCTGGTTTGGCCCAAGGGTTGCGGCGCCGACAGGGCGCGCACCAATGTCTTGCCGCCCTTGATGCACGGATGGGGGAGATCTATTGGGGGCGCTATGTCCTGGATGGCCAGGGTCTGATGCGCCTGGATGGCCATGAGGTGGTGACTACTCCGGAATTGGTTGAGATACCAAAGGATATGGGTTGGCAAGGTGTGGGAAGTGGTTGGGACACCTATGGGAGTCTCCTGCGCCAGCGCCTCGGGGAAAAGATCGACCTGATCGATCCTGCCGCGTCTTGCGAATCCCAGGACCTGGTACTCATTGCCGCCGCCGACCTGGCCACTGGCCATGCCCTGCCCCCGGAACAGGCCCTGCCCCTCTACCTGCGGGATAAGGTCACTCATGGTTGGTCAGGGGTAGGGAGTCGCGAGTGACCGGCATGGCCACACAAGGTCATGGGTTGAACTCATGATGACCCAGAAGGGAAGGGAACCGGATAGTCTGGGGGGCGTCTATATTGGCAGGATTCCCATACTTGAGAATTCTGCCATGATTATTGTCAGCCGGAACGAGAATAAGGGCAGCAGTGTCCTGCTCCAGTTCACGACTCGAGGCGATCACCAGAGGTAAGGTGATTGGTTTGTCGATCACTCAGCGTTCAGGGGGAACACTATCTATGGATCCTAATCCTTCCAACCATCCCGACGGGACCGGGGATCCCTTGTCAGAGATATTGCCCGAACTGTCTGAGCCGGATGTGGTAGATGCCATGCGGGATATCCAGGGGTATCTGGATATCAGCCCTGCGGATTTTCAGGAACTCTACCGCGTATCCGCCAGCCACGCCCTGGCCCGATTGGCAGGAAATCCGATGGCCAGGTACCTGATGCGTATTGGGGGTCCGGCCCTTGTGCCAGAGGAATCCTTGATTGAGGCAGTGGCGCAATTAGCCGAGGCCGGAGTCAAGTCCGCCGCCGTGGTTGACCCCCAGGAACAGGTTATAGGCATCCTGACCGAGACCGACGTTCTGAGCCATATGGAGGTAGATTCGATTCTGGCCCTATTGGCGCGCCTAGGCCAGGATCCCGAGGCCCTGAAACGCTGTTGTAACGGGATCTGGGTCGCGGATGTGATGACTAGTCCGGCCCTGACCCTTCCATCCGATGCCACCCTCCCCATCATGGCCCAAGCATTCGCCCGGCACGGTGGGCGTAGCATGCCCGTGGTCGATAGTGAAGGTCGGCTGCTCGGGATGTTGGCTCGTAAGGATCTGATCCACGCCTACGGGACTGCTGGGCATCACCTTTGATCGGACTGAATGCGGGCCCGGGGTGCTGGCAAATGGCCGCTTAACCGCAGCTCTCCGTTCTCGCCAGTAGGGAAGGCATCATGCTTGCCATCGACAACCTTTCTAAGCGCTTCGATGCCTCCTCGCCACTATTTTCGCGAGTCTCACTAAGATTGGCGCCCGGTGAATCCGTTGCCATCATGGGCGAGTCTGGGATTGGGAAATCAACCTTGCTCAATTGCATCGCTGGCCTGGAGCCCGTTAATGGTGGATACATTCGGTTGCGGGACCGGGAGCTGACGACACTTGACGAGGATGAGTTCGCTAATCTGCGGCGGCGAGACTTTGGTTTCGTGTTCCAGGCCTTTCACCTGCTGTCGCATCTGACACTCGTTCAGAATGTTGCCTTGCCACTCTGGTTGTTGGAACAGGATGAGGCTAGTGCCGACGAACGTGCCCGCGCTCTTCTGGGACGGGTCGGTCTTGGCCATCGCGCGGACGAATGGCCGCGCCACCTCTCAGGTGGGGAGATGCAACGGGTAGCCATCGCACGCGCCCTGATTCATGAGCCAGCCTTGGTTCTTTGCGACGAGCCTACCGGCAACCTGGACCCGTCCCGGGCCCTGGGGGTGCTGGGCCTCCTGTTCGAAGGTATCCGGATGGCAGGTGCCATTGGCATTCTGGTGACCCACTCGCGGCTGGCGGCGGCCAATGCAGATCGCATCCTGCGCTTGACTCCCCTGGGGTTGATCGAAGAACCGGGTGGCTCATGAGGCTGGGTGGCGTCTGGAGGCATGTCTTCCTGGGCTCTTTATGGCGGCGACCCCTGGCTACCACCCTCTGTCTGCTGGCCATAGCCCTGGGAGTGGCACTGGGGTTGGCGGTGCAACTCATTCATGCCGCGGCACTCGCTGAATTCGGCCA
>CAZFZB010000044.1:0-16012 GCA_964523415.1 uncultured Chromatiaceae bacterium | reverse complement strand
CTCGAGCCAGATGCCCTCTTTCTGAGTCCCGCCGCCGCGGCCCAACTCGATATCGTTGGCGGGGGAACCTTAAGGGTACAGGTGGGTAGCCACGAGTCCGAGCTTCGTCTCGCGGGTTCAGTTCCCGCTGCGGGCCTAGGCCAGGTGCTGGCCGTGATGGATATTGCCGCCGCTCAACAGGCCTTTGAACAGATCGGACGTTTGAGCCGGATCGATCTGCGTCTCGCGCCCGGCATTGATATGGAGCGGGCCCGTCGGGTGCTGAGTGCCCTGCTCCCACCTGGGGTCAGCCTCCGTACCCCGGCAGATTCACAAGCTGAGATCCAGGGTTTGTCCCGTGCCTACCGGGTGAATCTCACCATGCTGGCAACCATGGCCCTGGTAACCGGAAGCCTCCTGGTCTTTTCGGCCCAATGGTTTTCGGTAGTGCGGCGGCGGCAGGAGTTTGCCTTTTTGCGTGCCATCGGGCTTGGCCGTAACAACCTGAAGCGCTATCTCCTGGCTGAAGGAGGACTGCTGGGGCTGATCGGGGGGCTGATCGGCTTGGCGTTGGCCCAACTGCTGACCGCGTCGGCCTTGTGGGTGATTGGCGGCGATCTGGGAGCAGGTTACTTTCGAGGGCTGACACCGGAATTTCACTGGGAGCCTGGATTAAACCTGGGCTATCTGGTCCTAGGAATTCTTACGGGGCTAGGTGGGGCTTGGCTGCCGGCTTGCGAGGCCGCCCGTCTGATTCCTGCCCGGGGATTGAGGGCGGGAGATGAGGCAGAGGTCTATCGTGCTCCCCCACGCTGGGGTCTAACCCTGAGCTTCTTCACAGTCGCCTCCTTCTGCTGTTTTCTTCCGCCTCTTGATGGCCTGCCCATCGGTGGCTATCTGGCGGTAGCCCTGATCCTGGTCGGAGCCATGATGTCTGTGGCAGGGGCGACTGCCTGGGCGATGCCACGGCTGGCAAGGCGTAGCACCATTTTGGCGAGACTGGCCCTGGCGCGCCTAGAGGCTGCCCCAGTCCAGGCAGTGGTGGTGGGCGCCGGGGTGGTGGCCAGCGTCGCCCTCGCAGGGTCCATGGCGATTATGGTTATTTCATTCCGGGATTCCTTAGACGACTGGCTGGTCCGGATGCTACCCGCGGACCTTTACCTGCGCGCGGCCCCGGCGGGCACCAGCGGATATCTGGAACCTGAGGAGGTGAAACAGGTATCCCTGTTGCCAGGGATAGCTGGAATTCGCCCCGTTCGCTTCGAGAGTCTGCGAATCGGGAGCAAGGGGGACACGATCGCCCTCATAGCGCGTCCCATCACCAGGATGGGGGACCTGCCGCTGGTAGCTGGGTCCACGTCGCCAGAGGGGCTGGGAACGGATCCGCCCGCCTGGATTTCGGAAGTAGCCGCCGATAGACTGCGCCTCGGGATCGGTGCACCCTTGGCCTTGCCCCTAGGCGAACGAATGCAGACCTTTCGGGTTGCCGGCATCTGGCGGGATTATGCCCGTCAGCAGGGGGCGATTCTGATCGAACTGGAGATCTACCAGAAGCTGACCGGCGATAGGCGCGTCAACGATCTCGGGCTTTATTTGACCGCTGGTACCGACCCTGCCGGGGTGATGAGCCTTATCCGTGCCCAGTTCGGGGAGGGTGTAAGCGAGTTGACTCTGCCAGGCGAACTGCGCGCCCTGATCCTGGGGGTCTTCGATCGCACCTTTCTGGTGACCTACCTGATGGAGGCGGTCGCGGTACTGATTGGCCTCTTCGGGATCAGTACCAGTTATGCCGCTCTGGCCACCAGTCGGCGAAAGGAATTGGGAATCCTTCGCCATCTCGGTCTGAGGCGGCGCCAAATCGGGGCCTTGCTGGCGATCGAGGCAGCCTTGACAGCGGCGGTTAGCGTCCTAATCGGGCTATTCGCAGGCGGAGCTATCGCCTGGATTCTGATTGAGGTCATCAATCGCCAAAGTTTTCACTGGAGCATGGATCTGCGTTGGCCTTATGGGATCCTGATGACCTTTAGTTTCGCCATGATAGTGCTCGCAGCGCTTGCCGCCCGTATTTCTGGCCGACAGGCGATGCGACAGGATGCGGTTTTGGCGGTTCGGGAGGACTGGTGAGGAGGCCGAGACTCCCTGACGAGGCTTCACAACCTGTTCGGCGCCGAATTGCCGTCGGGCCTATTCCTCCCCTGGTTTTCAAGGATGCACTGGGTCTGGCTATGGCCATCAGCTTGAGTGCTTCGGTCCTGGCGAAGGACTTTACCGCGGTGACCGCGGACCATTCTCTGGTTTTTCCCTCTGATACCGGCGCCCATCCGGATTACCGGATGGAGTGGTGGTATGTCACGGGCTGGTTAAACGACGAGACTGGTACTGAGCGGGGATTTCAGGTGACCTTCTTTCGAGTGGCCACTGGCCTAGGGGCTGACAATCCCAGTCGATTCGCACCACGTCAACTCATTCTAGCCCATGCCGCCATCGCCGACCCAGCCATCGGCCACTTGCTCCAGGCCGAGAGGGCCGAGCGTGGGCTGGAGCCTCTGACAGGTGCGGCGCTTGATCGAACCCGCGCCTGGATAAAGGACTGGGAATTGACTATGGATGGTGGCCAGTATCACACCAGGATCGCCTCTGAGGCCTTCGCGCTCGACCTCAACCTGACCCCTACCGTCCCCCCCGTCCTCAATGGCAAGGGGGGATTCAGTCAAAAGAGCCCGGACATGGATCATGCTAGTTATTACTACAGCATCCCCCAGCTTGAAGTTAAGGGCAAGGTGCGTCTGAATGACGGGGATCACCGGGTTTCGGGGCGGGCCTGGCTGGACCATGAATGGTCTAGTGAGCTACTCTCTGAGGAAATTCAGGGCTGGGATTGGATCGGCATCAATCTGTATGCTGGCGGTTCCTTGATGGCCTTTCAGATGCGCCATCAGGATGGCTCGGTAATCTGGAGTGCCAGTACCCTGAGCGAGGCCAGCGGCAGCGTGCGGCACCTGACACCGTCACAGGTCCGGTTTCACCCTCTCCGCTTCTGGCAATCGCCACGTACGGGTAAGGCTTATCCGGTCATCTGGGGGTTAGAGATCGATGGGTATTCCTGGCAGATCTTGCCCCTAATGGAAGACCAGGAATTGGATGGTCGCCATTCTACCGGTGTTGTCTACTGGGAGGGTGGGGTCCGCCTCATGGCCGCTGATCAGGAAATCGGACAGGGCTATCTGGAGATGACCGGGTATTGACAGGAAGGGCGGACTCATAGGAATTGTCAAAGGATCTTATGAATACATGGTTGACTTAAGCGAGACCTTGGCCGCCTGGCATACCCCGATGCGTGAGGCGACCCTGAAGAGGGTGCTAGAAGGCCTGGATGCGGACTGTCTGCCCTTACAACAGGCCCTGAGGCGGGGGAGTCAGGCGACGGGGGAGCCCTTTCAGGTCATGGTATTGACGACAGCAGAGGGGGCGGAGGAACTGCGTGTACGGGTGGGGATCTTTTTCACCAGCCTCATCGGGGGTTGTCAGTGCGCGGATGATCCGACGCCCCTGGAAAGTCTGCCGGAGTATGCCCAAATCGATGTCATCATCCATCGGGAAACCGGGATAGCCAGCTTGCATCTGTTAGAGTAAACCCATGGCGGACTAAAGAGTTGGATCTTCCAGCGCCTTCAGGGCCCGCCTAAGAAAGACCCCCATCTCTTTGGCGGCCTGGATATCGCCTTTCGCCTTGGCAATGGCGATGCCTTGTTCCAGGATGGGGATGGCCTCGGAATGGCGCCCGCAAGCCTGGAGGGCCCTGCCTTGGAGTTTCCAGGCAGCGGAAAAGCTTGGCTCGAGTCGCGTTGCTGCAGCTAAGTGCTGAATGGCCAGTTCCAATTGCCCATCCTTCAGATATTCATTGCCCAGGCTATACCGCAACAGGGCGTTGTCCGGCCCTTTGGCAAGCAGGGCCTCCAGTTTGGCTATGTCGGCCATGGACCTCTCCCCAAATGAGTAATTGATGAAACGGAAGATCTGGGTTTTGAGGGTGTCGCGTACAAGGGGGCCGGCTAATTTTCGTGGTCGCCCTTCTGGCCAGGGTCATGACGAGGGTGTCCCGGGTGTCTTGCCCTGGAAGACGCTGGTCTGCCATCCTAGCTGCCAGGGGTCGGGGAACTGGCGCCTTCAAGTCAAACCATCCTGGGGTGGGGATGGCGCCCTCCAACTCGATTACCACTTGAGAGTGCCGCGGCGTGCCCTGGTCATGCCTCCCCAGACAAATCCTGGGCGCCAGGATGACCTATGGCGACATAGCTGTTGCGAGGCCTTTATCGGTCTGCCTGGAGAAGCAGCCTACCTTGAGTTCAATTTTTCCCCCTCGGGGGCCTGGGCCCTTTATGGCTTTGCCAATGAGCGCGTACCTTTGCCCCTGCCCCGGCTAACGGGGCTGACGAAGCCGCCAGAGGTACATTGTGATCGTCGCCGCCATGCCTGGCGATTGCGCGCCCGCATTCCCCCGGATCTCCTTCCCAGTCGTAAACGCGACCAGATCCTGCTCCTGGGGCTAGCGGTAGTGGCCGAGGATCGGCAGGGCGGACTCAGCTATTGGGCCCTGCATCATCCGCGTCCACAGCCGAATTTTCATCACCCCGGGGGGCGGATATTGACCTGGTCGGGGCCCTTGCACCAGCTCAGAGACGGGCATGAAGAACGGTCATAACCTGGTCCTTGAAACCTTGGAACTTGCATCACAGCCACTAGATCCAGATTATTCATCCTTAGGAGGCCCGATCATGCAGGATAAACCCATTATCCGCACCGCCATTCCCAAACGTCGTTATCAGATTGGCGATCATGGCGCCAGCCTCCTCGGGGAGATCGAGAGTGGGGATGCCCGGGTTTTCCGGTATATCCTCGCCTTTGTGGCCATGGGCAAAACCGAGCCTTCCCTCTATGTCCTGTCGGAACTCAGCCCACCGCACGAGATAAATCTAGGCCGATATCGCCTGCGTCTAGTCAATGAGTCCCTATCCGAGGTCATGGATAGCGATGACCGTTGGGGCGATCTGGATACCTTCGCCGAGCAGGCCCTCAAGATTGGTACCCAGGCTTTGGGTCTGCAGAGAGAGCCAGTGATACGTCTCCTTTAACCTGGCCGGTGTCCGGGGGGCCAACAGTTCCGTGCCCCCAAGCCCGCCCGTCACCCGTTTCTGATCATGAAGTGCCTAATTTCTCTGGGACTTTATGCCACGGGTTGGTTATTCCAGGGATAGGATGAAATTCCACTGTTCTGAGGTTACGGGCATGACGGAAAGTCGGTTGCCCTGACGCACCAAGGGCATGCCTGCCAGGGGGCCATGGGTATGGCTCTTGAGCTCGGTCAGGGTGATGTTACGTCCCAGATGGCGCACATAGTGGATGTCCACCATGAACCAGCGCGGATTTTCCGGATCGCTCTTGGGATCGTAATATTTCGCCTCGGGATCGAAGGCGGTATGGTCGGGATAGGCCTCCCGCGCTACCTCCATGATGCCGACGATGCCAGGTTCGGCACAGTTGGAGTGGTAAAAAAAGACTTGGTCCCCCACCTTCATCTCATCGCGCATCATGTTACGAGCCTGGTAATTCCGCACCCCGTCCCAGGGCTCGGTCTGGTTCGGTGTGGCGACCAAGTGGTCGATGCCAAAGACATGGGGTTCGGATTTCATCAACCAGTATGCCATGGTTACTCTTCTCGGTAGTTTTGGGGGGTTCTTGTGGAATTGGGTTCACCCTCGAGCGCTGGATCGCTCCAAAGCGGCTCTCAAGTGAAGGAAATTCGCCAGGCGCGCCGGGTGCAGGTCCCCTCCCGCCACGGCCTCCTTGAGGGCGCACCCAGGCTCCTGATCATGATGGCAATTCGCGAAGCGACAGTGCCCGATGAGGGGGGCGATCTCTCGAAAGCCGTGCTCCAGGTCATCTTGACCGTCCAGGGTCAGGCGGAAGCTGCGTACCCCGGGGGAGTCGATGAGGTAACCTCCCACCGGCAATCGGTAGCAGGTAGCGGTGGAGGTGGTGTGCCTACCCAGTCCAGTGGCTTGGGACAGGAGCCCGATCTGAATGTCGAGATCCGGGAGCAGGGCCTTGACCAGGGATGACTTGCCCACACCCGATTGGCCTACCAGGATGCTGGTCTCCCCAACTAACCTAGTGGATAGGGATGCCAGATCCCGGTCGTTGAACAGACTCAACCAGATCAAGGGGTAACCGATACGCTCGTAGGGGGCCAGCAGCCCAGTCATGGTCGCCCGGTCTTGAGTCTCCAGTAGGTCTGCCTTGTTACAGGCGATCAGGGCCTTGACGCCCAAGCGCTCGGCGGCGGCTAGGTATTGGTCGAGCAGGTAGGCATTAGGCTCGGGTCTTGGGGCTAGGACGGCCACCAGTTGCGTCAAGTTGGCGGCTAGGGCTTTGTTGCGTCCACTGTAGTCCGGTCGGGAAAGAACCGTTTGACGGGGCTGAATGCTAGTCACCACCCCGCGATCCAGGCCACTGGCCTGCCAAACCACGCGATCACCGCAGACGGGATGCCCCATGTTCTGACGAGCCAGGCAGTGCCACACCTGACCTTGCTCGTCCTCTACCGCCAGTTCGGCTCCATGACGTACCACCACTAGACCTTGGCGCGGCAGTTCAGAGTTGCTAATCGCAGGGGTCTCCTGGGAACACTCCTCCAAACCTTGCCGACGCCGTTCCTGAAGGTTGAGGATGCGGGCCTTCTGGCGATTCGAGAGCCGGCGACCCGGCATCAGGGTTGGAATTTGTAGTAGTGCGTATTCAGGTAGCCCGCCATGTTGGCGATATCCTCGTCGAACCACTTGAGACCCAGGGCTTGTTCGCAGCGTCCCACCTGAGCCTCCAATCCCTTGAGGCTGGTCACCTTGTGGTTGGGACGAGTATAGACCTCGGCGCCATGGCAAGATGTGCAGTTGAATTGGTAGAGCTCGGCGATGTCCTTGTCCTCACTAGCTAGGGCAGGAAGGGAGTTAATGAGACAGAGGGAGAGAAAGAGTAGCCGGGGTTTCATATGCAGATCTCCTGGAAAGGATTATCGTGAGGATTCTATGCCAATTAGCCTGGTTGCCGACACCGGGTTCGGTGGCAGGTACGGACGGGGAAGCGGCAGGGGGGATGGCATGAGGTTACACTGTGGGCTTTATCAGCACGATGCAAGACACCATGAAACCCGCAGACAACCATCTGGTGTGGCTGGACCTGGAAATGACCGGCCTGGAGCCATCCCGGGAC
Source organism: uncultured Chromatiaceae bacterium (assembly GCA_964523415.1). Lineage (GTDB taxonomy): Bacteria > Pseudomonadota > Gammaproteobacteria > Chromatiales > Chromatiaceae > M0108. Next base: position 8,767 of record CAZFZB010000044.1, on the reverse strand, counting down.
CGGATTATCGAGATCGCCACCCTGGTCACCGACACCCATCTTGAGATCCTGGCGGAGGGGCCGGTAATTGCCATCCATCAGCCCGAGGTAGTGCTTGAAGCTATGGATGCTTGGAACAAGGAACACCATGGAGCCTCCGGTCTGGTGGATCGGGTCCGGGCTAGCGATCGCGATGAGGGGTCGGCGGAGCTTGAGACCCTGGATTTTCTCGCGTTCTGGGTACCTCCGGGGAAGTCCCCACTCTGCGGCAACAGCATCTGTCAGGATCGGCGCTTTCTTGCCATGTCTATGCCGAAGCTGGAGGCCTGGTTCCATTATCGCAATCTGGATGTAAGCAGCTTCAAAATACTGGCACAGCGTTGGGCGCCGGCAGTAGCGGAGTCCTTCGAAAAGCGGTCGGCTCACCGCGCCATGGATGACATTCGCGAATCCATCGCCGAGCTTAGGCATTATCGGGATCACCTGCTCCGCCTTTGATGCGCCAAGGCCCAACCGACGTGTTCACGAACCAAGGCGCTTGCATGTTCACGTCGTGCCTCCAAGGCCGCGCTGGCGGCTGGTGAGGGTGGGGCATTTCCCAGGGCAACAGCCAGATTCCGCAGCCAGCGGTGATGTCCGAGACGGCGAATGGCGCTGCCCTCGGTCCGGAACAGAAATTCGGTCTCGTCCCAAGAGAAAAGGGAAATGAGGGTGGCAGCATCCAGGCCTTGGCGGGGGAGAAAATCCTGCTCCAGGGTAAGGCGAGCGAAGCGGTTCCAAGGACACACCATCTGGCAGTCATCGCACCCATAAATCCGGTTGCCAATCAAAGGGCGCAAATGTTCTGGAATTGGCCCTTTCAATTCTATGGTGAGATAGGAGATACAGAGGCGGGCGTCGAGTTCGTAAGGGGCCAGGATGGCTCCCGTTGGGCAGGCATCCAGGCAGGCGTGACAACGCCCGCAATGATTGGTCGCCGGTTGGTCTAAGGGGAGCGGTAGATCGACGAAGAGTTCACCCAGGAAAAACCAAGAGCCCGCGCGACCATTGATAAGGTTGGTGTGCTTGCCTATCCAGCCCAGGCCTGCATTTTGAGCGAGAGCCTTCTCAAGGACTGGGGCGGAATCAACAAAGGCGCGGTGACCGCAGGGCCCGATTTCAGTGGTGATGCGATCGGCCAGGCGTTTCAGTCGATTACGCATCAATTTGTGATAATCCCTCCCGAGGGCATATCGAGAGATGAAGGCGGTAGCCGGGTTCTCCAGCCGCTCGTGAAGGCGGCCTTGATCCTCCGGGAGATAATCCATGCGCACGGAAACGACGCGCTGAGTGCCGGGGACCAGCTCTGCTGGCCGGGCACGCTTGACGCCATAGCGGATCATGTAATCCATTTCGCCCATGCGACCTTGTTCGAGCCAGGCCATTAGCCGGTCCTCGCTCCCACCCGGGTCGATGTCGGCAATGCCGACCTGCTGGAATCCCAATTCCCGGCCCCACTTCTTGATGCCTATGGCAACCTGTTTCAGATCGATGTCCTTCATGGGGTCTGAGTTCAGTGGGGGTGCGGGGTTACTTACTTATTCAGCTACCCTACCATGATGGTAGCTGACATCGGTTTTTTCCGGACGGAGGAAGTCATGGATATGGTGTTTTTGCGCGGGTTACGCATCGAGGCTACCATCGGCGTTTACGATTGGGAAAAACAGATTCAACAGCCCTTGATACTGGATCTCGAGATGGGCACGGATGTGGCCAGGGGGGCGGCCTCGGATCGGATCGAGGATGCCCTCGACTATCATCGGGTTTCCGATCGCATCAGGACGTTCGTAACTGAAAGCCGTTTCGAACTGGTTGAGACTCTGGCGGAACGCTGCGCGACCATGCTGCGTGAAGAATTTGGCGTTCCCTGGCTGCGGCTTAGCATCAACAAGATCGGTGCAGTCAAGGGCGCCACGGATGTGGGTATCTGCATCGAACGAGGGGAGCGCTCTATTTAAAGAGATCATGAGCCCGCTGGAGCAGGTCAGCAGCCCTGGACTGGCCACCGCCGAACCTCGGGCCCTCAGCGGGATCGAATAATTCGCAGAAGTTGGCCTTTTCCTTTTCTGTAACCAGTTCGGTCATAGGCTCGAGGCAGGCGTTAGGTCGCCCGGGGGCGAACTGACGACAGTTGCGGCAAACACGGGTGGCCTTCCCGCATCCCAGGCAAAGGGTCTCGCGGCCGTAGTCGCTCTGCGTCAAATCCCGGCCACAGTTCCAGCAGTGACCAATGATGTCCGTACCCATGCCCTTGCCTCCAGGTTTAATGAGTATTGATGCGCAGGTAATGATGGGCTGCTGCGAGTAGCTTCTGCCGCCCGAAGAGGATCTTCCAGCGGCTGCCTCCCACCTGACGCCAAAGCCAGGCCGCACGTATGCCCGCCAACAACTGGGCACGGATGCGATTCTGGTTGTTGGGATTCTGTAGAAAATTGGGCTCCCCTTTCACCATGATGCGCGGATGGAGTTGGCTGACGGTCTGACTGTAGATTTCTGCCAAGTGGGCTAGCAGGTTGGGGTGCAGCATGGGGAAATGCACCAGTTTGGCACGAGCCTCCTCGATGCCAAGGGCAATTTGCTTGATCATGGTCGGGCGACCCTTGAGCACGGAATCCAGTTTCAACAGGGCGAGCAGGTAGCGTGTGTATTCCAGATCCTTGGGGGTCTTCCCGCTGAGTTGGTTAGCCAGTTCCCGAACACCGGGCGTGAGGGCGCCTATTGGGCCGAAGATGTCGGCGGTAGAATCGGCGTCAGTTTGGAACAAGCTGTAGATGCAAGGCTCCATGAGGTCCGTGTCCACCGTGCCCTTCCTGGCAATCTGGCGCACACAGAGGCTGGCTTGGTAGATGGCCCCCAAGGCGATGAGGCGGTCTTGATCGGTGTAGATCATGGGTTTGGCAATCTGAAGGCTACCGGAAGGTGAGAATGACAAAGAAATCCTAACGGGGAAAAGTTCAATTGGCCAATCGTTAGGATTCCATGGTCTCGATAATGCCTCCACCCAGGCATTCTTCACCTAAATATACGACCGCTGCCTGACCAGGTGTGACGGCCCTTTGAGGCTGGGAAAACCGGATTCTGACCTGATCCCCTGTGATCTCTTCGATCCAGCAGGGCTGCAAGGGCTGACGATGCCGCAAGCGTGCCTGGCAGGGGAAGGGTGGGTCGCAAGGTGGCTTACCGCTTATCCAGTGCATCCGGCTGGCGGCCAGGCTATGGCTGAGCAGAAGGGGGTGGTCATGTCCTTGAACGACAATCAGGGTGTTCCGGGCCGCATCCTTGGCGGCTACGAACCATGGCGCCTCTAGACCTCCCGCCAGGCCACCTATGCCTAACCCCTGGCGCTGGCCAAGCGTGAAATAGGCGAGCCCTGGGTGTTCGCCGAGGCACAGCCCTTCAGGTGTTTCGATGGAACCCGGGTTGGGGGGAACATAACGGGAAAGGAAGTCGCTAAAACGGCGCTCGCCAATGAAACAGATGCCGGTGCTATCTTTTTTTGATGCTGTGGTTAGCCCTGCGTGCCGCGCAAGGGCGCGAACCTCTTGCTTTTTCAGGTCCCCGAGGGGGAAGAGGGCATGGGCTAGCTGTTCCTGATCCAGTAGGTGGAGAAAATAGGTTTGATCCTTGTCCGGATCTCGGCTCTGGCAGAGGTGGTAGCCCTGCGTATCCTCGACTAGGCGAGCGTAGTGACCGGAGGCTATCCGTTGAAAGCCAAGGCCAAGGGCATGATCCAGAAAGGCGCGAAACTTTATTTCCCGATTGCAAAGTATATCTGGGTTGGGTGTGCGGTTGGCCTGGTACTCCGCTAGAAAATTGGAAAAAACCCGATCCCAATATTCAGTTGCAAAGTTGACGGTACTTAGGGGAATGCCGAGTCGTGTCGCGACCGCTACCGCATCCCTGAGGTCCGCCGCTGCCGCGCAATACTCGATATCATCGTCCTCCTCCCAATTCTTCATGAAGAGCCCTTCAACCCGATAGCCCTGTTCGAGCAGGAGCAAGGCCGCCACCGATGAATCCACTCCACCCGAGAGGCCAACCATGATGGGGCTCCAAGTGGAATCAACAGAGGGTGTGGGTGGAAAATGCATTGATTTATATAATTGATTAATAATATGTTTCTGCGACAACTCAAGGGGGCGAATGATTTCCGGCTTTAGGAGGCATATTATTTGCGTAGCTGTACGCAAGCCCCGGATCGGGTGCTAGACTAACCCCAATTTTCAACCCTTAAGAGAAAGACGATATGGCCTACGATAAAATTCAGGTGCCTGCCAGCGGTGATAAGATCCAGGTTGATAGCAATTATGCCCTCCTGGTCCCTAATAAGCCCATCATTCCCTATATTGAGGGGGATGGCACGGGCGTCGATATCACCCCAGTCATGATAAAGGTGGTGGATGCCGCAGTGTCCAAGGCCTACCTTGACAACCGCCAAATCCAGTGGATGGAGATCTATGCCGGTGAAAAATCGACAAAAATCTATGGAGACGACGTCTGGTTACCAGCTGAAACCATGGACGCAATCCGTGAGTACGTGGTCTCGATCAAAGGGCCTCTGACGACACCTGTTGGCGGTGGCATCCGTTCCCTGAACGTAGCCTTGCGTCAACAGCTAGATCTTTACGTCTGTTTACGGCCTGTTCGCTATTTTCAAGGGACACCCAGTCCGGTCAAGGAACCGGAGAACACGGATATGGTGATCTTCCGTGAGAACTCCGAAGACATCTATGCGGGGATCGAGTGGCAGGCGGGGTCGCCCGAGGCAAAAAAGGTGGTAGATTTCCTTCAGAGCGAGATGGGTGTCACCAAGATCCGTTTTCCCGAGACCTCCGGTATCGGTGTCAAACCCGTGTCTTCCGAGGGCACAAAACGCCTCATGCGTAAGGCGATCCAGTACGCCATCGATAACGATCGTGACTCCGTGACCTTGGTGCATAAGGGCAATATCATGAAGTTCACGGAAGGCGCCTTCAAAACCTGGGGTTATGAATTGGCTAGAGAGGAATTTGGCGCTGAGGAAATCGATGGCGGTCCCTGGTGCTCGATGACTAACCCCAAAAGTGGCCGTGAGATCATCATCAAGGATGTGATTGCCGATGCCTTCCTGCAGCAGATTCTACTGCGACCCAAGGAATACGACGTCATTGCCACGCTCAATCTGAATGGCGACTACATCTCTGATGCTCTGGCGGCACAGGTTGGCGGCATAGGCCTGGCCCCCGGAGCCAATTTATCCGATTCCGTGGCCATGTTTGAGGCGACGCATGGCACCGCCCCCAAGTATGCTGGGAAGGACCAAGTCAACCCAAGTTCTATCATTCTCTCTGCAGAGATGATGCTGCGTCACCTGGGCTGGACCGAGGCTGCGGACCTCATTATTCGGGGCGTAGAGGGGGCTATCCTTGCCAAGACCGTAACTTACGATCTGGAACGCTTGATGCCTGGTGCCACTAAATTGAGTTGTTCAGCCTTCGGTGAGGCGGTGATTGCCAACATGTAGCGCACACCTCGACGGAGGCAATCAGGGGTAGGGTAAGCACTGAGCTTTTCCCTGCCGAATATCCAAGGCCCACCGCTTGATAGAATCTCGCATCGCGGATGAAATTCACAAGGGAACAGGATAAAAACCCCGCGCTCCTGAACAATAGGGAGCGCGGGTTGTTATTTTCTAATTAAGGCGGTTTACGCGGGCGGCGTGGAGACCCTTGGGTCCTTGGGTAATCTCGAACTGAACCTTCTGCCCCTCCTTGAGGGTTCGATAGCCCTCCATGTCGATGGCCGAGAAGTGAACAAAAACGTCATCGTCCTTTTCATCGGCCTTCACGAAGCCATATCCTTTGGCATTATTAAACCATTTTACCGTACCGGTCATCATCGCTGCTACTCCTCCGGGAGATGGTGGGGTGTTCCCCCTGTTAGAATTTCTTGCCCCTGAACAAGCTCCTCCCGTTGCCATATTCAGGGACTTTACAACTCCCCAAGCCGTTGGGTTTTCTAGATACCACTTGGTTCAGGGTATGATCGAGGCGCTCCGATTCGTATGGGCAACCTTCTTGTTTTTCTATGGCTTCCTGCCTTATGTGCGAGTCGATCCCTTGAGAGCGAAGTATAATGACCTCATAGCAAGGGTCAAATACAAAGTTACAATTCCATGGGATTTCGCATTGACATGAGTGGACCTAATGTGAATAAGGAACGTGAGGGGGGAATAGCGGTCCAGGATTCAAAACCGGATCTGCGGCCACCGCCCCGATACAAAGTACTATTGCTGAACGATGACTTCACCCCCATGGAATTCGTTGTTCAGGTATTGGAAACCTTTTTCCATTTGAGTCGGGAAAAGGCTACTCAAATCATGTTACATGTCCATACCCGTGGAGTAGGGGTCTGCGGGCTCTTTGGGCGTGACGTCGCTGAGACCAAAGTGGCACAGGTCATGGATTTTGCGCGAAGGCATCAGCACCCTCTGATGTGTACCATGGAAGAAGCTTGAAGACCCCTGAATACCAGATCGGTGTACCGCTATGCTGAGCAAAGATCTAGAGTTCACGCTGACCCATGCCTTCCAACAGGCCCGAGAACGCAGGCATGAATACATGACGGTGGAGCATCTGCTCCTGGCCTTGCTCGATAACCACAGCGCGGCTAGGGTCTTACGGGCCTGTGGCGTGGACGAAGGGAGGCTTAGATCTGACATCAACCTCTATATTGAGGAGACTACCCCGCTGGTTCCCTCGGGAGAAAAGCGTGAGACCCAGCCTACTATTGGTTTTCAGCGCGTCCTGCAAAGGGCGGTCTTTCATGTCCAGTCCGCAGGCAAGAAGGAGGTATCGGGAGCCAATGTCTTGGTCGCGCTCTTTAGCGAGCAGGATTCCCAAGCGGTTTTCTTGCTCAATGGCCAGGACATTAGCCGCCTAGATGTGGTCAATTATATTTCCCATGGCATTTCTAAAGTTCCAGGGGAGGGGGGGGAAGAGGAGGTTCAGGGTGAGTCCGGTGAGGAGCGGCGTCCTGAAGGTAAGGAAAGCCCCACTCCTCTGGAAAGCTTTACCTCCAATCTTAATGAACTCGCGCGTCAAGGCCTGATTGATCCCCTGATCGGCCGTCACGCCGAAATCGAGCGGACCCTCCAAATCCTCTGCCGGCGCCGCAAGAACAACCCCTTGCTGGTGGGAGAAGCCGGAGTCGGTAAGACGGCCATTGCCGAGGGTCTCGCGCGGCGCATTGTGGACAAAGAGGTACCCGAGGTATTGGAGGATGCCGTCATTTATGCGCTGGACCTGGGCGCTCTGGTTGCTGGCACCAAGTATCGGGGCGATTTCGAGAAACGACTCAAGGCGGTCATCGCCCAACTCAGGCGTCAGCCTAAGTCCATTCTCTTCATAGACGAGATCCATACCATCATTGGTGCGGGTTCCGCCTCGGGGGGAACCATGGATGCCTCCAATCTCATCAAGCCGGTACTGGCCTCCGGCGACCTGCGCTGTATCGGCTCCACCACGTATCAGGAGTTTCGTGGCATCTTCGAGAAAGACCGGGCACTGTCCCGACGCTTTCAGAAGATCGATATTGGCGAACCTAGCGTTGAAGATACAGTGGAGATCCTCAAGGGCCTCAAGAGCCGTTTTGAAGAGCACCATCAGGTTAGCTATACACAGCCAGCTCTACGAGCGGCAGCGGAACTTTCGGCCAAGCATATTAATGACCGGCATCTCCCGGACAAGGCCATCGATGTCATCGATGAGGCTGGAGCCCATGTACAACTCATGCCGGCGGCCAAACGTAAGAAACGTATTGATGTCATGGATATCGAGCGCATCGTCGCCAAGATAGCCCGCATTCCTCCCAAGCAGGTCTCGGCATCGGATACCGAATCCCTACGCTGTCTGGATCGGGACCTGAAGATGGTGGTCTATGGCCAGGAAGCGGCCATCGATACCCTGACTGCCGCCATCCGCATGAGCCGTTCCGGCCTAGGTCAAGAAGAGAGGCCCATTGGCTCCTTTCTCTTCGCCGGGCCTACTGGTGTCGGGAAGACAGAGGTGACGCGCCAACTTGCCCGCATACTGGGTTTACAGTTGATTCGTTTTGATATGTCCGAATACATGGAGCGGCATACCGTCTCGCGCCTCATCGGTGCCCCTCCCGGCTATGTCGGTTTTGATCAAGGTGGCTTGCTTACGGAAGAAATCAACAAACATCCTCACGCCGTACTCCTTCTTGACGAAGTCGAGAAGGCCCATCCAGACGTCTTCAACCTGCTCCTGCAAGTCATGGACCACGGTACCCTTACCGATAACAATGGTCGTAAAGCAGATTTTCGGCATGTCGTCCTGGTGATGACCACCAATGCAGGCGCTTCAGAGTCCAGTCGCCCGTCCATCGGATTCACTGAGCAGGACCATGCTACCGATAGTTTGGAGGTTATTAAGCGTCTTTTTACCCCCGAGTTCCGGAATAGACTCGATGCCGTTATCCAGTTCGGCGCACTATCGCCCGCAACTATTGCCAATGTTGTGGACAAGTTCCTCTTCGAACTGGAGCAACAATTACTAGAAAAGAGGGTAAGTCTAACCGTGGATAGCGATGCTCGCGCTTGGCTTGCTAGTCGAGGTTACGATGCACGTATGGGCGCTCGACCCATGAGCCGCATAATCCGTGAACACATCAAAAAACCCCTTGCCAGCGAACTGCTTTTTGGAAGGCTGGTCAATGGAGGCTCAGTGCGAGTTAAGGTCGAAGGGGA
>CAZFZB010000043.1:0-20742 GCA_964523415.1 uncultured Chromatiaceae bacterium | reverse complement strand
TCTTGTTCACGGGTTGCCCCGCTCCGCCATGGGACCAACACTCGATACGGGCGGGTGGCTAACCCTTACCCGACCGGGACTTTCACCCGGCAAGAGACGCCGAGCTTCGCTCGGCGCGATAAGCTGCTAAGCTTTGATACCGATTCTTAACAATGAGCACCATGCGCGTTAGGACACATCATGACTGAGGAACAGGTCCTTTATGTTCGCTAAGACGAAATACGGCGTTATCGTGGTGGGTGGCGGCCACGCGGGGACCGAAGCGGCCCTGGCGGCGGCACGAATGGGCGTGCCTACCCTCCTGTTAACTCACAACATCGAAACCGTCGGCCAGATGAGTTGCAATCCCGCCATTGGCGGTATCGGTAAGGGCCATCTGGTCAAGGAAATCGATGCCCTGGGAGGCCTCATGGCCCGGGCAACAGATAGGGCCGGCATCCAATTCCGCATCCTCAATGCTCGAAAGGGACCGGCAGTGCGGGCAACCCGAGCCCAGGCTGACCGGCTCCTCTATAAAGCGGCGGTGCGTTCGGCAGTAGAAAAGGCCCCAAACCTGGATATCTTTCAGCAAGCAGTGGATGATCTCCTGGTCGAAGAGGGGAGGGTAGCCGGGGTCGTCACCAACATCGGCCTAATCTTCCGCGCCCCCTGCGTGGTGTTGACGGTGGGAACTTTCCTCGCCGGACGCATCCATGTGGGTCTCACCAGCCATGAAGGCGGGCGAGCAGGTGATCCACCCGCCAACGCCCTGGCGTGCTGCCTTCGCGCCTTACCTTTTCGGGTTTCGCGGCTTAAGACCGGGACCCCACCCCGCATCGATGGTCGCACCATCGATTACTCCCTGCTAGAACGGCAGCCTGGCGATGAACCCGTACCCGTCTTCTCCTATTTTGGCCGCCCTGAGGACCACCCACCCCAAGTATGCTGTCACATCGCCCATACCAATAACCGGACCCACGACATCATCCGCACCGGACTCTCGCGCTCTCCCCTCTACACAGGGCTCATCGAGGGGGTAGGTCCCCGTTATTGCCCTTCAATAGAGGACAAGATAGTCCGCTTCGCAGACAAGGCCAGCCATCAGATATTCCTGGAGCCAGAGGGGCTGACCACCCATGAGGTTTATCCAAATGGTATATCCACCAGCCTACCTTATGATATCCAGGAGGCCCTGGTCCGAAGCCTGCGGGGGTGCGAGCATGCCCGAATTACCCGCCCGGGTTATGCCATCGAATACGACTTTTTCGACCCACGGGATTTGGACGCTTCCCTGGAATCACGCCACCTGCCCCAACTCTTTCTCGCGGGCCAGATCAATGGCACAACCGGCTACGAAGAGGCAGCCGCCCAGGGTTTGCTGGCCGGCGCTAATGCCGCCTTGCGGTTTCAGGGCCGCCCATCCTGGTGGCCACGCCGTGATGAGGCCTATCTCGGGGTCCTGGTCGATGATCTCACCACCCGCGGAACGGCGGAACCCTATCGAATGTTCACCAGCCGCGCCGAATACCGGCTGTTATTGCGTGAGGACAATGCCGACCTGCGCTTAACAGAAACGGGCCGCCGCCTGGGCCTGGTGAGTGAGGAGCAATGGCGCCGCTTCGAGGAAAAGCGTGAGGGGATAGCTCGGGAACAACAGCGCCTGCGTGAGACTTGGCTAAGGCCCGCGGCTCTCGACCCGGATCAGGCCAGGGCCGTTCTGGGGGACGACCTGCGTCGCGAGACCCGCGCCCTGGATCTACTGGCCAGGCCCAAGGTCGGGTATCACGCCTTGATGACCCTGCCAGGTCTGGGTCCTGGCGTGACGGACCCACAGATTGCCGAGCAACTCGACATCCAGGCCAAGTATGCCGGCTACATCGACCGCCAGTTGCAAGAAATCGAGCGCCATCGCGCCCAGGAGGAGACGGTCTTACCCCCGGACTTTCCCTTCGACAAAGTGCGCGGGCTCTCTTCCGAGGTCCGGGAAAAACTGCTCAGGGTCCGTCCGTCGACGCTGGGTCAGGCCGGGCGCATCCCAGGTTTGACCCCGGCAGCCATCTCCCTGCTGCTGATCCACCTACGTCGGCGCTCCGCTTGAGTCCTGCCCCTTTACCTAAGCCAAGAAACTCCCCGGTGCAGGACGTTTCCCTAGAAGCCATGACGAACACCCCCGCCCGGCTTGAGGCGGGGCTGGCAGCCCTCGGTCTTGACCCGAGCCCTGACCAACGGCTCCAGCTCATGCGATTTCTCGACTTGCTGGCCAGGTGGAACCGCACCTACAACCTGACTGCCGTAAAGGATCCGCTGGAAATGGTTTCCCGCCACCTTCTCGACAGCCTAGCGGTATACCCTTTCCTGCTGGGCTCCTCCGTTCTCGACCTGGGGACCGGAGCCGGATTACCAGGCCTGCCTCTCGCCATCCTGGATCCTGAGCGGAGATTCGTCCTCCTCGACAGCAACGGCAAGAAGATCCGGTTCGTCCGTCAGGCCAAGATGGACCTGGGACTGACGAATGTCGAACCGGTCCAGGCACGAATGGAGTCATATCGGCCAAGGGAAAAATTCGCTACTATCATCTCCCGAGCCATTGCCAACGAGAAGGATTGGCGATTGGCCGTCAGGCCTTTACTCGCCAGCCCTGGCCGTCTGTTAGCGATGAAGGGCCGCCGCCCGGACGCCGAGCTTGCCGCCCTGACGGCCTTCGAACCTATCATCCATCGGTTGGATGTGCCTTTCCTTCATGCTGAACGCCACCTGATCGAGATACACCAGGACTGAAAACCCTCCCATGGCCAGAACCATCGCTATCGCCAACCAGAAAGGCGGTGTGGGCAAGACCACCACCGCCGTCAACTTGGCCGCGTCCCTGGCCTCTATGAGCCGCAGAATCCTGCTGTTGGACCTGGACCCCCAGGGTAACGCGACCATGGGGTGCGGCATCGACAAGCGTGATCTGGATTTTTCCGCCTGTGATCTCATGCTGGGTGAACTGGAATTCAGAGATTGCGTCATCCGGGTGGAGGAACCCGCCCCCGGCTTTGACCTCATCCCCGCTAATGGCGACCTGACCGCCGCCGAGGTGGGACTCATGCATTCCAGTCACCGTGAGCGTCGCCTCCATCAGGTCCTGGCGGATCTGGGCGAGACCTACGAATTCGTCATCATCGACTGTCCACCGTCCCTCAACATGCTGACGGTCAATGCCTTGGTGGCGGCTCAGGGGGTATTGATCCCAATCCAATGCGAGTATTACGCCCTAGAGGGCCTTTCCGCCCTCCTCGGGACCATCGCTCAGATCCGCGAGACCCGCAACGCCGGCCTGGCAATAGAGGGCATATTGCGCACCATGCATGACCCCCGCAATAACCTTGCCAACCAGGTCTCGACCCAACTCGTCACCCACTTTAACGAGGAGGTCTATCGGACCATCATCCCCCGCAATGTGCGTCTAGCCGAGGCCCCGAGTCATGGTCAGCCAGCCCTCCTTTATGACAGGGCCTCGCGGGGCTCGATCGCCTATCTCGCACTGGCCAGTGAGGTGATACGCCGACAGCAGAAACGCCAGGCCATCGCAGCCTGATGGCCATGTCAGTAGCATTTTCCACCCCCCCCCAAAGGAGGATTGACCCGGCATGAATGTTAGGAAAAAGGGGCTTGGCCGCGGTCTGGATGCCCTTCTCGGCGGTCTGAACGACCGGGTGGCCGATGCCAGCGAACCTGCCGATTTATCCGATATTACCATTGAAGCTACTGCGCCCGACGGCGCCCTGACCAGTCTCCCCTTGCACCTGATTGAACGAGGTCGGTTTCAGCCCCGGCGGGACTTCGATCCGGAGGGTCTCAGGGAGTTAGCGGAATCCATCAGCGCCCAGGGTGTAATCCAGCCCATCGTCGTGCGCGCCCTAAAGGGTGGGCGATATGAGATCCTCGCCGGTGAGCGCCGTTGGCGTGCCGCTCAACAGGCCAACCTCGCCGAGATCCCCGTGGTGATTCGCGATGCCGACGACCAGTCGGCCATGGCCATAGCCCTTATCGAAAACATTCAGCGCACCGACCTAAACCCGCTTGAAGAGGCCTCGGCACTCCAAAGGTTATTAGGGGAGTTTGGATTGACCCATGCCCAAATCGCCGAGGCGATTGGCCGGTCACGCGCCAGCGTCACCAACCTTCTGCGCCTTCTGGAACTAAACGACGACGTCAAACGCGCCATGGAAAGGGGGCAGTTGGAGATGGGTCATGCCCGTGCCCTGCTAGGCATCAAGGGCCCACGGCAGAGTGCCGCCGCCGGTCAGGTCATCAGCCGAGGCCTCTCGGTTCGGGACACGGAGCGACTGGTGCGTCAATTGCTAAAGGAAGAAGAAGGCAGATTGACTCCTGCCCCGAGCCCGGCTGCCGTCGATCCTGATATACGCAGACTCCAGGACGATCTTTCCGACCGGCTCGGGGCTTCAGTGCAGATCCAGCCTGGCAACCGGGGGGGTGGCCGCCTGGTAATTGCCTACCACAGTCTGGACGAATTGGATGGCATCTTGGCCCACATCAAATAATCCATGATTATCGCTTGCGGGGGTATCGATTCCGCTCCAACATCCAACGCCAAGGGACGGGCAAACTCAGGCATTGATCCGGTCATAGACGGCTCTTATAATGCCTGCGCTTCGAGGAATGGTGGTAGTGACTTATTAGCACTTGGGGCCGCGGCATGAACTCGGTTGGCAACAGCCAATTCCAAGTCCCCCTGCGCATACTAATAATCCAGGTGGTGCTATCCATAAGCCTAGCCTTGCCGGGTCTAGCCATTTCACAGGCTGCAGCCTTATCTGTCCTGATTGGCGCTGGCACCTGCATCATGGCAACGGCCTTGTTCGCGGCTACGGTGTTTGGTCCCTACCACCCTGGCCGGCCGACAGCCCTGTTGGGAAAGATCGTAGGGGCAGAGATTGGAAAGTTGATTTTGGTGGTCGGGATCTTTGTTTTTGCCTTTGCAAAGGTGGATGGGTTGGTCGTGCCAGCCATGCTTGCCGCCTATTTCGCCGCGCAGGTTCTGCCGGCGATGATCGCCCCCACTTGGGGCGCCGGTTCGAAACCTTGAAGAGAGACAGTCAATGGCTTCTGAAGCTCTAACCGCGCAAGGCTATATTCACCACCATCTGACAAATCTCACCTTAGGGGTGATCCCCGACAAGGGTTGCCTGACCATTGCCCACAACGCCGCTGAGGCGAAGGCGATGGGATTCTGGTCGATCAATCTAGACACCCTCTTCTTCTCTATCCTGCTAGGCATGCTCTTCTTGTGGTTCTTCAAGAAGGTTGCAAACAATGCCACCTCCGGTGTGCCGGGGCCCATGCAGAATTTCGCGGAGTGGATCATCGACTTCGTGGAGGAGAACGTCCGCGGCTCCTTCAGCGGCACCAATCCACTCATCGCCCCCTTGGCCCTGACCATCTTCGTCTGGGTCTTATTGATGAATTTCATGGACTTGGTACCCGTCGACCTAGTCCCCTGGCTAGCCGGGCACATCGGCATCCATTATCTAAAAATCGTACCGACCACGGATCCAAATGCCACTTTTGGCATGTCCATCATGGTCTTTATACTCATTATCTATTACAGCATCAAAATCAAAGGGTTTGGCGGCTTCATCGGCGAACTGGCTCTCCAACCTTTTGGCAAATGGGGTATCCCTGCTAATCTGGTGCTGGAGGGTATTACCCTATTCTCCAAGCCGATTTCGCTGTCCCTGCGTCTATTTGGAAATCTCTACGCCGGCGAGATGATTTTCATCCTGATCGCGCTCATGTACGGGCATAACCTGGTCCTGACCATCAGTGGCGGGGCCCTGCAACTCGCCTGGGCCATCTTCCACATCATTATTATCCTGCTGCAGGCCTACATCTTCATGGTGTTGACCATCGTCTACCTGGATATGGCTCATCAAGAGCACCACTAACTCCCGAATTTCTCAACCCAGACCCACCCAACCACTAGAGGGAAAATCATGGAACTCTCGCAAGCCCTGGTTTACATTGCCGCAGGTCTTATGCTCAGCCTAGGCGCCATCGGCGCAGCCATCGGTATCGGTATTCTTGGCGGCCGCTTTCTGGAGGGCTCCGCCCGTCAACCTGAGTTGATTCCGGTGCTGCGGACCCAGTTCTTCATCGTCATGGGTTTGACGGACGCCCTGCCGGTCATCTCGGTCGCCATGGGTCTCTACTTGATGTTTGCCGTCTAAAGGAGATCCGGCTCCCGCCGGTCCTACTTTTCTCGGCCTTCACGAGGCAAAGGCATGAATATCAATTTGACCCTGTTCCTCCAGATGATCTCCTTCGCGGTTTTTGTCTGGTTTTGCATGAAATTCGTCTGGCCGCCCATCATAGCCGCCCTGGCAGAACGTAAGATCAAGATTGCCGAAGGCCTTGCTGCCGCCGAGCGTGGCCACCAGGAGCAGAGCCTCGGACAGCAGCGCGCCAAGGAACTCATGGTAGAGGCTAAAAAGCAGGCCGCCGACATCGTCGGGCAAGCTCAGAAACGCGCCGCTGAGATCATAGAGGAGGCCAAGAATAGCGCACGGGAAGATGGCGAACGCCTGATCACCGCAGCCAAGGCGGAGATTGAGCAGGAAACAAACCGGGCCCGGGAAGCCCTGCGCGGCAAGGTCGCGATGTTGGCAGTGGCCGCCGCCGCCAAAATACTGGATAAGGAAATCGACGCCAGTGCTCACAAGGCCCTGGTGGAATCCTTCGCCAAGCAAATCTAGGACGCGATCATGGCCGGAGACATCACTACCCTAGCGCGCCCCTATGCGGAGGCCGCCTTCGCCCGCGCCCAGGAAACCGGCGAGATACCGGCCTGGTCTGACGCCCTCAGCTTGCTCGGGGCCCTGGCAGCTGACCCAACGATGGCGGCTCAAATCGTTAATCCTGAAATACCCAGAGATCTGCCACGTGACATGCTACTCGATCTTGGGGGTGAGGCCCTGCCAGCGGAAACCCGTAACCTGGTCAAGCTCCTGGCTGAAAATAAGCGGCTTTCGGTGCTGCCCGAGATTGCCAAGGTCTTCGAGGAACTCGAGACAAGAAATAAAGGAGTACGACAGGTCCACATCCGCAGCGCCTACGCGCTTGATGCCCAGCAACAGAGGCTGTTGGCCAAGGTGCTAAAAACCAAGTTGAACGCGGAAGTGGAACTAACCGTCGAGAAGGATACCTCCCTCATCGGTGGGGTTGAGATCCGCGCAGATGATCTTGTCATCGACGGTTCCGTGCGCGGCAAACTCCAAAGGCTGGCCAGCGAATTGCAAATTTAACGGAAAAACGACATGCAACTGAATCCATCCGAAATCAGCGATCTGATCAAGCAGAAGATCGAGCAATTCGACCTTAAGACCGAGGCCCACACGGAAGGTACTATCGTCAGCCTATCGGACGGTGTCGTACGCATCCACGGCCTCTCCGAGGCCCAGTACTATGAGATGCTGGAGTTCCCCAACAACATCTATGGTCTGGCCTTAAACCTTGAACGCGACTCCGTTGGTGCCGTGGTTCTTGGTGACTACACGGGTCTTACCGAGGGTGATTGGGTACGCTGTACGGGCCGGGTCCTTGAGGTCCCAATTGGTCCCCAACTGTTAGGGCGCGTCGTCGATTCCTTGGGTAACCCCCTGGACGGCAAGGGCCCCATCGGAGCAACCCAGACATCCCCACTCGAGAAGGTGGCGCCCGGTGTCATCGCCCGCAAATCTGTAGACCAGCCCGTTCAAACGGGCATCAAGGCCATCGACGCCATGGTGCCCATCGGTCGAGGTCAGCGCGAACTCATTATAGGCGACCGCCAAACCGGCAAGACGGCCGTGGCAATCGACGCCATCATCAATCAAAAGAACACGGGTGTGAAGTGCATCTATGTGGCTGTTGGCCAAAAGAATTCTTCCGTAGCGGGCGTTGTTCGCAAACTGGAGGAATTCGGTGCCATGGAACACACCATCGTGGTTCACGCCGGCGCCGCCGATTCCGCCGCCATGCAATTCATTGCCCCCTACTCCGGCTGCACCATGGGGGAATACTTCCGTGATCGTGGCGAGGACGCGCTGATTGTCTTTGACGACCTCACCAAGCAGGCCTGGGCCTATCGCCAGGTGTCCCTGCTGCTTCGCCGCCCCCCAGGACGCGAGGCTTACCCGGGAGACGTCTTCTATCTCCACTCGCGCCTGCTTGAACGCGCCTCCCGAATCAACGCGGATGAGGTGGCAAAGCTATCCAATGGCACCGTGACCGGGAAAACCGGGTCCCTGACCGCCCTACCAATCATTGAAACCCAGGCGGGTGATGTCTCCGCCTTCGTACCAACCAACGTCATCTCCATCACGGACGGACAGATTTTCCTGGAGACGGATCTATTCAACTCTGGTATCCGACCCGCCATCAACGCGGGTCTTTCGGTATCCCGTGTTGGCGGCGCCGCCCAGACCAAGATCATAAAAAAGCTTGGCGGGGGTATCCGTCTGGCCCTGGCCCAATACCGTGAGTTGGCCGCCTTTTCCCAATTTGCATCGGACTTGGACGAGTCCACCCGCAAACAATTGGAGCGTGGTGCCCGGGTTACCGAGCTGATGAAGCAAACCCAGTACTCGCCCCTTGGCGTCGGACAGATGGCAGTATCCCTCTTTGCCGCCAACATGGGCTATCTGGATGATGTCGATGTTAACAAGGTCGTTGATTTCGAACAGGCTCTTCAGACCTACATGAAATCGGCTCAGGTCACCCTGTTGGAAAAGATCGATGCCAAGGGCGACTATAACGACGATATCGAACAGGGCCTACACGCGGCGATCAAGGACTTCAAGGCCAATAACACATGGTAGTTGGCGATGGGCGATCCGCCACCCCCTCTCCAGTTGTGCCAAAGGCCCGGGTGGGTGGTGTTCTTACGCAACAACCTTTAGTCGGAATCTCGGCCTCTTACCTTATCGGGGTAAGAAGGACGATGGATCGGACGATGGGAGCTTAGAGAAATGGCCGGCGCCAAAGAAATACGCACTAAGATCGCCAGCATCAAGAGCACGCAGAAGATCACCAAGGCCATGCAAATGGTCGCGGGGGCCAAGATGCGTAAGGCACAGGAACGCATGAGCGCCTCCCGTCCCTATGCGTTGAAAATGCTGCAGGTCATAGCCCACTTAAGCCACGCCTCGCCAGAATACCGGCACAGTTACATGGCCGTAAACCGGGAACTCAAGCGGGTAGGCTACATCATCATCTCCTCGGACCGTGGCTTATGCGGTGGCCTCAATACCAATCTATTCCGGAAATTAGCTATCGAGATCCGGAACCAACGCAAGGCGGGTGTCGAAACATCCTTCGCAGTCATTGGTAGTAAGGCCCTAGCCTTCTTTCGCCGTTTTGGCGGCAAGGTCATGGCCCAGGTCACTCATGTGGGTGACAAGCCGCATATCGAGGACCTGATTGGCGCCGTACGCGTACTTCTGGACGCCTACGAGGCCGGCGAAATCGACGCCATCTATGTGGCATATAACGAATTCGTCAACACCATGACTCAAAAACCAATGATTGCCCAACTGGTGCCGATTCACGCCGAGAAGATCGAAAGGATCAAGTCTCACTGGGATTATATTTACGAACCCGATCCAAAGACCGTCCTCGATGCCTTGCTGACGCGCTATATCGAGTCGTTGGTCTATCAGGCGGTAGTGGAAAACGGGGCATGTGAGCAATCCGCGCGCATGGTAGCCATGCGGGCGGCCACCGAAAATGCGGGCAGTCTCATCAACGAGCTCCAGTTGGTTTACAACAAGGCCCGTCAGGCGGCAATTACCCAGGAAATCTCCGAGATTGTAGGGGGCGCGGCTGCAGTTTAGCCCCGTTAACCCCAAGGCATCCAAGGATTCCCAGCCGAATCGACATGCATGCAACCGCCAATAGGCGAGAACGAGGAAACAGATATGAGTTCCGGTAACGTAGTGGAAATCATTGGCGCCGTGGTTGACGTGCAGTTCCCACGTGGCGAGATGCCCAAGGTCTATGATGCCCTCCTGGTCGATACAGTGGGCCTGACCCTTGAAGTCCAACAGCAACTAGGGGACGGTGTAGTGCGGGCTATCGCCATGGGTTCGACCGATGGTCTCCAGCGCGGTCTCAGCGTCAGTAACACCCATCAGCCCATCCAGGTTCCCGTCGGCAAGGCAACCCTGGGCCGGATCATGGATGTCTTGGGTCGCCCAATCGACGATAAGGGGCCGGTGGCCACCGAGGAGCGTTGGGGCATCCATCGCCATGCCCCGTCGTTCGAGGATCAAGCCTCCACGACCGAGATCCTGGAAACCGGCATCAAGGTAATCGATCTCATCATGCCCATCTCCAAGGGTGGCAAGATCGGGCTCTTCGGCGGTGCTGGTGTGGGTAAGACGGTAACCCTCATGGAACTGATCCGCAACATTGCCGTGGAACATTCTGGTTTCTCCGTCTTCGCCGGCGTGGGTGAACGTACCCGCGAAGGTAACGACTTCTACCATGAGATGACTGACGGTGGCGTTCTGGACAAGGTAGCCCTCGTCTATGGCCAGATGAACGAACCTCCAGGCAACCGGCTGCGTGTCGCCCTGACCGGGCTGACCATGGCAGAGTATTTCCGCGACGAAGGCCGCGATGTTCTCATGTTCATCGACAACATTTATCGGTACACCTTGGCCGGCACCGAGGTGTCTGCCCTCCTGGGCCGCATGCCCTCAGCGGTAGGCTACCAGCCAACCCTGGCATCCGAAATGGGAGCCCTCCAGGAACGCATTACCTCTACTAATACGGGCTCCATTACTTCATTCCAGGCGGTATACGTACCCGCGGACGACCTCACGGATCCCTCGCCCGCCACCACCTTCGCCCATCTCGACGCCACCCTGGTGCTCTCCCGCCAAATCGCCGAGCTGGGTATCTACCCGGCTGTGGACCCCTTGGATTCCACCAGCCGTATCCTCGATCCCCACGTGGTCGGCGTCGAACATTACACGGTGGCGCGCCAGGTCCAGGGTACCCTCCAACGCTACAAGGAACTGAAGGACATCATCGCCATTCTTGGCATGGATGAGCTTTCCGAGGAGGACAAGTTGACGGTGGCGCGTGCCCGCAAGATCCAGCGTTTCCTGTCCCAGCCCTTCTTCGTCGCCGAAGTCTTCACCGGTTCTCCAGGCAAGTACGTCTCCCTCAAGGATACAATCGCTGGTTTCAAGGCGATTTCAAATGGTGAGTACGACCATCTGCCGGAGCAGGCCTTTTATATGGTGGGTGGCATCGAGGAGGCTGCGGCCAAGGGTGGAAATGCCTAAATAGCGAGGAAATAACCATGGCAATGACAGTGCACGTGGATATCGTGAGCGCCGAACGGGCAATTCACTCAGGTCTGGCGACCATGGTATTTGCCCCCGGCGAGATGGGCGAACTCGGCATAGCCCCCCGCCATACGGCCCTGATAACCCGGCTCAGACCGGGCGAGGTTCGAGTTCAGAAAATGGATGGCGAGGTGGAGCACTTCTATGTCTCTGGTGGCATGCTGGAGGTTCAGCCCCATGTCGTGACCGTATTGGCTGACACGGCCATCCGAGCACGTGACCTGGATGAGGCAGCGGCTGCAGAGGCTAAACGCCGCGCCGAGGATGCCCTGGCAGGAAAGACGGCCGAATTCCAATATGCCAAGGCCCAGTCCGAGTTGGCGGAGGCCGTGGCGCAATTACGTGCCATTGAAAGATTACGGAAGACAAAGGTCAGCTAACCAGGACACCTCATCATCCCTACAACCACAGCCCCCGCCTAAGCGGGGGTTGCGTATTTTGGGGTATGCTGTTGGTTCCCAGGAAGCCCCACCAATCAGGTTAAGCCGAATGACAGCCGAACAAATCCAAAACGGGAAATACGTCAGCCTCACCTACAGCATCTGCGACGACTTAGGCACGGTCCTGGAGCACAGCGATCTGCCCGTTGGCTTCATCATAGGTGGGTCCCGGGAACTCATTGGGGGCATGGATCTTGCCATAAGAGGGAAAAAGGCAGGAGACGAAATCGATTTCGACCTGGCGCCCGAGGTGGGATTTGGCGGCCACGACCCCAATCTAACCTTCACCGACGACCTCGAAAATGTACCCCCCCAGTTCCATCAGGTCGGGGCCGAGGTACAGATGCAAAATGAGGCCGGCGAGGTCAAGGTTTTCTATGTATCCCGAATCGAAAATGGGCAACTAACCCTAGACGGTAACCATCCCATGGCCGGTAAGCACCTAAGGGTCCACGTCCGCATCCATGAGGTGCGCGAGGCTACTCGCGAAGACCTAGCGGATGATAACCCGTCCTGCGCCATTCCCGGATCACTGCACTGACAGGAGTCTATCCGCGATGAAACTGGGAATCGCCATCCTCGCTGCGGGGCAAGGTACCCGTATGAAATCCGATAGGCCCAAGGTACTGCATCACCTGGCCGGAAAACCCTTATTACGCCACGTCATTGAAACAGCTAAAGAGCTTGGCGCCGCGCGTATCTGTGTCGTTCAGGGTCATGGTGGGGAACAGGTACGCCATGCCCTGGCAGGGGATGATTGTGAATGGGTCTCACAATCCGAGCGATTAGGCACGGGTCATGCCTTGATACAGGCCATGCCTAAGCTTGCAGACATGGACTGCATTTTAGTGCTCTACGGCGACATACCGCTCATTCGCGCGGAAACCCTAACCCGACTCATCACATCCGCCGCAAATGGGTCCCTGGCCATCCTTACCGCCAAACTTACCCATCCATCCGGTTACGGTCGCATCGTCCGTGGGCATGAAGGACAGGTGCTTAGCATCGTCGAGGAAAAGGACGCCAGCCATGCAGAGTTGGGCATCAACGAGATCAACACGGGCTTTCTGGTAGCTGATCGGATCTGTCTAGATGATTGGCTGGCACGACTGGACAATGTGAATGCCCAGGGCGAGTATTACCTGACGGACATCGTCGCCCTGGCCGTGGCCGAAGGCCGCACGGTTGCCACCTGCTTGGCGGATAGCGAGGAGGAGATCCTAGGCATCAACGACCGCATGCAACTTGCGGATCTAGAGCGACGTTATCAGCAGCGCTGCGCCAAGGAACTCATGCGATCAGGCGTGACCCTCCTGGATCCCACCCGCTTCGATGTTAGGGGCCAACTCAAGGCTGGGCGTGATGTCACCATCGACATTAACTGCCTATTCGAGGGCGAGGTGGAACTGGGTGATGGCGTCACGATTGGCCCCAATTGCCAACTCAAAAATTGCGCCATAGGTGCCAACAGTCGCGTCCTCGCCAATTCAGTCATCGAGGAGGCGAAGGTAGGCCAAGACACCCAAATCGGGCCCTTCGCCCGTTTGCGACCCCAGGCCGAAATCGCGGACGGGGCCCATATCGGCAACTTCGTCGAGATTAAAAAGGCCCACATAGGCCCCGCAACCAAGGTCAGCCATCTCACCTACATAGGTGATGCCCACATCGGGGGTAACGTGAATATCGGCGCTGGTACCATCACCTGTAATTACGACGGGGTCAACAAGCATCTGACCCAGATTGGCGATGGCGCCTTCATCGGGTCAAATACGGCCTTGGTTGCACCGGTAACGGTGGGTGCGGGTGCCACCATTGGCGCTGGCTCGGTCATCAGTCGTCATGCGCCTGCAGAGAAACTCACCTTGACACGAGCATCCCAAAGGACCCTGGATCATTGGATACGTCCAGATAAGAAAATCAAATAATCCAGGGTAGAGGAGAACTTATCCATGTGCGGCATAGTGGGCGGGATTGCGCAGCGGGACCTATCAGCCATCCTCCTGGAGGGTCTACGCCGGCTCGAATACCGGGGTTACGACTCCGCGGGCATGGCAGTCTTGGCTGCACCTGGCCAATTGGGTCGCATTCGCACCCTCGGCAAGGTACAACGTCTCGCCGATGCCATGGACCAGCACCCACTACCAGGCAAACTCGGCATTGCCCACACCCGGTGGGCTACCCATGGCGAACCCGCAGAACGCAATGCCCACCCTCATGTCTGTCGTGATCGCTGCGCCTTGGTCCATAACGGCATCATCGAAAATCATGCCCTCCTGCACCTTGCCCAGGAGGCCAAGGGCCACATCTTCACCTCTGAAACGGACACGGAGGTCCTGGTCCATGCCATCTACGATCACCTGATGACGGGCCTACCCCTCCTGGAGGCGGTACGTGCCACCATACCCACCTTGGAGGGTGCCTATGCCTTGGGTGTCATTGATACGCAGGACCCTGATCACCTGGTCGCCGCCCGTCAGGGCAGCCCCTTGGTCATAGGTCTGGGCTTTGGCGAAAACTTCATTGCCTCGGACGTGTTCGCCCTCTTACCGGTCACTCAGCGCTTCATTTTCCTGGAGGAAGGGGACCTGGCCGAGATCCGCCACGACCAGGTACGGATTTTCGACCGGGAGGGCAAATCGGTAACGCGGCCCGTTCGCGGATCGAACCTTTCCGCCAACGCCGTCAATCGCGGCGAGTATCGTCATTACATGCTGAAGGAGATCTTTGAGCAACCACAAGCCCTGGCCGACACCCTGGAAGGCCGTTTGTCCAATGACCGGATCCTCCCCGAGGCCTTTGGAAAGGGCGCCCCCGACATCCTCAGTAACATCCGGGCGATCCAGATCGTGGCCTGCGGTACCAGTTATCATGCAGGCCTGGTAGCCCGGCACTGGATTGAATCGACAACCCCCATCGCCTGTCAGGTCGAAGTGGCAAGCGAGTACCGCTATCGTCGCCATGTGACACCGGACCATGCCCTCTTTGTAGCCATCTCCCAATCGGGTGAAACCGCCGATACCCTGGCCGCGCTACGTCTGGCAAAGCGCCTGGGTTACGCCAAAACACTGACGATATGCAACGTCCCGGAGAGTTCCCTGGTCCGGGAGTCAGATCTGACCCTGCTCACCCACGCGGGTCCCGAGATCGGTGTCGCCTCCACCAAGGCCTTCACCACCCAACTCACCGGTCTGCTCCTGCTGACGGCGGCTATTGGGCATTATTCTGGCCTCATCGACATCGAAGAGGCCGAACTGACTGCGGCCCTGCGCGCCTTACCCCGCCGTGCCCACGACTTCCTGTCCCTGAACACCCACGTGGCAGGCATCGCAGAACAATTCGCTGACAAACATCATGCCCTCTTCCTGGGTCGCGGGGATCAGTACCCCATCGCCCTGGAGGGTGCCCTCAAGCTCAAGGAGATCTCCTACATCCATGCTGAGGCCTATCCGGCCGGTGAACTCAAACATGGCCCTCTGGCCCTGATCGATGACGCCATGCCTGTCATCGCCGTTGCACCCAACAACGGCCTGTTGGAAAAACTCCGGTCCAACCTGGAAGAGGTCCGCGCCCGCGGTGGTCAACTCTATGTTTTTGCCGATGAGCGGTTGGCCATGGCTTCCCAACCCGGGGTCACCATTATCCCCGTCCCTCATGTGGATGGATTGATTGCCCCCATTCTCTTTACGATTCCCCTGCAACTCTTGGCTTATCACGTTGCCATCCTCAAGGGAACCGACGTGGATCAACCGCGCAATCTGGCCAAATCCGTGACGGTCGAGTAGGGCGGAAACCCCCTCACCAACCCTGATCTGAGTCCAAACAGGCCCGTATCTGACCATGACGATACGCACGAAGTTTGCCACAGGTCTAGTCATTATTCTGGTCATCAACCTGGCGGCTGGGCTCTACGCCTTCTCTCTCTATCAGAAGGCTACCAGCCAGGCCGCCGAAGTCAGGGAAGCCAGTTCCGAAATCGTGGCGACCGCCCTTTCCACCCAGGTACGGTTCAAAAAACAGGTCCAAGAATGGAAAAATATCCTGTTACGCGGACAGGATCCGGAACTCTTCAACAAATACCTGGCCCAGTTCGAACAGGAAGAGGACAGCACCCGAACCTCCATGCAGAACCTCATCAGACTGCTGGGAGAGAACCTGGAGGCTCGGGAAACCGCTAACCAGTTTCTGGAGGCCCACACCCGACTTGGGGAGGAATATCGCGAAGCCCTAGGACAGCACCGCGTCAGGGACCAGGACGGATACCGAAAGGTTGATCAGCAAGTGCGCGGCATCGACCGCCGCCCCACGGACTTGCTCGACGAGGTAGTCAACGCGGCCCTGTCCCACAAGGACATGACCTTAAACGAAATCTCGGTCAGTATCGACCGAGTGGAACACCGTATCTTCTTCATCATGGTCAGCGTCATGACCGGAGCCGTGATGTTCCTGATTTTGCTGGTCGATCGCACCATCGGCCAGCCCATTGCCACTGCAACCGCGATCGCTCGCCGTGTCAGCGCGGGGGATTTTTCGACCCCCATCCACGTCACGGGCGAGGATGAAAATGCCCAGATGCTGTCAGCCCTCAAGACCATGCAGGAAAATCTGGCGGAATCCCGAGAGAACCTGCGCCAAAGTGAGGCCCATGCCCACCTGCTCCTTGAATCCACCGGGGAGGGCATCTTCGGGGTCGATACCCAGGGACGATGCATCTTCTGTAACCCAGCCGCGGCTCAATTCTTGGGCTATGACTCCACGGCGGCCTTAGAAGGGAAAAAGATGCATGAAATCATGCACCACCACCATCCCGATGGTAATCCATATCCTGCCTCCGACTGCCAGGCCTCAAAGATTTTCCGGGATGGGAGCCCCGTGCATGTGGATGACGAAGTCTTTTGGCGAGCGGACGGAAGTTGCTTTCCGGTGGAATATCACGCCAATCCCATCCTACGTGACGGCGCATTAGTAGGGGCCGTGGTCAACTTCTCAGACGTCTCCGAGCGCCGCCAGGCCGAGATAGCATTGCGCCATGCCCATGACGCCGTGGCCCAGGAACGCTCCCTGCTCAAGGAACGGGTTCAGGAAAGGACCGCCGAACTGGATTTGGCCAATGCCGAACTCGCCCGCACCGCCCGCGCCAAGGATGAATTTCTGGCTGCTATGAGCCATGAGTTACGCACTCCCCTCACCAGCATCCTCGGCCTTTCCGAAACCATGGGCGACGGCCTCTTGGGTACCCTCAGCCCCCAACAAGCCAAGGCCACTTTCTCCATCCACGAGAACGGCGCCCACCTCTTGGAACTGATCAACGACATCCTGGACATGTCCCGGGTCGCCTCCGGCCGTATGACCCTCCGCCGGGATCAGGTGCCGGTCAACCAGCTTTGGGATGCCTGCATACGCCTCATCCGCCCCCCCGCCACAGCCAAGGGACTGAGGCTGGAGACACACCTCGACCCAGCCGTACAATTGTTGCATGGGGACAGCCGCCGTCTCAGGCAGATGCTCATCAATCTGTTGGGTAATGCTGTCAAATTTACCCCCGAAGGAGGCACCATCGGCCTGACCATCATGGGGGAGGTCGATCAGGGACAGGTGCGCATTCGCGTCTGGGACACGGGTATCGGCATCCCAGCCGATCAACTCGAGCGCCTCTTCAAGCCCTTCGTTCAGGTCGATAATCGGCTGACACGCCAACATGAGGGCACCGGCCTAGGCCTGGCACTGGCCTATGGCATGGCCCAACTCCATGGCGGCACCATCGAGGTGGAAAGCGAGGTTGGCAAGGGCAGCCACTTTGATCTCATCCTGCCCTGGAACCCGAAGGCCCAAAAGGTAGCCGAGGTGTCGGAGGAGGGACAGGTGAGCCCAGAGGCCAGCCCCCCCGCTCAGTCATGGGTACCAGCCCGTGTGCTGCTTGCGGAGGACAATGCCGATAATCTGGAAATGATTTCCCATTATCTGCAACTTCGCGGCTTCGAGGTCCATTCCGCCCAAGATGGGCTGGAGGCTGTCGCCGTGGCACGGGCATGCCTGCCTGACATCATCATCATGGACGTGCAAATGCCGGAACTCGATGGGTTGGAGGCTACGCGTCGCCTGCGCGCCGATCCAAAGCTACGCCGGACCCCTATCATCGCCCTTACCGCCCTGGCCATGCCGGGTGATCGGGAGCGCTGCCTCGACGCTGGCATGGACGATTATCTCAGCAAGCCCCTGGGCCTCAGCGAGCTACACAACAGCCTGACGAGCTGGATCAAGCGTACGCGCGGTTCATGAGAGTCGTCAGGGACCAGCCTAGGGTGAAGTCAGGGGGTCTGGCCCGATTCGCAGGGCATGGCCATGAGTTCCTCGTATTCACCAAGGCCAGCAAGCTGCTCCAATAGGTCCACCTTCAGGAGTTGTACGCGCTTGCCCTGAACCGCGATGAGACCGCGTTCGCAGAGGTCTTTTTCAATGCGCGAAAAGGTCTCTGGCTTGATGGACAGACGCGAGGCAATGACGCCCTTGAGCGCATCCAACTCGATGACCTGACCCTTGGCCGGACGGCGGGCGACCAGATAACTGGCAAAACGGCTGGTAGCCGAATGCAGGGTGAGATTATCGATCTCCCGTACCAGGGTCCGCAAACGCTGGCTTAGGGCGCCGAGCACCACCATGCAGGTATCGACGGACTCACGCATCATACGGCTGAAGTCTCTGGCATCCATGCCGATCAGTTCCGTCGGACCCAGCGCGGCCGCGCAAACCGGATAACGGGGAGCGTCGAGGAACATCAGCGCCTCAGCAAAGGTCTCCCCTTTACCCGTGATCTCGATGACCTTTTCAGCCCCATCGGGTGACAAGCGAAACAGCCGCACCTGGCCAGAAACGACCAGATAGAAACGGTCGAAGGGATCGCCCTGACTGAAAAGTAACTGACCATCTTCCATCCGCAGCCGTGCGGCACGACGTGCCACCCGTTCCAATTGTTCATGGGACAGGTGGGAAAGCAGCAAGGCCCTGCGCAAATCCTCGTCCATCATCGCCACCCTAATCAAGCCCCAAGGAATTAGCCGTTGAAACGGCCTAGATGGTAACTTAGCGAATCGAATTTTAACGCTTGCATCTATCCATGTCGCGATTTCTCAGGCTCCATTGGCTGGCCCTATTGGTGGGCGGAATTGGGCTCCTACTATCCCTGGGGGCCTTTTGGGCCATGCACGCCGAACTCCTGGCGCGCCGTCAATTGGAATTCGAGTGGCTGGCACACAACCGCAACCGGGTTCTCAAGAAAGGCATCGAGGAGAGGCTTAACGCCGTACGGTCCCTCCATGACCTCTTCCGGGTATCGGAACGGGTCGATGAACAGGCCTTCGCCATGGTCTCCCGTGGGCTCATTGAGCGCTACCGGGGCATCCAGGCCCTGGCCTGGGTCCCCCTCGCACCGCTTCCCGAAGAGCCCCATGAGGGGGATCGACACCAGGACCTGGCCGATCAGAGGACTCCAGAGCCTGACGGCCCTGACTCCGCTGATATCCCTTCGGGTGAGAAGCTAGGTGACCAGTATCCAGTCCAATACCTGGAATCGGAGCGCGAGAGCGGTCTCCGACCGGGTCAGGATCTAGGGGCTCAACCGGTATTGCGGACCCTCATGGCTCGGGCCCTCGCCAGGGGCGACATGGTGGTAAGTGGTCGCATCCCCCTGATCCAGGCTGATAATCCCCAATACGGCTTCATGGCCTTCATGCCCGTATTTGCCCCCTTGGTTACTCCGATAGGTGAGGGGGAAGGTCATGCGAACCTCAGGGGCTTCGTAGTGGGGGTCTTTCGCATCGCGGACATCGCCGACACCGCCATGGGGCTCTTAGAGCCCCGCGGGGTCGAATTTCTGGTGCTCGACCAATCTGCCGTCACCGGGGAGGAACTCCTGGACTTCTATGCTAGCCGACTCAACCGTGACCCCACCCCTGCAAGCACCCAATGGCGAGGCTGGGACCTCGATCCCGCCCCACGCGTCACCGAGACCTTTCAGGTGGCCGATCGACTCTGGTCCATTACCTGCTCCCCCACCCACAAGTTCACTACCGAGGGCTTCGTGGAGGGACCTTGGATCGTTCTGGGGAGTGGCCTTGCCTTGACTCTGGTCATGGTCCTCTTCATTCTGCACTTCCGCGGGGCCCTGCGCCTGAGGCTACGCATCGAAGAGGAACTGAGGGCATCGGAACAGAAATTGCGAATCCTATTCCACCAGTCGCCAGACTTCATCATGACGGTGGATCGTAACGGGTACCTGCTCATTCTCAACCGCCCTCTTCCGACCATCCCGGTGGATAGGAAGGCTCGGCGAGCGGATGGGTTTCTCCCGATCCGATCCCGTGAGCACTTCAACCAGGCACTCTCCCGCGTTCTGACCATGGGTGAGCCCGAGGCCTATGGTTTCGCTGGGGATGACTCAACCTGGTGGGCTCTGCGACTGGTCCCCCTACGCGAAGGGGAGAAGGTGACGGCAGCCATGGTGATTCTGACCGATGTTACCGAGAAGCGGGTGCTGGAGGCCCATGCCATCCGTAACGCCCGCCTGGCCTCGCTCGGCGTCCTCGCCGCAAGCGTGGCCCACGAAATCAATAATCCCAACAACGCCATCCTCTTCAACAGCGCCATCCTGGCACGGAGTTGGAAGGACATCCGCAAGGTCCTGGATCGACATCGCCGGGAATATGGTGACTTCAGCCTTGGCGGGATGCCAGTAGCCAAGGCCATGGAGGGGGTTCCGCGACTCCTGGAGGGCATTACCTCAAGCGCCCAGCGCATCGAAAAAATCGTCAGTAACCTCAAGCACATGGCCCGACCGGACGCAGGCGATTTAGACCATGAAGTGGATCTTTGCGAAATCCTCCCCATAGCGATGTCCCTCCTCCAAAGCCAAATAAAAAAATACTCGGCTC
>CAZFZB010000042.1:17624-20836 GCA_964523415.1 uncultured Chromatiaceae bacterium | reverse complement strand
GCAACCCCGCGGTCGCGGTCGAAGGGCCCTGAAGGACGCGGGGTCATTCCCACTCGATGGTCCCCGGTGGCTTGCCGGTGATGTCGTAAACGACCCGGGAGACGTCGCGCACCTCATTGACGATGCGGCGGCAGACCTGGTCAAGGAAGTCAAAGGGCAAGTGGGCCCAGCGGGCGGTCATGAAGTCGATGGTCTCCACGGCCCGTAGGGCGATGACGTGGGCGTATTGGCGATTGTCACCCACCACGCCCACGGACTTGATGGGCAGGAAGACGGCGAAGGCCTGAGAGACCTGATCATAGAGTCCCGCACGCCGTAACTCCTGTATGAAGATGTCGTCGGCCTGACGCAGGGTGTCGGCATAGGCGGCATGGACCTCCCCCAGGATGCGTACCCCCAGGCCGGGCCCCGGGAAGGGATGGCGATAGACCATGTCGGAGGGCAGACCCAACTCGATGCCGATCTTGCGCACCTCGTCCTTGAAGAGCTCCCGCAAGGGCTCGACCAGGGACAGCTTCATAGTGTCCGGCAGGCCACCCACGTTGTGGTGGGACTTGATGACCTTGGCCTTGCCGGTCTTGGCGCCGGCGGACTCGATGACATCGGGGTAGATGGTGCCCTGGGCCAGCCATTTGACGTTGGGCAACCGCTCGGCCTCCGCCTCGAAGATGTCGATGAAGGTGTTGCCGATGATCTTGCGCTTATGCTCCGGGTCTTGGACGCCGGCCAGGCGCTCGAAGAAGTGGGCCCCGGCATCGACGCGGATGACCTTGACGCCCATATGACGGGCGAAGGTGCTCATGACCTGGTCACCCTCGCCGAGGCGCAGCAGGCCGTTGTCGACGAAAACGCAGGTGAGGCGATCGCCGATGGCGCGGTGCAGCAAGGCGGCAACCACGGAGGAATCCACGCCACCGGAGAGGCCGAGCAGGACATCCTCGTCACCGACCTGCCGGCGGATCTGGGTGATGGCCTCGTCGATGATGTTCTTGGGCGTCCAGAGTCCGCCGCAACCGCAGATGTCGTGGACGAAACGCTCCAGGATGCGCTGGCCCTGGCGGGTATGGGTCACCTCGGGGTGGAACTGGAGGCCGTAGATGCGCCGCTCCTCGTCGGCGATGCCCGCCAGGGGGGCATTATCGGTGGTGCAGATGGCCACAAAGCCTGGGGGCAGGGTATCCACCCGGTCGCCATGGCTCATCCAGACATCGAGCAGGCCATAGCCCTCGGGACTGGCGTGGTCCTCGATATCCCGCAGCAACCGCGAATGGCCGCGGGCCCGGACCTGGGCATAGCCGTACTCGCGATGGGTGGCCGGGGCGACCTGGCCACCCAACTGGGCGGCGAGGGTCTGCAAGCCGTAACAGATGCCGAGGATGGGGACAGCCGCGGCGAAGACGGCATCATCGGCCCGGGGCGTCTCCTCCTCGTGGACGGATTGGGGCCCGCCGGAGAGGATGATGCCCTTGGCGCCGAAGCGGGAAATCCCCTCCGCGTCCAGGTCCCAGGGATGGATTTCGCAATAGACCCCGGCCTCGCGCACCCGCCGGGCGATGAGCTGGGTGTACTGGGAACCGAAATCGAGGATCAGAATCCGATCGGCATGGATGGCACTGGGGTTGTGGCTCATGAAGAATCCCGGGGTACTCAGATTTCGATGCGGTAATTTGGGGCTTCCTTGGTGATCTGCACATCGTGGACATGGGACTCGCGCACGCCGGCGGAGCTGATGCGCACGAACTCCGGCTTGGTGCGCATCTCCTCGATGTCGGCGCAACCGGTATAGCCCATGCTGGAGCGCAACCCCCCCATGAGTTGGTGGATGACATTCAGCACGCTGCCCTTGTAGGGCACCCGGCCCTCGATGCCCTCCGGGACCAGCTTCTCCTTGTCCTCATTTTCCTGGAAGTAGCGATCACTCGAACCCTCCTTGCTGCCCATGGCGCCCAGGGAGCCCATGCCGCGGTAGGACTTGTAGGAGCGGCCCTGATAGATCTCGACCTCGCCAGGGGACTCGTCGGTGCCGGCGAAGAGGCCACCGATCATGACCGAGTTGGCGCCGGCGGCGATGGCCTTGGCGATGTCGCCGGAGTAGCGCAGCCCACCATCCGCGATCAGGGGCACGTCGGTACCCAGCAGGGCGGCGTGGACGTTGGCCACCGCGGTGATCTGGGGGACACCCACCCCGGCCACGATGCGGGTGGTGCAGATGGAGCCTGGCCCTATGCCTACCTTGACCGCGTCGGCACCGGCGGCCACCAGATCCCGGGCCGCCGCGCCGGTGGCGATGTTGCCGCCTATCACCTGGAGGCCTGGGTAGTGACGCTTACACCAGGCGACGCGGTCCAAGACCCCCTGGGAGTGGCCATGGGCGGTATCCACCACGATCACGTCCACCCCCGCCTCCACCAGGGCCGCGACCCGTTCATCGGTGCCGGCGCCGACGCCTACGGCGGCGCCAACCCGCAGCCGCTGCTGGTCATCCCGCGAGGCATTGGGGAAATCCTTGGCCTTCTGGATATCTTTGACCGTAATGAGGCCGCGCAACTCGAAGGCGTTGTTGACCACCAGCACCTTTTCGATGCGGTTTTTATGGAGCAGGGCCAGCACCTCCTCGCGGCTGGCGCCTTCCCGCACCGTCACCAGGCGGTCACGGCGGGTCATGATGTTGCGCACGGGATCCCCGGGGCGGGTCTCGAAGCGCAGATCGCGGCCAGTGACGATCCCCGCGAGGTGCCCGTCCCCGGTAACGACCGGCACACCCGAGATATTGTGCTCACGGGTCAGCCGCATCACCTCGCCTATGCTGGTTTCGGGGGTAACGGTGATGGGGTTGCGGATGATGCCGCTCTCGTATTTCTTGACCGTCAGCACCTCCCTGGCCTGGCGCTCGCTGGACATGTTCTTGTGGACGATGCCAATGCCGCCCTCCAGGGCCAGGGCAATGGCGAGCCGGGCCTCGGTGACGGTATCCATGGCCGCCGAGACTAGGGGGATCTTGAGTTCGATATCCCGCGTCAAATGGGTGCTCAGGTCCACCTGATTGGGGAGAACGGTGGAATGGGCGGGGACGAGGAGGACATCGTCGAAGGTGAGGGCTTCCTGGATCAGACGCATGGGGCCTCGCTCGCTGTAATTCGAATGGAGTATCTTGGGTGACCGGAAAGTATAGTTTTCCTGGCCAGGCCGGTAAACTGGCAAGACCCAACCCT
>CAZFZB010000042.1:0-17524 GCA_964523415.1 uncultured Chromatiaceae bacterium | reverse complement strand
GACCGGAAAGTATAGTTTTCCTGGCCAGGCCGGTAAACTGGCAAGACCCAACCCTATGCAATACCTGGCGCCCGGCACTGGCGCCCTTACCCTTCATGTCCGAAGACTTCGACCTCTCCCGCGACATCTGGACCATCTCCCGCCTCGCCCGCGAGGCCAGGGCCGTTCTCGAAGGCAGCTTCCCCCTGCTCTGGGTGGAGGGTGAAATCTCCAACCTGTCCCAACCTGCCTCCGGGCACCTCTACTTTGCCCTCAAGGACCCGGCGGCCCAGATCCGCTGCGCCCTGTTCCGCAACAAGCGGATGCTGCTGGGCTTTCGCCCGGCCAATGGCCAGCAGGTCCTGGCGAGGGTCCGGGTGAGCCTCTACGAGGGCCGGGGGGACTTTCAATTGGTGGTGGAGCACCTGGAACCCGCCGGTGAGGGCGCCCTTCGTCTGGAGTTCGAGCGGCTCAAGCGCAAGCTGGCGGCGGAGGGGCTTTTCGAGGCGGACCTCAAGCGGCCCCTTCCGGCCTTTCCCCGCCGGGTGGGCCTCATCACCTCCCCGAGCGGCGCCGCCCTGAGGGACCTCATCAGTGTCCTGGGGCGGCGCTTTCCGGCATTGCCCCTGGTGGTCTATCCGGTCCGGGTCCAGGGAGAGGGGGCGGCGACGGATCTGGTGGAGATGCTGTTATTGGCCAACCAACGCGCCGAGTGCGACGTCCTCATCCTGGCGCGGGGCGGCGGCGCCCTGGAGGATCTGATGGCCTTCAACGACGAGGAACTGGCCCGGGCCATCCGTGCCTCCGCCATTCCGGTCGTCACCGGCATCGGCCACGAGATCGACTTCACCATCGCCGATCTGGCGGCGGACCAGCGTGGCGCCACGCCCTCCGCGGCGGCGGAACTGGTCAGTCCCTCCGCGACCCATCTGAGCCAGCGCCTGGCTGCCTTCGAGCAGCGGTTGATCCAGGCCCAGACGGGGCGCCTGGAGGGCCTGCGCCGCCACTGGCAGGGGGTGGTACGCCACCTGCGCCTGCTACACCCCCTGGCCGAGCTGGAGCGCCGCCAACAGCGCATCGACGACCTGGAACGGCGACTGCGAGAGGCCATGGACCGCCGACTGCGAGCCCTGAATCACCGCCATGATCTGGCTCAGCACCGTTTGCAGCATTCGAACCCAGCCCAGCGCCTGGCAGTTCTCGGTCAACGCCTGGCCAGCCTGGAGGGGCGCCTGCGGCGCCTCCCAACCCGGCTGATCGCCCTGCGGCGGGAGCAGTTGGCCGGTCTGGCTCATGCCCTACATGCCCTGAGCCCCTTGGGAACTCTGGCCCGAGGCTATGCCATCCTGCGGCGGGCCCCAGAAGGCGAGGTCATTCGTGATGCCGCCCAAGTGGCGGAGGGCGACCTCATCGAGGCGCGGCTGGGACAAGGAGGGTTTACGGCTCGGGTGGAGACTTGTGGAGAGTCATAGCACCTTGGACGAAAGGGGCCTGGGATGTGCCCAACTAGACCTGAACTTGAGGTTTCGTATGCTGGGCGACGGCGGATTACTGTCGGAAGTGCTACCCAGCAGGGATGCTGTCGTCAAGCCTACAAGGACTTATTCAGGGCGTCCCCTGCCAGTCATCCGCCGCCAAACTCTAATCCTTTGCGCTCTCATCCTTTGCGCTTGACGAATTTCATGAGTCGCTGCCGCTGCCTGACCTGCTGGGGGGTCGGGGGGGTATGGCGACTCTCATAGGGATTCTCCCCCGTGCGGAATTCCAAACGCAGCGGGGTGCCATGCAGTTTCAGAATCTGGCGGAAGCGATTGACCAGGAACCGGCGGTAGCTCTCCGGCAGGTCGTCGGTCTGATTGCCGTGGATGACGATGATGGGGGGATTCCGGCCACCCTGGTGGGCGTAACGCAGCTTGATGCGCCGGCCATTGATGAGGGGCGGCTGATGTTCCCGCACGAGATCCTGCAGCAGGCGGGTCAGTTCCGGGGTAGGCAGGTGCCGGACGGCATTGGCGAAGACCCGGTCCACCTCGTCAAGAATGAGGCCAACGCCACTGCCATGTAGGGCGGAAATGTAGTGGATGGCGGCAAAGTCCAGGAACCCCAACTTGCGCGCGAAGGAGGCACGTATGGCCTCCCTAGCCTCCTTGCTTAGCCCATCCCACTTGTTGACGGCCACCACCAGGGCGCGGCCGCTCTCGACCACATGGCTGGCCAGGTTGGCGTCCTGATCGCCGACGCCCTGGTGGGCATCGAGCATCAGGACCACGACGTTACTGGCCTCGATGGCCTGGAGCGTCTTGATGGCGCTGAATTTCTCGATAACGTCGCGTACCTTGGCCCGACGCCGCATACCCGCGGTATCGATGAGGGTAAAACGACGGCCGGCGTGGGTGAAGGGGACGAAGATGCTGTCGCGGGTGGTGCCAGGCTGATCAGAGGCCACCATGCGCTCCTCGCCCAGGATACGGTTGATGAGGGTCGATTTGCCGGCATTGGGTCGGCCAACCACAGCAACCTTGATTCCCCCCTCCTCGTCCCTCTCCTCACTCGCCGCCTCCAGGATCGCGGGCAGGTTGGCGAAGACCCGGTGCATCAGGCTGCCGACCCCCCGGCCCTGGACGGCGGCGATGGCGATGGGTTCCCCCAGACCGAGTTGATGAAAATCCACCATCGCCATCTCGGGTTCCAGCCGATCCGTCTTATTGACCACTAGGGTGACGGGTTTGCCGGTGCGGCGCAGCCGTGCGGCTATGTCCAGGTCGGCACCGCTGCAACCTTCGCGGGCATCGACCATGAACAGCAGTTGATCCGCCTCTTCGATGGCCATGACCACCTGACGCTCCATCAAACCCTCGATGCCGTCCTTGGCGTCGCTCAGGCCACCGGTATCCACGATGACGTAGGGTCCGGGGCCGATACGCCCGATGCCGTACTGGCGATCACGGGTGACACCGGGAAAGTCCGCTACCAGGGCATCCCGCGTCCGGGTCAGCCGATTGAAGAGGGTCGATTTTCCGACATTGGGCCGGCCTATGATGGTGAAAACGGGGAGCATGGAGGGCCTTGGGCGTGAGGAGGGACCGCGCGAAGGGCGCGGCCCAGGGACGAAAACGATAGGGTGGGATCAGCGCGCGGAGGTCGGTGGGGGCGAGGCCGAGGACGAGAGGGCGGCGAGGGTGCCATCCGCTGCCAGGACGAAGACGCGCCCGCCGGCAACCAGGGGTTGGGCCTGGATGTCGGCCTTGGACAAGCGCTGACGGCCCAGGATGCGGCCATCGCTCCTGGCCAGCAGGTGGACATAGCCTTCCAGGTCACCGACCACCAGATTGTTACCCACCACGGCCGGGGCCGTGAGGTTGCGATAGCGCAGGGCCTCCTGCTTCCAGAGTCCGGCGCCATCATTGGGCTTGGCAGCCCAGACCAGGTCGTTCGCATCCGTTACGTAAAGGGTCCCGTCCGCCACCGTCAAGCCTGAGTAGGATGAGAGTGCCCGGCGCCATAGGACGGCGCCGCTAGTGAGATCCACGGCCGCCAAATCCCCGTTGTAGGCGACCACGTAGAGGGTCTCACCAACCGCCACGGGGGTAGCATTGAGGTCTGCGATTCGTTCCAGTTCGGAGCGGCCGCGTGGCGGGGTCACCGTGGTGATCCAGTCCGGCAGCCCCGAGGCCAACTCCATCTTTACCAGTCGGCCACCCGAGACACCGATGATGGCATCCTTACCCAGGATCAGGGGGGTACTGCTGCCCCGCAGGGTCAGGGTCGGGGCCTGAAAATCATAGCTCCAGAGTTGCTCGCCCTTGGCGACATCGAAGCCATAGACACTGTCGTTGAGGGTATGCAAAACCACCAGGTCCCCGGCGATACGAGGAACCGAAAGGATCTCGCTGCCCACCTGGGCACGCCACAACTCGGT
Source organism: uncultured Chromatiaceae bacterium (assembly GCA_964523415.1). Classification (GTDB taxonomy): domain Bacteria; phylum Pseudomonadota; class Gammaproteobacteria; order Chromatiales; family Chromatiaceae; genus M0108. Next base: position 13,626 of record CAZFZB010000042.1, on the reverse strand, counting down.
GCCATCCTTGGTGGAGAGGGCCAGAAGGTCGCCATTGGTTGAACCGACGACCAGCCGGGTACCCGCCACCTCCGGGCCACCGCTCAAGGGCAGGCCCGTGTCCCGCTGCCAGAGCTGACGGCCATCGGCGGCATTCACCGCCGTCACCAGACCCCTGGCATCCGCGACATAGAGGCTGCCATCCTGGTAGGCCGGGATCAGGCTCAGACGGCGCCCATCCGTTCCCTTACCGGTGGTGACGGACCAGAGGCTGGTCAAGCCGCTGCCCACCGTCTCAGCGCTTAGGGCCGTGGGCGGGCGGGGGTCCACTTCGCCCCCCAACCAGGGGATATAGCTACAACCACTCAGGGGCACGAGGGCGAGTAGAGCGGACGCGAATCGGAGCATGGGTCTCATGGGCCTATCCCCTGGCAGGTGTAGGGCCGGGCGCCGGTCATGTGGCGGGCGGCAGATTTTCGACTTTGAGTTGCAACAGCGCCGCATTGGTTGCGCCCAGGGCAAGCGCCTGGTCATAGGAGGCGCGGGCCTCCGCGATACGGCCTGCCGCCAGGGCCAGATCTCCCCGCAGGGCGGTGAAATCACCCTTGAAGGCCTGGCCCTGGTCCTGTTGAGCGATCAGGGTCGCTGCGGCGTCCATCTCACCCTGGGCCATGAGCAGCCGCGCCAGGCGCAGGGCTGCGACTCGGGCCAGGCCTGGATCGGGGGCCTGGGCCATGGCCTGCTCCAGGGCCTTGCGTGCCGCCTGGGGCTGTTTTGCGGCCATTTCCACCCGGGCCAGCATCAGGTTGGTCAAGGCGCCATAGGCGGAGCTTCCATGCTTCTCCAGTAGTAGGGCGGCCTGGGTCCGAGCGGCCTCGGTATTACCCGTCTCGACGGTGGCGACGAGTTGCTCGAAGGCCGAGGAGGCCTGCTGGGCCTGATCCTCCCGGTGGTCTACCCAGGCTCGCCAGCCGAAGACGGCTGCGAGACCAATAGCGAGGCCACCGAGGATCGAGACCCCGTTCTCCTTCCACCAGCTTTTGAGGGCTTCAACCTTTTCATCGTCGGTATCGTAGGCGTTCAATCCGCTTACCTCATTGATAAATCAAAATAATTAGGACAGGCTCGATCCGCCTGAGGGGCCATCCCCCATCGCCGGGCTCCGGGAAGAAGCCGCAAGGGCGATGCACACGGATCTCAGGGCCTCCCCGCCAGGAGGAAGGGGCCCAGTTCCTCGTACGCCAGATCGCGCTGCTCGCCCTCTTGACGCAGGGGTTTGACGCCAAGCAGGCCCCTCTCCAGTTCGCCCTCGCCCAGGACCAGGGCATAGCGGGCGCCGCTGCGATCCGCCTTCTTGAACTGACTTTTGAAGCTGCCACCCCCACAGTGGCATTGCAAACGCAAGCCCGGGGTAGCGTCTCGCAGACGTTCCCCCAAGACCAGGGCAGCCTCCTGAGCGGCGGGACCGACGGCAACCAGATAGGCATCGAGGGGGTCGGGATCAGCGGCCAGGGCCCCGCTCTTCAGGTTGGCCTCCATCAAGGTCACCAGACGTTCCAGTCCCATGGCGAAGCCCACCGCCGGCGTTGGACGACCACCGAGTTGGGCGACCAAACCATCGTAGCGTCCACCCGCGCAGACCGTGCCCTGGGCGCCGAGGTCATCGGTGATCCACTCGAATACGGTGCGGTTATAGTAATCCAGACCGCGCACCAGGCGCGGATTGACCTGATAGGGGATACCGGCGGCGTCGAGCCCGGCGCGGAAGTGCTCGAAATGGTGCCTGGAGCCTTCTCCGAGATGATCGAGGATGATAGGGGCGCCGGCGATGACCTCGCGCAGGTCCGGGTTCTTGGAATCCAGTACCCGCAGGGGGTTGGTCTCGAGGCGACGCAGGCTGTCCTCGTCAAGGTCCTGGGAACGGGTGCGCAGGTAAGCAACCAAGGCAGAGCGATAGGCGGCCCGCTCCTCACCCTCTCCCAGACTGTTGATCTCCAGGCGCAGCCCCGTCAGACCCAGGGTCCGCCAAATGCGGTGGGTCAGAAAGAGGACCTCCTGATCGATATCCGGGCCCTCCAGGCCGAATGCCTCGACGCCAATCTGATGGAACTGGCGATAACGACCCTTCTGGGGGCGCTCATGGCGAAACATGGGTCCCCGATACCAGAGACGGCGCGGCTGATCGAGGAGGCCGTTCTCGATGGCGGCGCGCACGCAACTCGCCGTGCCCTCAGGTCGCAAGCTGAGGCTGTCGCCATTGCGATCCGGAAAACTGTACATCTCCTTTTCGACGATGTCCGTGACCTCGCCGATGGAACGCTTGAACAACTCCGTCATTTCCACCAAGGGGGTGCGGATCTCCCTGTACCCATAGGCCTCCAGGACCTGGCGGGCGCCATCCTCCAAGCGCTGCCAAAGGCCGATACGGTCCGGTAACAGGTCGTGCATGCCACGAATGGCCTGGATATTCATCGCCATGGGCATTCAGGGCCTGGTCTTGGGCTTGGGGGCCGGGTCAAGGATGAAGCGGGCGACATTGCCATGCACCACGGACCGGAAATCGAAGGGCTGACCACCGACCGTTATTTTGGTGGCGGCGGCATTACCCAGGATGATGGAATAGGGTGGCTGCCCCCCCAGCAGATGCTGGTCGCCCTTGTCCATCTCACCGATCAGGCCGTAGTTCATGGTGCTGTCGCGGATGTCAACCGAGGTAGGACCCGAAAAGGAAATCACCACCTCTAGCTTTTCCACGGCTCTGGCCACATCCGCCTCGGGCGGGGTCAGGGATTGACGCTCGGTGGTGGCCGACACGTTGGCCCCCTTGGGTGTTTTGGCGGCGGCATCGGACTCGCCACCACCCTCCCCCTCAATGGCCTCTGGATCATCCAGAGGCTCATCCAGGGGTTCCGGTGGGGGCTCGCCCAGGGAGGTATCCGCGTTGAGATCCTCCTCGGGTTCCTCATCCGTAGCGGTCTGGGGCTGGACCAGGACATCAGGAACCGGTTGTTCCCTAGCCTGAGTCCTGGCGACCGTCTGATCCGCGGGCCTTTGCAGCCACCAGGCCAAGGCCAGAATGATGACAAGGAGCAGGGCCGTGATGGCCGCCCAATGAGATTCACGGATCTGTGCCTTGGAGGGCCCTTTGGGGTTGCGGGTGGCCTGGCGCTCCGGTGCGGCAGGGGTTCCACCGGGCTGACGGGCTGACGGGGTTCCACCAGGCTGATGGGCACTAGGAGTACCGCCAGGCTGACGTGCTGGCAGTGGCGGGAGAACGGCCCGATAGGCCTCGCCCATGGCCTCGGGGTCCAAATCCAGGAGTCGGGCATAGTTCTTTACGTAGCCGACCACGAAGACCGCATCCGGCAACCGCAGGTGATCCTCGTTCTCGATGGCCTTGACCCTTTCCGGCGTCAAGCGCAACTCGCGTGCAACCTGGGCGAGATCTAACCCCCGGCGCAGGCGGACCTGGCGGAGATACTGGCCAGGGCTTTGGGTTTGATCGGTCCCCGGGGCCTGGCTCCCCTCCACGTCATGGCTAGGTTCGGATGGCTCGCTCATCATGAGTCTCATAGGGATGGCACTTCCGGAGAGTCCGGGTAATTTTGGCGCAGCAGTTTTTCGTAACGGCCGGCACCCTGTCGAGAGCCCAGGGCACGCTCGATTCGCACACCCAGAAGCAGGGGCTTAGGGCCACGCCCACCCGCCGCGAAATAACGTTCGAGATAGGGTTTTGCCGAGGCATTATGGCCCTGGGCCTGCTCTAATTCCGCCATCTCGATCAAGGCCGGGGCATAGGTGGGATTCGCTGTGAGGGCACGGCGCAGGGCCTGCTCCGCGATCCCCATCTGGCCAGCACGACGGGCGCAGATGCCGGCCCTAGTCTCGCCCACCCAGGGCGCATTGAAGAGGGGATTCGCCAAGGCTTGCTGGTATTGGGCGGCCGCACCGGCATAATCGCCCCGGTCACAAAGGAAGTTACCCCAGGCCATTAGCAGGTAGGGATCATTCGGGGTCAGACCCAGGGCGGTACGGAAATGCTGTTCCGCCTGATCCGGCTGGCGCAACTGCTGATAGATCGTCGCGATGACATTGTGGGCCTGGGCGTTATTGGGGTCCTCCTCCAGGGCCTTCTGGGCATTCTTGAGGGCCTGCTCGACCTCGCCCAGGCGATAATACTCAGCGGCGATCTGGACGTAGAGTTCCCCAGGGCTGACCTGGGAGGCATCGGATTTGACCCCTTTATCGCCCCCGCAGCCGACCAGCAGGAGAGCCGTGACCCAGGCAGCCCAACCGTGCGACAGGGTCATAGGGCGACAACCGGAAGGGGCAAACCCTGGGGGCCCTGGGCGCGACGGCCTCGATCACGCACCCGCCCCACCAACTGGCCACAGGCGGCGGAGATCTCGTCACCCCGGGTCTTACGGGTCGTGGTGAAGAGACCCGAGCGCATCAAGCGGTCACGGAAGGCCTGGATGCGCTCGTTGGGCGAGGTGCGAAAATCGCTGCCAGGGAAGGGGTTAAAGGGGATCAGATTGACCTTGGAGCGGGTTCCTTCCAGCAGCCGGATCAGTTGCTTGGCGTGGCTCGGGCTGTCATTGACGCCATCGAGCATGACGTACTCCCAGGTCACCCGCCGGCGTCGCTCATCGCCGATGTAGTTACGGCAAGCCGGGATCAGCGCCTCCAGGGGGTACTTCCTGTTGATGGGCACCAGTTCATCCCGCAAGTCGTTATTGGGGGCGTGGAGGGAAACCGCCAGGGAGACCTCACTAACCTCCGCCAGCCGATAGATATTGGGCACTATTCCCGAGGTACTGACGGTTACCCGCTGTTTGGCGGCCATGTAGGCCAGATCGTCCTGCATGATGGCAAGGGCGGTGACAAGATTATCAAAATTGGCCAAAGGCTCGCCCATGCCCATCAGCACCACATTGGAAGGCGGTAACCCGAGCCAGCGCGTGGCGTGCCAGACCTGGCCGATGATCTCACCCGGGGTCAGGTTGCGGTTGAAGCCCTGCCGCGCCGTGGCGCAAAAGCTGCAGTTGAGGGCACAGCCCACCTGGGAGGAGACGCACAAGGTGTTGCGTCGCTCCTGGGGGATCAGCAAGGGGATCAGAACCGTCTCCACCCGCTGGCCATCCCCAAGCTCCATCATCCACTTACGAGTGCCGTCCGGGGATGGCCATTCCTCGACCAGACGAGGGGGACGTATCTCGGCAGTCTCCTGGAGTTGGGCCCTGAGCGCCCGGGACAGGTCCGTCATGGCCTCGAAATCCACAACCCCGTGCTTGTGTATCCACTTGAACAGGTTGCGGCCACTGAAGGCCTTATGACCCAGATCCCTGACCAGTTGCTCGCAGCCCTTCAGATCCAGGTCAAGCAGGTTCGTCCGCCCCGAGGCCAGGTCCCCAGGAATCGGGGTAGGGGCAAGCGACGTCATGGAAAGGGAAACGACGGCCATAGGTGGCAATAGGGTCTGGATTGGGCGTCTAGGTGGAGGGGCTAGGGGCATCCCACGCCCGAAACCTGGGTCTCTTGGAATGCCAGGGCGGGATAAACCGGGAAGAAACCCATGGGGTAAGGATGAAAGTTTAACCAGTCCGGGAACGGGTGGCAATCAGGCCGGAACTCTGGCCGTTCTCCAGGGAAGCTTCCTTGCCGGGGAAAGCCCATGCCGATAGACTCTGGCGAACACTGGCAAGTCGCGGAGAAACCGGGATGAGCTGCTTTGATGTCTTCAACGGCGATGCCGACGGCCTCTGCGCCCTGCAACAACTGCGGTTGGAGGACCCACGCGACTCCGTTCTGGTGACCGGGGTCAAGCGTGATATTGGCCTCCTGGCGCGGGTCGAGGCCCAGGCCGGCGATGAGATATGGGCCCTGGACATAGCCCTGGAAAAGAACCGTGCGGACCTGGACCGACTGCTGGCCTCTGGTGCCCGGGTGCGCTATTTCGATCACCATTTCCCCGGTGAGATCCCCACGCACCCTCTGCTGGACACCCACATCGACACCACTCCGGATAGGGGCACCAGCCTGTTGGTCGATGACTTTCTGGGCGGTAGCCAGCGGGCCTGGGCGGTAGTGGGTACCTTCGGCGACAACTTCGACGAATCGGCGCGCCGCGCCGCTCAACCCCTGGGCTTGACCGGCAGCCAACTCGATGCCTTGCGCGATCTGGGTATCTACCTCAATTACAACGGCTATGGCGCCGAGGTGGCCGATCTGCACCTTCCACCCGACGCCCTCTTCCGCCGTCTCCAGCCTTACGCCAACCCCCTGGATTTCATCCACCTCGACCCGGCCTTTGGTCAATTACGTGATGGCTTCGACGAGGACATGGCCCGAGCGCGGGCCATCACTCCTGAGATCGATGGACCTGGTCACCGCCTCCACCTACTGCCAGCGGCACCCTGGGCACGGCGTGCCGGTGGGGTGCTGGCCAACGAACTGGCGCGCTCGGCCCCGGATCAGGCCCATGCCCTGCTGACGCGCCTCCCGGCTGGGGGCTTCGTCGTCAGTGTCCGGGCGCCCCTTAGCAACCGCCTGGGCGCGGATGATCTGTGCCGACGCTTCCCCGGCGGCGGAGGGCGACCAGCGGCCGCTGGTATCAACCAGTTAGACGACAGCGACTACGATGCCTTTGTAGCAGCCTTCCTCGCCGCCTTCTGACCCACCCAAGCCCCCAGGCCAGTGTCCTCAGTTCCCTGGATCCCGGGGGGCGGGCTGGGAGGAACCGGATGGCTGCGTATCGGGAATCTGAGCCTCATGGCGCGAAGACTGAATGGGCGCCGGTGACGTCGGGCTGGCCGGTTGCTTGGTGCTCTTGTGGGGGGCCTGGGTCTGTCCCGCCGTACCCTGGACGGCCCCCTTGGCGGCATCCCATTTTTCCTGGGTATAGGATTGGGTCGCCTCCCAGCCGTGGGTGGTGAAGTCCTTGGTGGCCTGCCAACCCTGTTGGGTTTGTGTTTTGGTCGCCTCCCAAATCTGACTCGATTGCTGTTTGGTGGCCTCCCACCCTTGGGTGACGGTCTCGGTGGTGGCGGAACCAAGGGTGCCGGCGGCCTCCTTTATCTGTTCCCCGGCCTTGGACCAGCTACTGGAGTTGCTGCTCGCCTTGGGGTCGGAACCAGACTGGGCCAAGAGGGGTGAGAAGACCAGGGCCACCCCCACGCCCAGAAACCAGCGATAGCGCTTCATGAGGCTTTATCTCCCGATTCGGTATGAACTTCAGAAGTATTACAAATCCCTAGAGCCGCCAACTTCCCAACAGTTCCAAGCATTGGCGGTTCATCTCCCAGGCCCGATCTCGACTGTCAGCCTCGGTATAGGCCCGTAACTCGGGGGCGTTACCGGAGGGCCGCAGGTGGGCGATCTCGCCACTGGCGAAGGTGATGCGCACGCCATCGGTCATATCGATACTGGCTAAGGGTCCGAACCTTTCCCCGAAAAGGGCCTCTGCTGCCTGAAGGTCCTTCGAGAGATTACCCGTAGCGAGGGCGTCCAGATGGGTGCGGCTCAGCTTCGTCGGAAAGTCTTTGATGCGATCACTGGCAGTGAAACGGGGGGGAAGGCTCGCGGCCAGCACGGACAGGGCAAGGCCCTGTTCACGAGCGGCCAGGAGCAACACAATGGCCACCAGCAAGGCATCACGGGTTGGGAGGGCCGGCAGGCGGCGGCCCTCTCGAACCAGATCGGTCGCGGTGAGAAAGCCTCCATTAGCCTCGTAACCCACGACAGACTGCAGGCCCTTTGCCACCAGATTCTCCATGCCGGAAATGACGTAGGGCGAACCGATGCGTGTGCGTTGGATGGATCCAAACCAGCCGCTCTTCTCCAGGGCGGTATTGCAACTCACCGGGGTCGCCACACCCTCGGCGCCAAGATAGTGGGCACAGAGGATGCCGGCGATATCGCCGCGCAGCCATTCCCCCCGTTCATCGGAGACCAGGGGCCGATCGCCATCGCCATCCGCGGATACCAGGGAGTGATAGCGGCCAGTGGCCGCCCAGGTACGCCCCAGGCTGACATCCTCGGGGCGTATGGCCTCGGTATCGACGGGCATGAAGACCTCCGAGCGGCCCAGCCGGTCCACCTGGGCCCCCAGTCCCGTAAGGACCTCGAAAAAGGCATCGCGGGCCACGCTCGAATGTTCGTAGAGGCCGATGCAGAGCCCCGCCAGACAACCGGCCGGGAAAAAGTCGAGGTAACGGGCCAGGTAGGCCTGATAACCTGTGGGGTCCTCCGGGGGCAATTCCCGGGCAGCGCCCGGGAGCCAGGCGCCTTCCTCCGTAAAGAACCCGCCAGGGAGCGGTACCTCCTGGGCGCGGATGCCTGCCTCGTCCGACTTCATGATCTCGCCGGTCGGGAGATTGAACTTGATGCCATTGCGATCATCCGGGATATGGCTGCCAGTCACCATCAGGCTCGGTATCCCTTCAGCCAGTCCGAAGTTGGCGATAGCCGGGCTGGGAATGCGACCCAGGTAGCGCGGGCGGTAGCCCAGATCCGTTACCGCCTGGCTACAGGCGACCAGGATGCGACCTGTACTGGGGCGATAATCCCCCGCTAGGGCCACCTCCCCTCCCGCCTGAAGCGCGCCAATAGAGGCGACATATTGGAGAAAGCCGCGTGTATAGGTGTAACAGACGTAGTCGGTCATATCGACCGCCAAACCTCGTGCCCCGCTGGTGCCGAATTGAACCCCGCTTTGGGCCATCAGATCACCGATTTGCATCCTTTGTCTCCTGGCTGAGATTAATCCTGGTAGGGACGGGCTTAGCGCAAGACAGCCAGCCCTGACACCCCTTAGACGAGATTCTATAGGTTGGATCGGCAGACGTCAGGTAGGCGCTGAAAAATCCCGCCCTATGCAATTCCATTGGGCCCCGGGAAGGAGTTTGGCGGGATGAGGCGAAGGGTAACCAAAGTGGCCGGAAGCGAGGCAGAACGGGGCGGAGATCATGGCTATTCCAAGTCATCCGGCCCGGGAAGGTTCGAATCCCCACGGGAGGGGACGACAAGCCAGGCAACCGATACTAGAATGCGATAGACCCTATGCCCATCCATGCCGGATCGGTCGGGCGCCTTGCATTATGAAAATTCCCAGGAGGAACTACCCCATGCACGACAAAACCCCTTATATCCTTTTGGCCTCCGCCGCGGCCCTGAGCATGGCCCTGAGCCAGGCAGCCCTGGGGCAAGCCGTTGCCCCCCCCGCCCCTCAGGCCCCGGCGGTTGTGGCCCCACCGGTACCTCAAGCCGCCGAGGTTCCACCGGCCCCGGTTGCTCCAGCTCCAGCAGCAGTCCCCGCCGCCCCCGCCGCCGCGGCACCGGCAAACACCGAGGCCAAACCCATGACCAGTGCCGCCGATCATGCCCAGGCCGCCCAAAAGCGTATGGATGAGCGCCGGGCCGAATTGATGGCCAAGCGCAAACAACGCTACGAGGAGCTCCGCAAGCGCGCTGAGACGGCGGGCCTGAATCTGCCCGAGACCCCGCCCTGGGAGGATGATGACATTTCGCCGCCTAAGATGCCGGCGATGCCGGAGATGCCTGCCTGGACCAACCCCCCAGCCATGGAGGACATGGGCGGTCCGGGCGGACTGGATGACGCCTGGATGGCACGCCACGAGCAGGCCATGCAGGCCATGCGTGAACGTGCCAAACAGCGCGCCTCCGCCAGGGACGCGGCCAATGCCCCTTGGAATCTGATGAGCCCCGAGGAACAACGCGCCCAGATGGAAAAGATGCGCAATGCCACCCCCGAGGAGCGGGCGGCCATACGAGACCAGCACTGGGCCGAGATGCGCGAACGGGCCGCTGCCAAAGGCATCAGCATGCCCGAGACGCCTCCCTGGAAGGAGGCCGAGCAGCGCCGCGCGGCCAGAAAGGCCCAATGGGAGAATTATCTCAAGGTCATCGACAAGATGTCCGCCGAACAGCTCGAGGCCGCCGAGGCCATCTTCAGCCAGCCGCCCCAGCCCCCCATGGGTCGGGAAATGAACCCTCCCATGCCCTATGGGCAGGAGTTCGGCACCTCACCCGACATGCCCTACGGGCCCCCCACCCAGGGTTATGGTGGCCCCGGCTACCCAGGGCAGCCCATGCCTTGGTCGGGTGGCTATCCCAACCAGATGCCAGCGCCCATGATGAACCCCAACAGCGGCTATAACCGCTGGTAGCCTCGGACTCGGGCATCACACCAGGATGGGGCTGGCTGGTTCACCGAGGATCAGACCCATCCTGGTTTACATACCTTAAGAACGGAGACACCACCGGGAGAAAATGCGCCATGAAAATCATCCGTAATCTCCTGGCCCTGATCGGCCTTGCCAGCCTCATCGGGCTGGGATACGCCTATATGAAGCTGGCACCCACCCTAGCCGAATTCGACAGCGATTTCCCACGCGTCTATGGCGAATTGGGCCAGCGCCTGTTGGAGACGGGCGACCCGAGCGTCGCCATGATGTGGGCGGAGCAGGTGGAAGCGGGACTGACCCCGGAAGATGTGATCGAGTCCATGAAAAGCTTGGCTACCAGTCGCAACTTCCTCTTTGTCGGGGAATCACCTTTTTACAAGCAGATCAAGGCGATTACCGGGGAAGACTACCGCTATGTGAACTTCCTGTCCTTCTGCGACGCCGCAGTGGGTAAGCTCATGCTTGAATACCGCGACCAATATAGCGGCTTTATGCCCTGTCGCATCGCCCTGGTCGAGGACAAGAAGGGACGTCTTTGGCTCTATTCCCTGAATCTGGATCTCATGATACATGGGGGTAAGGCCCTGCCTCCGGATCTCAAGGCGGCAGCCCAACGTATCAGCAGGACCATCCAGGAGATCATGCGGGGAGCGGCGAAGGGTGAATTCTAGATGGAACCCTGAAGATTCAGCCTGGCTAAGCCTGCCTTGATAGGTTTGGCCAGGAGCGATCATAGCGCACTGGGATTTAGGTACCTCCTGAATCCCCCAGGCCCAACCAATGGTCGAGCACCTCATGAACGGGCTCGACTCCCTGGCGGTCGAAAGAGGAGAAGGGCTCGACCCGGATGCGACTCCCCTCCCCGGCCACCGCCCGCCGCACCCGATCCGCCTGGGCCATGGCAGCCCCCCGCTTGAACTTGTCGCTCTTGGACAGGAGCAATAGCAACGGCAGACTGGATTCCCGGCTCCATTCCAGCATTCGCATGTCGAAGTCCATCAGGGGGTGACGGATATCCATCACCACGACCAAGCCGATCAGGGACTGGCGCTGGCGCAGATAATCGGCCATCAGGTCCTGCCACTGGCGTTTGATGGCCTCCGAGACCCGAGCGTAACCGTAGCCCGGCAGGTCAACCAGACGGCGGCCCTCCCCGGTTTCAAAAAAGACGATCTGTTGGGTACGCCCCGGCATCTTGCTGGTGCGCGCCAACTGACGTTGATCACAAATCCTGTTGATGGCGCTGGACTTGCCGGCATTGGACCGGCCGGCAAAGGCCACCTCGCGCCCCACGTCGTCGGGTGCCTGATCCAGACGGGTAACAGCGCGAAGAAAACTGGCTTGTCGATAGCGGGGATTCATATGGCTTGAGCTCCGCCCAAGACCTGGTCGTCGCGGGACCAGTGGCCCGACTGGCCACCCCATTTCTCCACCAGACGCACCGATTCGATACTCATTCCCCTATCCACCGCCTTACACATGTCATAAATCGTCAGCAGGGCGACCTGGACCGCGCAGAGGGCCTCCATTTCCACACCGGTCTGGCCTAGGGTCTCGACTCGGGCACGGCAGCGAACCCGGGAGCTCTCCACCTCCGGTTCCAGATCGACCCGGATGTGCGTCAGGGCCAGGGGATGACAGAGGGGCACCAGGTTGGCGGTCTGTTTGGCACCCATGATGCCGGCGACGCGAGCCACGCCCAGCACGTCACCCTTCCGGTGGTCGCCGGACAGTAACCGTTCCAGGGTCGCGGGCAGGAGCCGGATCCAACCCTCGGCGATGGCGCAGCGATGGGTCACGTCCTTGGTACCCACCTGGACCATCCGCGCCTCGCCCGCCTCGTTGAAGTGGGTTAGTTCCATCATAGCTGGGGTTGGGTTCCGGTCGCCTTGATTGCCTGAGCCCCGCGCTCCAGGGTTTTATCGAGTTCGTGGGCCTCGCACTCCAGGGTCTCGAGATCGACCAGAAACCAGGTAGCTGGGGCATGCCCCACGCCGCCGACGGTGCCAGGATTTAGCAGCAGAGTTCGGCCTCCCTTCAGGTGGGGGAGCCACTGTTGGGTCGGGAGGTGGCTGTGGCCACAGCAAACCAGGTCCCAGTCCCCGGTGGCCGCCATGGCGCGGGCATAGTGGGGATAATGGACGAGAAAGATGCGCCGGCCGCCGATCTCGATGCCTGCATCCATGCCGTGATATTCCACCACGCTGCCAGGATCCGCCGCCAGGCGCCCGAGGGTGAACATGTCCCCCGTATTGTTGCCGTGGATCATGTGTACCGGTAACCCATATTTCTCCAGGCAGCGCAGGGTGCTGGGCGCGACCAGATCGCCGCAATGCAGCACCGCCTCGGCACCGAGGGCCTTGGCCGCGGCGACGGCGGCGTCCAGCAGGGGGATATGGTCGTGGCTATCGGAGAGGAGGCAGATTTTCATGGCGAAAGGCATCCAGCCGGGAGGAAAAGGCATGGGCGAGTCGGGAGGCGAGTTGGAACAATCAGCCCTCAGCCACTGACTCACCAGGGCTCCTCGCCCCCTGGGCAGAGGAGCAGGCCAAACCTAGAAGTTGGGCTTTTTGGGTGCGTCCTCGTACATCTTGACGCTGGCCAGGATCTCGGTCTTGGCCTCATCGGCACCGCCCCAGCCGGCGATGCGGACCCATTTCCCCTCGTCCAGATCCTTGTAATGCTCGAAGAAGTGGGAAATCTGGTCGAGAACGACCTCGGGCAGGTCACGGAAGTCCTGGACGGCACGGTAGTGTCGGGACAGCTTGTCGGTGGGCACCGCAAGAATCTTGGCATCGTCACCGGACTCATCGGTCATTTTGAGCACGCCTACCGGACGGCACTTGATAACGGAGCCTGGGATCAGGGGGTAGCTCGTCAACACCAGGACGTCCACCGGGTCACCATCGTTGGACAGGGTATGGGGCACATAGCCATAGTTGCAGGGGTAGTGCATGGCCGTGTTCATGAAACGATCCACGAACATAGCGCCAGTTTCCTTGTCAAGCTCATACTTGACAGGGTCCGAGTGAGACGGGATCTCGATGATCACGTTTATCTCGTTGGGAACGTGATCGCCCGAATTGACTCTGTCCAGATTCATGTTGGTTCTCCGCGGGCGCCAACCAGGCGCCAACAAAAAAAGGGGTCAGCGTGCCACGCCGACCCCTGAATTTTCCTGCATCGCGGTGCCAGGCGCAAACCCGGCACCACCTCGATGGAGGCCCTGGCGCCGGTCAGTGACCGGTACCAGGGATGTATCACAGAATGGGCACAATCAGCAGGGCAACGATGTTGATGATCTTGATCAGCGGGTTGACGGCGGGACCAGCGGTGTCCTTGTAGGGGTCGCCGACGGTGTCGCCGGTGACGGCCGCCTTGTGGGCGTCGGAGCCCTTGCCGCCGTAGTTGCCGTCCTCGATGTACTTCTTGGCGTTGTCCC
>CAZFZB010000041.1:13091-21962 GCA_964523415.1 uncultured Chromatiaceae bacterium | reverse complement strand
TCACACTCGCCGGCGCGCCATGGTTAGGCCGGCGATGATCACCGCCAGGGACACGAACAGGAGGATCAGGGAGGCCAGGGCGTTGATCTGGGGGGAGAGACCCAGGCGCACGCTGGAATAAACGACCATGGGCAAGGTCGTGGAGGCGGGCCCGGCGACAAAGCTGGAGATGACCAGATCGTCCAAGGACAGGGTGAAGGCCAGCAACCAAGCGGACAGCAGCGCGGGTGCCATGAGAGGCAGGGTGATGCGCAGATAGACCACCAGAGGCCGCGCGCCCAGATCCTGGGCCGCCTCCTCCAGGGAGCGGTCCATCTGCGCCAATCGCGCCCGGATCACCACGGTGGCATAGGCCATGCTGAAGGTGATGTGAGCGATAGCGATGGTGGTGAAGCCGCGCCCGTCGGGCCAGCCGATGGCTTGCTGCATGGCAACAAAGAGTAGCAGGAGGGACAGACCAATGAGGACGTCCGGCATGACCAGGGGTGCCGTAAGCAGGAGTTCGAAACCACCCCGCCCGCGAAAGCGCCCGTAGCGAACCAAGGCCATCGCCGCCAAGGCACCCAGCACCATCGCCAGGGTGGCATTCACCGTCGCGATGCGAACGCTCAGCCAGGCGGCGTCGAGGATCTGGTCGTTGCCCAGTAACTCGCCATACCAATGGGTCGAGAAACCGCCCCAGACGGTCACCAGACGCGAGGCATTGAAGGAATAGATGACCAACAGCAGAACGGGTATGTAGAGAAAGGCGTAGCCGAAGGCCAGGAGGCTCAGGAGGGGCCAGCGGCGGGTCCTCATGACTCGCCCTCCAGGTTTGACTGCCAGCGTTGCAGGGCGACGAAGGGCACCACCAATACCCCCAGCAACACCAAGGCCAGGGCCGAGGCCAGGGGCCAATCCTTATTGGCAAAGAATTCGGTCCAGAGCATGCGCCCGACCATGAGGGAATCGGGACCACCAAGGAGATCCGGGATCACGAACTCACCCACCGCCGGGATGAACACCAGCAGGCTCCCAGCCAGAATGCCGGACAGGGACAGGGGCAGGGTGACGCGGATAAAGGCCCGCCAGGGTCGGCAGCCCAGGTCCGCCGCCGCCTCCAGCAAGGTCAGATCGAGGCGGCTGAGGGTGGCATAAAGGGGCAGGACCATGAAGGGCAGGTAGGAATAGACGATGCCGATATAGACGGCCAGGGAGGTGTGCAGAATGGTCAGGGGCTCGTCGATCAGGCCCATGTATATCAGTAAGTTGTTGAGCAGGCCATTGTTCTTGAGGATGCCGATCCAGGCATAGACGCGAATCAGGAAGGAGGTCCAGAAGGGGAGGATAATGAGCATCAGCAGGGGCACCCGCCAGCGCTCCTGGGCCGTGGCGATGGCATAGGCCATGGGATAGCCAATGACCAGACAGAGCAGTGTGCAGACCAGGCCGACCCAGAGGGAATTGAGGAAGGCGGCACGATAGAGTTCATCCCCCCAGGTCAGGCTGTAGTTACCCAGGTTGATGCGAATCTGCAGCACCGAATCGTCCAGCCAGTCCAGGAGGGCCGAATAGGGGGGCTGGGCCAACAGAGGCTCCGCCAGACTGATCTTAAGGACGATGACGAAGGGTAGAAAAAAGAAGAGCAGCAGCCAGAAATAAGGCAGGCCAATGTTGACCCAGCGCCCTGGTTGCCAGTGCCTCAGATGCGTCATCCAGCCCCGCCAGCCCTCGGCTTGGGTATTGGCATCCTGGCTCATGTCCAGATCCCTCCCCTGTCGTGGTGGCGGGTGAGACCCGTCATGCGTCAATCCGTCAGGACCACGCCGCAGCGGGGTGACCAGGCCATCGTCACCTCCTGACCCCAGGTCAATTTCTGTTCGGTGCTAGGGTGAATATTGGCCAGGGTCATGGTCGCCACGCGTTCCGGCGACACACGGATGTGATAGATGGAGACATCCCCCAGATAGGCGATATCCTGAACCTGGCCGGTCACGCAATTCTCGCCAGGCTCCGCGCACTCCTCGCACAGGCGCATTTTCTCCGGCCGCACGGCTACCGCTACGGGCGTACCCAGAGCCAGAGGCTGGCGGCAGCGGGCCCTCAGGGTCAGCCCCCCCTCCCCCGCCACCCGCACCTCATCCCCATCCCGGGCGCTCACCTTACCCTCAAAGAGATTGACCGAACCGATGAAGCTCGCCACCAGGCGCGAGTTGGGGAATTCGTAAATGCCCGTCGGGGTATCGACCTGGACGATTTGACCGGCGTCCATGACCGCGATGCGGCTGGACATGGTCATGGCCTCCTCCTGATCGTGGGTAACGGTCACGAAGGTGATGCCGATACGCTCCTGCAGCTTGACCAATTCGAATTGAGTATGAACCCGTAGCTTCTTGTCGAGGGCACCCAGGGGCTCGTCGAGCAGGAGCAGCTTGGGGTGCTTGGCCAGGGAACGCGCCAGGGCCACGCGCTGGCGCTGGCCCCCGGAGAGTTGATCCGGCCGGCGTTTACGCAGGTCGCCGATGTGCAGCAGATCCAGCATCTCGCCAACCCGTTCGGCGCGCTCTGCCCTGGGCATTTTTTCCTGGCGCAGGCCGAATTCGATATTGGCCTCCACGTTCATGTGGGGAAAGAGGGCGTAGGATTGGAACATCATGTTCACGGGCCGACGAAAGGCTGGAATGTCGGTAACGTCGGCCCCATCGATCCAGATACGTCCGCTTGTGGGGCTGTCCAGTCCCGCCAGCAGGCGCAACAACGTGGTCTTGCCGCAACCTGACCCCCCCAGGAGGGAAAAGAACTCCCCCTGATAAATATCCAGGCTGACGCCATTCAGGGCCTGAACCTCGCCGAAGCGCCGGCTCACGACCTCGATTCGCACATAGGGCCTGGCCTTGGGGTCCTGCCAGGCCTCCAAGGCACCGGCTCCCCGCTCTTCCCCTGTCGCCACCCGCTTTCCGCCCCGGGTTCCGGATCAGCGATCGGCTTTGAGCCGGGTCCAGATGCGGTTGAGTTCGCGCATCTCCTTGTCGCTGGCTTCCTTCAGGGTAATCAGCCGGGCGCGGACCTCCTTGGAGGGATAGACGCCGGGATCCTGGCGTATCGACTCGTCGAGGAACTCCGTCGCAGCCAGATTGGGGTTGGCGTAGTTGACAAAGTTGGAGACACTGGCGATTACCTTGGGATCCAGGAGATACTGGATGAAGGCCAGGCCTTGGGCGGGATTGGGGGCATCCTTGGGGATGGCCATGACATCCACCCACAGGACGGCGCCCTCCTTGGGAACCAGGTAGGCCACCTTGACGCCATTGCCGGCCTCCTGGGCCTTGTCCCGAGCCTGAAGTACATCCCCGGAATAGCCCTGGGCGATACAGATGTCCCCGTTGGCCAGGTCACTGATGACCTGGGAGGTATGGAAATAGCGGATATAGGGATGCACGGCCTTGATGAGATCCTGAACCGCCTTGAGGTCCTTCTTATCACGGCTGTTGGGGTCCTTGCCCAGATACAGGAGGGCGGCGGCGAAGACCTCGGTGGGATCATCGAACAGGGTCAGGCCGCAACTCGCCAGCTTCTTGGCCTTTTCCGGATCGAAGACCAGGGCCCAACTTGCCACCGGTTCCTCACCCAGGGCCGCTTTGACCTTATCGACGTTGATGCCCAGCCCGGTGGTGCCCCACATATAGGGCACCAGGTACTTGTTGTCGGGATCCAGATCCTTGAGGGAACCGTAGATCTCCGGGTCCAGGTTGCTCAGGCCCGGTAACTTGGATTTATCAAGCGGCTGATAAATACCAGCCTTGATCTGGCGCTGCGCGAAGGGTCGGGCGGTGGGGAAGACGAGGTCATAACCGCTGGAACCCGCCAGAAGTTTGGCGTCCAGGATCTCGTTGCTGTCATAAAGGTCCAGCACGGCCCGGGTACCGGTGCGCTCCTGAAAGCCCGACAGGGTGTCTTCAGCGAAATAGTCGTTCCAGTTGTAGATGTGGACGGTCTCATCCGCCGCACCCGCCGCCAGGGGGGTGAGGAGGGTGAGCAAGGTAATCTTTTTGAGGAACTGATGCATGGCTGTAGGGTCCTGGTGAGGTCGAAAGGCGCCTCCCTCCTGAAGCGGTTGGGCATGCGCGCCTGGTGGGCAATATTTCTGATAACCTTTCTATTCTGCATGGGTGGCGTGACCTTGTCATCCGCGCCGAACCATCTTTTTATTTAGGGCGGCATCGGATCTGGCACCAGGCCCCAACCCCGAATTAGGACTGCCCGCACTCCCATCCATGGGATAAACTGGGGGTGCCTAACCCATCCCCCGGGCCAGTCTCCCACAAGATTGCACGGCACTCATACCATAAGGAGGAGAAGATGACCGCACCCAAGATTGCCTCTCCCATGCGCACCTGGATCTGGATTCTGGCCCTCCTAGTCCTTGGCCTGGGCGCGCTCCTGATCTGGTTACAACAATATACCCATGAGCAGATTCAGGCCCATAAGGCGACGATCGGCGAGAAGAGCCAGGCCCTGGAGGCTGCCCATACGGAGAACACTCATCTAACAGACCGCGTGGCCGCCCTCACAGGTGACCTGGAAACCTCAACCCGTGGCCAGCGTGATCTCAAGGCCCAGATGCAGGCCAATCAACAGGAACACGATGACAGCCTCGCCAAACTGCACGACAAGGCGAAGGCGGCCGAGGCCGACCTCCAGCAACGCCTCCAAGGGGCTAACGACGAGATCGTCGCCCTCAAGACCGACATCGACCACCTCCACCAGGCCGCCACCGACGCCGCCGCCAGTCACGAGGCACACGTCCAGCAAATTACCGACGACCTGACGGAGGAGATCATCAAATTCCGGACCCTCCTGGTAGGCAGTGACCCGGACAAGGCCGCGATGGAGGCGAATTGGGGAAAACGCATCCTGGCCGCCAAGACGGACCTGCTCCAGACCCGGCAGGCCCTCGAGGCCGAACAGGGGAGACTGGCTACCCTGGAACAGGGCCTGACCCAGTCCAAACAACTCAACGAGGGCCTCAAACAGGACCTGAGTGAGGCCGGCCAAAGGCTCGAGGCCACCCAGGACGACCTGGAGCAGGAGCGTGCGGCCCTCGCTAAGCTGCGTGAGGAGAATGAGGGACTCAAGCAGGGTCTCAACGAGGCCAGCCAGAAACTCGAGGCCACCCAGGCCAGCCTGCTCCAGGAGCGAGCGGCCCTTGCCAAACTGGGCGATGAACACGAAGGGCTCAAGCATAAGCTGAGCGAGGCCGGCCACAAGACCGAGACTACCCTGGCCGCCTTGGATCAGGAGCACGAGGCCCTGGTCAAGCTGCAAGATGAAAACGTGGGGCTCAAACAGGGGCTGAGCGAGGCGGGACAGAAGTTCGAGACCTCAGAGGCCGCCCTTCATCAGGAACATGAGAACCTCACCAAACTGCTCAGCGACCACCAGGGGCTAAAAAAGGACCTGAGTGAGGCCAGCCAGAAGATGGAGGCCACCGAGGCCGCCCTAAATCAGGAACGCGAGGCCCTGGCCGCCTTGCGGGGTGAACACGCGAACCTCCAAGGCAAGCTGGAGGACTCCCAAGCGGCCCATGCCGATTCCCGGTCTCAACTCGAGAAGCTGACCCAGGCGGCGGCCGCCAAGGAAGCGGACCTGACCAAGGACCTCGCCGCACGCCGGGAAGAAATCAAGTCCTTGAGCCAGGAACTGGATCAACTCCGCCAGCAGGCCAAGTCGGATCTGCTGGCCGCCCGTTCCCGTGGTGACCAGGCCCTCGATCATCTCAAGTCCCTGCACCAGCGCCTGGGTGCCCTCAAGGGTCGCGCCACCGACCAGGGCACCTTGCTTGACCTGAGCGAGGATGAAATCCGCTTCCAGGCAAGCCAAGCCCAGCTTCCCAAGGGTGACATCCCCAGGCTGGACCAAATCGCCGCCGTCTTGGTCGAGTTTCCGGAGCTTAGGGTTCGCGTCGAGGGCCATACCGATAGCACCGGGCGCGACGAGACGAATTTGGCACTATCCCAACAGCGCGCAGAGGCGGTGCTGGAGGCACTGGTTGCACGAGGCGTCGCCCCCGAACGCCTGACGGCCCTGGGCCTCGGCAAGGCCAGGCCTATCGCCTCGAATGAGACGCAGGCCGGACGGAGTCAGAACCGCCGGGTCGAGATCTACGTCATCGAGCCCTGATTTTCCCCTGCTTCCTCGCCTGAACGACTCTCCACCGCGACGGGACCAAGACTCGGGTCGCCGTTTCGTCGCGGCACCCCTCTGACCTGGGAGGCAGAATGGCCATGCGCGAGATACTGCTCCTCGACAATGGCTCGCGACGCCCACAATCCACCCTGGCCTTAAGGGAGCTGGCTGCCCGCCTTTCGGCATCTCTCCACGAGCACATCCAGCCTGTTTCCCTGGCCCATTCCGACCTCATCAGCCCCGACCGACTCGCTGGTATAGCGGCCACTACCCTCGAACCCTGGCTGGTTGACCGCATGCGCCAGGGTATTGGGCATTTTCTGATCATCCCCCTCTTCTTCGGCCCAAGCGGGGCCCTCACCCAGGCCATTCCTGCCCTGATAGCCAGGCTGAACAGGAATGGGGGCAACCTGGAGGTTCGCCTGACCGCCCCGCTCTGCCCCTTGCCCCAGGGCGAGCCACGCCTCACCGCCATTCTGCTGAATCGTATTGTGACCGCTGCACGCGAAACCCGACTCCAGCCACGACGCCTGGTCCTGGTCGACCATGGCTCCCCCAGCCCCGAGGTCAATGCCACACGGCGCTGGTTGGCGGCGGATCTGCGCTCCCGTCTAGAGGCAGGCACTCAGATCGAGGAGGCCGCCATGGAACGGCGCGCCGGTCCCCAATACGATTTCAACGGTGAACTCCTGCTGGCGGTGCTCCGCCGTTTGGCTCGCGCGGACGACCAGAGCCCGGTGTACGTCGTCCCCCTCTTTCTTTTTGCCGGCCGTCATGCAGGTCCTGGTGGGGATCTGGACGAGATAGCCGCCACCGTCAGGGCTGAGTACCCGGAGTTGCGCATCATCCTCACGGGGCTGGTGGGTGACCACCCTGCCCTCCTCGACATCCTGGCCTCCCGCTACCGGGAGACCCTGGAGACTGGGCCTTGAACCCAGACGCGCCCGAACCTCCCCCCATCGCCGGGGTCATGGATGACCTCCTCGCCGCCCTGCGGAGAGGGCATGCCCTGCTCCAGGCCCCCACGGGCTCCGGCAAATCCACCCGCGTTCCCCTGGCCCTCCTCGACCAGGACTGGCTGGCGGGCCAACGCATTCTCATGCTGGAGCCACGCCGTCCTGCTGCACGCCTTACCGCCGCCTATATGGCGACCCTGCTCGGCGAGGACCTTGGCGAGACAGTGGGCTACCAGGTCCGCTTCGAGCGCCGGATCGGGCCCCGCACCCGCATCGAGGTACTGACCGAGGGCATCCTGACTCGGCGCCTCCAGTCGGACCCAGCCCTAGAGGGGGTGGGCATCGTCCTCTTCGACGAGCTCCATGAGATGAACCTGCCCGCGGCGTTGGGGCTGGCCCTGACCCTGGACGTGATCGCCAACCTGCGACCGGACCTGCGCATCCTGGCCATGTCCGCCACCCTGGAGGCCGAACCCCTGGCGACCATGCTGGGCGGAGCGCCCCTGATCCGAGCCGGCGGCCGGCCCTACCCGGTCGAGATCCGCTACGCGGACCGGGATCCAGGGCGGGATTGGCTACCGGCCCTCGTCGCCACCATCCGTCAGGGCCTGGTTTGCCATGCAGGCGACCTGCTCGTCTTTCTGCCCGGAGCCGGTGAAATCGAACGCGTCCGGGAACGGCTGGTCAGCCTGGGTGAGCAGGGCATCGAGATCCTGCCCCTCCATGGCACTCTGCCAAAGCCAGAGCAGGATCGGGTGCTCGCGGGGCCAAGGGATGGCCAGCGGCGTCTGGTACTGGCCACGGACCTGGCCGAGACCAGCCTCACCATCCCCGGTATTGGCGTGGTCGTGGATACGGGCCTGACCCGCAAGCCGCGTTTCACACCGGGGTCGGGTTTGACGAGCCTGGTGACGGAGGCTATCCCGCTGGCCTCGGCGGATCAGCGCAGCGGACGTGCCGGGCGGCTTGGCCCCGGCATCTGTTTCCGGCTCTGGACCCGGTCCCAGGAGTGGGGTCGCCCCAGACACCGTACCCCCGAGATCCTGCAATCCGATCTAGCCCCCCTGGTCCTGGAACTGGCCCTCTGGGGGGTGCATGATCCGGCGGCACTCCAGTGGCTCCATGCCCCGCCGCACCCGGCCTGGGAGCAAGGGGTAGCCCTGCTCGTCCGCCTGGGTGCCCTGGACGCGGGTGGCCATGTGACCCGGCTCGGCCGCGCCATGGCAGGGCTCCCTATCCATCCGCGCCTGGCCGCCCTGCTGTTGGGATCGCCACCTGATCTGGCCGGGGAGGCCGCGGATCTCTGCGCCCTCCTCTCCGAACGCGACCCCTGGCTCCGTCGGCCCGGGGAGCCTGTCTCAGCGGACCTGGGGTTACGCCTGCTCGCCTTGCAGGCCTTCCAGGAACACCGGGGCCCTGGCGGCATGGACGGGCGGCGACTGGCCGCCATCGACCGCGCCGCCGCGCAACTGCGCCACCTGGTTAGGGGAATGCCAGGACAGGAGCAGCGAGCGGTTGCTACCAGCGGTGGCCTGCTCGCCCTGGCCTATCCGGATCGGATTGCCCAGCGGCGTCCCGAGCAGGAGCGACGCTACCTCCTTGCCCAGGGTTCCGGTGTCGCCCTGCCGCAGGACGACCCCCTCCTCAGCCACCCCTATCTGGTGGTGGCCAGCCTCGATGCCACCGGCCGCGACGGCCGCATCCAGCTCGCCCTCCCCATCAGCGAGCAGGAGATCCAGGCCCTGTTCGG
>CAZFZB010000041.1:6261-12991 GCA_964523415.1 uncultured Chromatiaceae bacterium | reverse complement strand
CGCAATCCTCGCCACCCGACTCGACCGGGAGCAACGCCAACGCCTGGAGCAGGAGGCCCCGGCCAGCCTCGTCACCCCCGCGGGTGCGCGTCGCACCATCGATTACCTGGCCGGCGATATACCCGTCCTTCCCGTGCCCCTGCAAGAGATGCTTGGGACTCGGGAAACCCCGACCATCGCCAGTGGCCGGGTCCCCCTCCTGGTGCAGTTGCTCAGCCCCGCGCACCGGCCCATCCAACTCACCCGGGACCTCCCGGGCTTCTGGACCGGCAGCTACGTCCAGGTGCGCAATGAAATGCGTGGCCGTTACCCCAAGCACCACTGGCCCGAGGATCCTGTCAACGCCCTGCCAATGGTAAGGAGTATCAAATCCAAAGGGGCATAACGGCTAGGGCCGGCAGAAATCACCTGCCTGGGGCGCGTCGGATCGACCAGCCAAGGACCCAATTCATAGGCACTTGGGATTACAACCCCCTTTACCAGGGCTTGTAATGCAGTTCCGGCAGGTTTTCGCGGTCAAAGATGGCGGGCAGGGTCTCGACCAATTGCACCAGTTCATCCAGCTTCATGTAGCGGCCCCAAGAGGCCTTGGCGGCCTCCAGGGGTAATTCGACCCAGAAGCGTTCCAACTGAGGCTCGCAGAGTATCTGCAAAATATTATCCTGGGCATCGATGAGGCCCAGATAGTCGTCATTGCCATGGAGGCATCCCAGGAGTTGGCGATGGATATCGCGGGCGCTCATCTCAACGGCATTGGTTGAGGAAATGGTATCGCCAGAACGTTCAAAGTAGTAAAAGACTCTGTAGTGCATGGCTAATTGACCTCGCTCCCTGCGTGACGACCCGGAATGGCTACAGGGGCGGGAAAAGGCGCGATCCGGGCCCGGCCTTGCCCCGTGTTACACTTTGCACGGTCCACTCCGGTCAAGCCGGTAGGGATTGTAACAATTCTGCCTTTTACTCCATGCGGGCCATCAGGGGCAAATTTTCCTTAGTCACCCCTAGTTTTTGATCCCGCGCCAACGGCCGGAGACATGCGGGTCCGGCACAGGGACCCTGATCCATGCTGCATCTTCTAGACCCGCGGGACCCGACCGCGCCCTTCCCCGATGTCTCCCTGGCGGAGGCGGAGCCCAATGGCCTCCTCGCCATAGGCGGCGACCTGGACCCACAGCGCCTGCTCAATGCATACCGCCAAGGCATCTTCCCCTGGTTCAACGCCGGCGATCCCATCCTCTGGTGGAGCCCCGACCCCCGGACCATACTGCGGCCGAACCAGGTCCACATCTCCCGCAGCCTGGCCAAAACGCTGCGCCGGGGACAGTTCCGTATCACCCTGGATCAGGCCTTTTATCAGGTCATCGGCGCCTGCGCCTCCCTGCGCCACAACCAAGGCACCTGGTTGGTACCCATGATGATTCGCGCCTACCAGCGATTGCATCGGGCTGGTTGGGCCCATTCGGTGGAGGTCTGGCGGAACGGGGACTTGGTGGGTGGTCTCTACGGCGTCAGTCTTGGCCGTGTGTTTTTTGGCGAGTCCATGTTCAGCCTCGTCAGCGATGCCTCCAAGGTGGCCCTGGTCCACCTTTGCCGGTCCCTGGAGGAACGGGGTTTTGGTCTCATCGATTGCCAGATGGTGACAAACCATCTCTTGAGTCTGGGGGCGTTTCAGATCCCCCGGGCCGAGTTCAGGGCCAGCCTCGACCTCCTATGCGCCGACCCCGGTACTCCCGGGCCCTGGAAATACGAAGGCAAGGACGGGGGGGCACAGGATCCCTTGGGTCCAACCCACACCCCTTCACCCCAGGTCGGGGCAGGCTCGTGACCAACCCCGGCTGCCAGCAACGGTTAGCCCTCTTTCTGACAGGGGACCGTCTCTGTGCCTATTTACCGAAAAGGGACGAGCGCGTCCTCTTCATCGATCCCAGGGCACCTATGAGCGGTCCTCTTTATGAATCCCTGTTGCAAAAGGGTTTCCGGCGGGCCGGGCGCTTCGTCTATCGCCCTGCCTGCGGCACCTGTCAGAGTTGCGTGCCCGTACGCCTTGAGGTCAACCAGATCGTCTTCAACCGATCTCAACGCCGCAATTACATCCAGAACGGCGACTTGATACTAAGCGACCACCCCGCCGGGTTCGTGCCCGAACATTTCGCCCTCTATGCCGCCTATATCCGCCATCGCCACCCGGGCGGTGGCATGGCGGACCAATTGAGCCCCGAGAGTTACCAGGATTACCTGATCCAACCCTGGGGCGGTGAAACCCGCCTGCTGGAATTTCGCCTCGGGGAGCGTCTGATCGCCTTGGCCGTAACCGACCGGGTCCCTAACGCCCTGTCCGCTGTCTATACCGTCTTCGACCCGGCCTACGCCAGCCGAGCACCGGGCGCCTTTGCAATCCTGAGCCAGATTGCCCTCGCCCGGCGCCTGGGGCTCCAGTACCTCTACCTGGGGTATTGGATCAGGGACTGTCGCAAAATGGCCTACAAGGACAGGTACCGGCCCATCCAGGCCCTGCTCGGGGAGCGGTGGCAAACCTTCGAACATGGACAACCCATCACCGAGGCGACCTGGGCCAGGTAGGAGCCCGTGCCTCAACCCTAACCCCTGGAGGCAAGGGCGGAGGCCGGCCCTATCAAGCGGGTGGTTACCCCCACCGTCAACTTATGATGGCCGCCCCCCCGAATCACGCCACGCAACGGCGCGACATCCCCGAAATCCCGACCAACCGCCAGGCGGACATGTCCGCTCGCGGGCACCAGGTCATTGGTCGGATCCAGGTCCAACCAACCATCGGCAGGCACGCCAGGGGTACCCGGCGCATAAACCTGCACCCAGGCATGCGAGGCGTCGGCGCCGACGAACAGGGGGTCATCACCGGAACCGGTGCGCAGGTAGCCACTGACATAACGCGCTGGCAGCCGCAGCATGCGCAGGGAACCCACCATCAGATGCGCGAAGTCCTGGCACACCCCCCGCCGTTGGGCAAAGGCCTCCGCCAGAGGCGTGTCGATCTCGGTGCTGCGGGCCTCGTAACGAAAATCGGCATAGAGGCGATGCATTAAATCAAGTGCCGCCGCCGCCAGGGGTCGTCCGCTGGGAAAGGAGGGCCGCGCATATTCCCTGAGCGCCTCCAAGCGCGGCACATAGGGGGAGGGTTGCGCGAACTCCACCGCTGGGTCGAAGGGCGCGCGCGCGACGTACAACAGCCGATCACGCACCTCTTCCCAATCGGGTGAGGCCTCGGGTTCCAGCAGCCCAAAGCGCGGGGACACCCACAGCCGCGCCTTGACTAGCACCCTCAATTCCCGATGCGGTTGCTGGATCGTCAAATGACTGGCGGCGTTACCGAACACGTCGGTGCCATCGCGACGTAAGGCGGGGAGTGGGTTCACCTCCATGGCATAGCTGATCAGGACCTGGTGGGCATCGGTCAGGGGCCGCAGATAGGCAAGGTGATGCGCAAGAGAGACCGGCGCCTCGTACTCATAGCAGGTTTCATGCAGGACCTCCAATTCCAGGGTACCCGGATCCGCCTCGATTGGCCGAGACCCGCCGATCTCAGGGTTGCCATTCACCAGGTTCACGTGTGCTGCACCTGATCCGTGCCCTCTGCCAGCGCGAAATAGCGATGACCGATCTCTTCGCCCAAGGATAAGGCCAGGCGGTTAAGACGCCGCGCCACCTCGAGCAGGAGGGTAACAAGACCCTCATCGTCAAGATCACGCATATCCTCGAAATGGACCCCTACTCCCGCCTGCGGCAGCCATGCCTGCAACGGGGCCAGGACCTGCTGGCTCCCGGGGAGTTTCGACAGTTCGGTCCTTAACCGCCGCATCACCCCGGCGAAGGCCCGGGGATTGGTGTCGTCGAGCACCAGCAAATCCACCAAGGCCAACAAGTCTTCATGACGCTGATAGCGGGCACGAAAGGTAATGGCACTGTCGAAAAGATCGAGCAGGGCCTCCACGCCAATGGCACCCGTCTGGGCGCCGGCAGCCAGGAAATCATCCAGGCACTGCGTGAGGCCGACCAGCCGTTCCAAGAGACGTCCCACCGTAAGGAACCGCCAGCCATGATCCCGGATCATGCGGTCGGATTGGGCGCCCGTAGCCGCGGCCAACTGCAACGCCAGCCGATCCAAGGCCGATTGCACCCGCGACCTCTGGGGCAATTCACCACCGGGCAAGCCGAGCAGCGAGGTGAAGGTCGTGCGCATCCGGCGGATCAGTCCCCACTGCTCAGGCGCAAGCCGGTCGCGCAAGGCGAGGGTGGTCCGTTCCAACGCCAACAGATTGAAGGCAATGCTGGATGCCCCCTTCTCATCGTTAAGACCCGTCAGGAGGGCCTCTTCGAAGAGCCGCGGGAATTTGGCTAGAGAAGGCGCCCCCGGGGGCACCAGCCCGGCCCGAATCCCTTGCGCCGACAAGGCATCCGGTAAGGACCCTCGGGTGGTATCAACGGCGGCGGTCAGGCGCAACATGGCTCGCGCCAGGCGCACCAGATGCTCGGTACGTTCCGTGTAGCGCCCCAGCCAGAACAGGTTCTCCCCCGTACGGCTGCTGACGGGGCGACGCCGGCTCTGCACGTCATCCACGGACAGCCGACCGGGCAGCAGGGAGAAGTGGTCCACGGGCCCGTCGGTCAGGACCCAGGTATCCAAACTGGTACCACCGCGTTGCATCGACACACTGGCCTCTAGGCCCTTGGCGACGCGCGTCATGCCACCCGGCAATAGCTGCCAGTGTCCCTGACCATCGGCGATGGCATAGACCCGCACCAGGGCGGGACGCAGCGTCAGGGTGCCATCACCCCAGATGGGTGCCCGCGAAAAGGGCAGGCGGCTCTGCACGGTCCAGGCGTCCGGATCCATGTCGACTGAGGCCTGGGCGAGATGGAAGACCTTCGAGGTGCGGCCGCCCTCGGGGAAGGTACTGCGCAGCAGCTTGCCGTCCAGGTGTTCCTTGACATCGGCCCAGGCCGCCGGCTCTCCACACCACCAGGTCGGCAGGGAGGGCATCAGCAACTTCTCCCCCAGGACCTGCCGGGCGATGCCAGGCAAAAAGCCCTGGATAGCGGGCGATTCCAGAAAGGCACTACCCAGGGCATTGGCCATAACGACATGGCCAGCCCGCGCCGCCTCTACCAACCCTGGAACGCCCAACGTCGAGTCCGGGCGCAATACCAGCGGGTCACACCAGTCGTCGTCCACACGGCGCAGCAGACCATGTACGGGTTCCAACCCTGCCACGGTCTTCAGATACAAGCGCTCCCCGCGCACGGTCAGGTCACCACCCTCGACCAAAGGCAGGCCCAAATAACGCGCCAGGTAGGCCTGCTCGAACCAGGTTTCGCTGTAAGGCCCCGCCGTGAGGAGCACTATGCGGGGGGTGTGACCAGCCGCGGCCTCGCGCGCTGGACCCTCCAAGGCATTCAGGAGTCGCTGGTAGCTGCTGGCGATGTGCTGAACCCGCATCTCCCGAAAGATGTCGGGAAATTGCGCTGATACCAAGAGGCGATTGTGCAGCACATACCCCAGACCCGGGGGCCCCTGGGTGCGCTGGGCGACAACCCACCAGGAACCATCGGGCCCGCGGGCGATATCAAAGGCCACGATCAGCAATCGTTGACCACCCGCGGGGTGGGCCCCTTGCAGAGGGCGAACATAGCCAGGATGGCGTAACAGCAGGGCGGGGGGCAGAAGGCCCTTGTGCAGGAGTTGCCGCGCCCCGTAGAGATCCTCCAGCATCATCTCCAACAACTCGGTGCGCTGCACGAGCCCCCGCTCGATTTCCGCCCAGTCCTTTGATCCGATCAGGAGGGGCAACAACTCCAGTGACCAGGGGCGCGTTGCCATGCCATCGGCGCCATAAACATTATGAGTAACCCCATCCCTCTGTATTTGCTCATGGATCTGAACCAGGCGCCGATCCAGATCCTCCGGCAAACCAGGGCTTGCCGAGGGGGCAGCCAGCAGACCAAGAAATCGTGACCACAGGGGCCGCTGATCCCCGCCCGCAAGGCGCAGTTCATCCCAGGCATTGTCCTCCACCGGGGTCGTGGGCAGGAGGGCGCCGAGACCCGGACCCTGGGGCGGGGAGTTATTGCTCCGGTGGGACAAGGCCCGTCAGCGCCGGTAACGAAGGTCCAGGGTGAAGGGGAACTCGAGACTCGGTCGTGCCGGTTCCACCTTCAGGATGCCAGGGGTGTGACCCAAGCGGAAAAAACGGCCCAGGCGCCGGCTCTCCGCCTCATAGGCATTGACCGGGAAGGTCTCGTAGTTGCGCCCGCCCGGATGGGCCACATGGTATTGGCAGCCCCCCAGGGAACGCCCAAGCCAGTTATCGACGATGTCCAGGGTCAAGGGGGCCTGGACGCCGATCGTGGGATGGAGGGCGGATGGAGGTTGCCAGGCCCGATAACGCACCCCGCAAACAAATTCTCCCGCGCGACCGGTCGGCTGTAACGGCGCTGCATGACCATTGACGGCGATGACGTGGCGGTTATCGTTGAGTCCCGTGACCTTAAGCTCCAGCCGCTCCAGGGAGGAGTCGACAAAGCGTACCGTGCCTTCCGCGGAGCCCTCCTCACCCATGACGTGCCAAGGTTCAAGCGCGCTTCTCAGAGTCAGGCCGATACCCCGGGTTGCTACCTCGCCCATCACCGGGAAACGAAACTCGAAATGGGGCGCGAACCAGGCCCCGTCAAAGCCAAAACCCGCCTGCTGCAATTC
>CAZFZB010000041.1:0-6161 GCA_964523415.1 uncultured Chromatiaceae bacterium | reverse complement strand
AGGTTACGCAGCGACCGATCCACGAGCCAGGGCGGCGCGACACCAATCGCGCCACCCGGGGGTGACATCCGCCGCTCCAGTTCATCGAGGGCGATCTCGATCTCGTACACCTGATCGTTGCGCGCCTCGTCTATGCGTGGCGCCTGACTCGTCGGGCCGATGAAGAGTCCACTGAATAGGTAACTCAGCGCGGGATGGTTGTGCCAATAACTCAACAGGCTCGCCAGCAGATCGGGCCGACGCAGGAAGGGACTGTCGGCGGGCGTGGCGCCGCCCAGCACGAAGTGGTTGCCACCGCCCGTGCCCGTGTGCCGGCCGTCCAACATGAATTTTTCGGTGGAAAGCCGCGACTGATGGGCAGCTTCGTAGAGAAACTCGGTATGATCCACGAGTTCCTCCCAGTTGTGGGCCGGGTGGATATTGACCTCGATGACGCCAGGGTCCGGGGTAATCTGCAGGGACTTGAGGCGGGGATCGCGCGGGGGCGGATAGCCTTCCAACACGACCTTCACGCCCTGCTCGGCGGCCGTCGCCTCGATAGCCGTGACCAACTCCAGATAGTCCTCCAGATGCTCGAGGGGCGGCATGAACACGAACAGGACCGCGCTCCGGCCCCCGTGCTCCATCTCGGCCTTGGTGCCATTAGCGCGTTGGGGATCCCGCACCTCGACGCAGAGCGCGGTGCGGACGATCCAACCCGCGGATTGCTGAGGGGACGGGAAGGTGTCCGGCGCCTCCGCACGCCGGGCCGCAGGCTGGTGCGGACTGGCGCGGCCATGCCCATCCATGGGGCCCTGGCCGGCACCCAGTCCGGCTCCGGAATAGCCGGGGACCTCCTGTCCTTGCAGGGCTACGGCGCCGCCCTCGGCAAAGCCGTAACCCAGATGGTGGGCGTCATAACGAGTCTGAGTTCGGAGGGTCGCGGCACTGGGCAAGGGGGTAAAGGGCGCGAAGGGGTCCTGCGATATTGAAAGGGGCTGGTCCTCGGTCCTGGCCCAGGGCAGTGAGTCCAACGGCAACCGATAGCCCATGGGCGAGTCCCCGGGGATCAGATAGAGACGATCGTCGCGGGGAAACCAGGGTCCAGTGATCCAGCAGGGTCGGGATTCGCCTGCGATCATCTCGCGCTTGAGGGGCAGCACGAAGCCCACCTCGCTATCCAGACCCTTATTGAAGATGCGCCTCAGTCGTACACGCTCGATCTCATCCTCGAGCTTGGAGTCAAAGGGGTCGACGTTGATCGGCAGCCGCCGCTCGCGCCACAGGTAATACCAGGTATCCTCGTAGCCGGTCTGAACATACCGGGTGTCGAGATCGAGGCGCCTGGTCAGGGCCATAATGAAGGCCCGGGCATCGTCGGTTGTGTAGTGATGGGTATGGCGCTCGTCGGCCAGAAGGGCCAGGTCATGCCAGCAGGGCTGGCCATCGGCGCGCCAGTAGACGGATAACGCCCAACGCGGCAACTGCTCCCCTGGATACCATTTGCCCTGACCGAAATGCAGAAAGCCGCCCGGTGCATAGCGGCCCATCAGCCGATGCAGCAATTCGGTTGCGAGACCCCGCTTGGTAGGGCCCAGGGCGTCGGTGTTCCATTCAGGGCCATCCCGGTCCTCCACCGACACAAAGGTCGGTTCACCACCCATGGTCAGCCGCACGTCGCCTGCCACCAGGGCGGCATCCACCGCCTGGCCGAGTGCCGTGATCCGCCCCCACTGCTCCTCGGTATAGGGCTTGGTCACGCGGGGAGACTCATGAATACGCGTGACCTGCATCTGGTGGGAAAACTCAACCTGACACTCATCCACCGCCCCGGATACCGGGGCAGCCGTCGCCGGCTCGGGGGTGCAGGCCAGCGGAATATGTCCCTCCCCCGCCATCAGACCAGAGGTTGGGTCCAGGCCAATCCAGCCGGCCCCCGGCAGATAGACCTCGCACCAGGCATGGAGATCGGTAAAGTCAATCTCCGCCCCGGAGGGACCATCGAGGGACTTGACGTCGGGCTTGAGTTGGATGAGGTAACCGGAAACGAAGCGCGCGGCCAAACCCATATGGCGCAGGGTTTGTACCAGCAGCCAGCCTGTATCGCGGCAGGAACCGGAGCCATGGGCCAAGGTTACCTCGGGCGACTGCACCCCGGGCTCCATGCGGATCAAATAGGTGATTTCCCGTTGCAAACGTTGGTTCAGATCCACCAGGAAGTCGATAGTGCGCATCTCATCGCGGGGGATGCTGGCCAAAAAGGCCTTGAAGCGCGGTGTCAGCTCCCCCTTGACCAGATAGGGCAGGAGGTCGTGTTCCAGTTCTGGGGCGTACCGAAAGGGGTATTGCTCGGCCTCCGGTTCCAGGAAAAAATCGAAGGGGTTATAGACCGCCATCTCGGCCACCAGGTCCACCGTAACCTTAAATTCCTGGGTGCGATCTGGAAATACGAGCCTGGCCAAATAGTTGGAGAACGGGTCTTGCTGCCAGTTGATGAAGTGCCCCGCCGGTTCGACGCGCAGGGAATAACTGAGGATGGGGGTACGGCAATGGGGCGCAGGTCTCAGACGCACTATCTGGGGCGACAGGGACGCTAAACGATCGTAGCGGTAGTGCGTGACGTGATTGAGCGCGACGTGGATGGACAATGGATTCTCCCGATCAGGCAGCCAAGGGAATTACGAGCAATTTAATAGCAAGGTCCGGGCCATCGCTATCCGGCCCCTAATGCCCCTTAACCACATGGAGGCCTTCAACCCGGTTTTGGACCGGGCCCCATCCTGGATCGAGCCACCAATACTAATTGCACGATTTTGGGGCGCAACCTTTTCGGTGACCCCTTCTTTGGTGCGAACAGGGTATCCCAGCTAAGGACTCCCGATGCGGGTGGAGCGCTTCCGGATCGCCGGCCCCCTCCCCCGCATGCCCAGGGCAGGCCCTGCTCCCAAACAGGGAGCCTTGGCACATCTCTTGCTGATCATACCTATCAAGAGGGTATAAGCCCCAGCCCCGGTAAGTTCGACTACTGAGAGTGACGCCACTATGGCTATCGATTGGAATCTCTATGACCCCAAGGGGACCTATGACGAACTCATTGCCTCAACGGGTCTCCCTCGCCCCCCGGCCACCAACCTGACCGCCTGGTTGCGTTCCCTGTCGGACGAAGAATTGCAAATGCGCAAGCTCGATGCGGAGTTGACCATCATCGACAAGGGCGTCACCTTCACGGTCTATAGCGATGGCGAAAATATCGACCGGGCCTGGCCTTTCGACATCATCCCCCGCGTACTACCCCTCGACGAATGGGTAAGGGTCGAGGCCGGCCTGAAACAGCGGCTCAAGGCGCTCAATCTATTCATCGACGACCTCTACCATGACCAGAGGGTATTGGAAGACGGGGTACTACCACGGGAGCTCATCGCTGATTCGAAGGGTTTCCGTCAGGAATGCGTCGGTATCCGCCCCGCCCATGGAGTCTGGGCCCATATCTGCGGCAGCGACCTGGTGCGTGATGCTGACGGTACCCTCTACGTCCTGGAGGATAATCTGAGGGTACCCTCGGGCGTCTCCTACATGATCGAAAACCGCGAGGTTACCAAACGAGTACTACCCGAGCTTTTCGAAAATACCAACATTCTCCCCGTCGACGACTATCCCGATCGGCTGCTGGAGATGCTGCAATCCATCTCCCCCGCCAAGGGCCCCCGCCATCAGGTGGCCGTGCTCACCCCTGGTATCTACAACTCCGCATACTTCGAGCATGCCTTCCTGGCCCGCAGCATGGGTGCCCAACTGGTGGAGGGGGCCGACCTCCTTGTGGGTCAGGATGACTGCGTCTACATGAAGACCATTCAGGGGATGACGCGGGTGGATGTCATTTACCGACGGGTGGATGACCTCTTCCTGGACCCGGAGGTCTTCAATCCCGAATCGATACTGGGTGTTCCAGGCTTGATGCGGGCTTGGCGGCTTGGCAAGGTAGCCTTGGCCAATGCCCCCGGCTGCGGAGTGGCGGACGACAAGGTCATATATTCTTATGTACCTGATATAATTCGTTATTACCTGGCCGAGGAACCCCTGCTGCCCAATGTACCGACCTACCGTTGCCATATCGAGGAAGAACGGGAACAGGTGTTGGCCAACCTGGAGACCATGGTGGTCAAACCAGCCAATGAGTCAGGGGGTTATGGCATGTTGGTAGGGCCTCAATCCACGGCCCGTGAGCGTGAGGAGTTCGCCGTCCTGCTGCGCGCCAACCCCCGCAATTACATAGGGCAACCCGCCCTCAATCTTTCCACGGCGCCAACACTTTGTGATGGTTTCCTGGAACCGCGTCATCTGGATTTGCGTCCCTTCATCCTTCAGGGTCGCGACATTCACGTCACCCCAGGCGGTCTGACACGGGTAGCCATGAAAAGGGGTTCGCTGGTGGTCAATTCATCCCAGGGTGGTGGCAGCAAGGACACCTGGGTCGTCGATAGCGAGATATCCTGATGCTCTCACGAGTTGCTGAACGCATTTACTGGCTGGCGCGTTATCTCGAACGCGCTGAAAACACGGCACGTCTGGTCAGTACCTACCACTTTTTGCTCATGGATCTGCCACGGGGCGCCCAATTGGGGTGGAAGGCCCTGCCCGTCATCACCGGCGGACAGAAGCTTTTCGCGGAGCATTACCAACGCCAGGATGAACGAAACACCGTCAAATTCCTCCTCGCCGATGCCTTCAATCCCGGGTCCCTGGCCAACTCCGTCGCCTGGGCACGGGAGAATTGCCGCACCTCCCGCGAGGAACTACCCGGTGCCGCCTGGGAACAAATCAACGAATTTCATCTCTTCGTTGTCGACCAGGTGATGGAGGCCTTGAGCCGACGCGGCCGCTTCGTGTTCCTGACCGGAGTCATCCGCCGCTGCCAACAACTGACCGGCCTGCTCCATGGGGTCATGAGCCGCGGTCACGCCTATGAATTCATCGACCTGGGTCGCTACCTGGAGCGGGCGGACATGACCTCCCGTGTCATCGATATCGGCACCCAGAGCCACCCCCTGAGTTATCAAACCCACGATGAAACGGGAAAAATCGATGTCCATGTCTGGACGAGCATCCTGCGTGCCCTCTCGGCCTATCAGATGTATCGCAAGGACCTGAGGATTGCCGTCAACGATACCGATGTTGCCGCCTATCTGCTCCACGACAGCAACTTCCCCCGCTCCATTCGCCACTGTCTCGACGAGGCCGAATCAGGGCTGGGCAATCTACCTCTGCATGGTGACATGCTCCGCCGGGTCAGGGCGGCGCGCCAATACCTTGATGACATCAAACCCGGCGAGCTGGATGGTCATGGCCTCCACCAGGGGCTCGACGCCCTGCAAATAGGCATATCTGCCATCCACGAAGGAATTCGCACAACCTGGTTCACGCACTCCTAGCGGTACGACCAACCCCTGGCTTCATGCCCCAGGGGGTCTTCCGGACGCCTCAAATCTGAAGGGCGGCAGGTTGGCGATGGCGAGGCGGATATTCTCCGCCCAACTGGCCCGCAGGGCATTGAGATAGGTGTCCTGCTCGTCCAGGCGGCGATACATGGTGAGTTCCAGGGTATCGCGTTCGTAGAGCAGCAATTCCACCGGTGGCCCCACGGTCACATTGCTTTTCATGGTCGAGTCCATGGAAACGAGGGCGCAACGCGCCGCATCCTCCAGGGTCGATTCCTGCTCGATGATGCGATCCAGGATCGGCTTACCATACTTGGCCTCCCCGATCTGCAGAAAGGGCGTCGCAGGGGAGGTCGTGATGTGGTTGCCCTCGGGGTAGATCATATGCAGACAGGGTGCCTCCCCCGCTATCTGTCCCCCCAGGATAAAACTAGCGGCGGGGCTGAACCCCGCGTTAGGGGCGTCCTTATCCCGATACCGCCTTTGCCGCTCCAGGCTTACCTCACCAATATAATCCGCGACCTCATCCATATAGCGCGCCTTGTTCAGAGGACAGTCGGGGTCATCCTTTAATTCGTGCCGGAGTTGAGCGATGACCGCCTGAGTCGTGGCCAGGTTCCCCGCGCTCAGGATCACGAACTGCCGCTCCCCCAGGATCCCCAAGGTATGCATTTTGCCGTAGCTACTCACCTGGTCCGATCCCGCGTTCGTTCGGGAGTCCGAGGCGAACACCAAACCGGCATCCAC
>CAZFZB010000040.1:0-22325 GCA_964523415.1 uncultured Chromatiaceae bacterium | reverse complement strand
AGCGACGCCCGCCTGGGACAAGACCGCCTTCAACGCCTTCTCCACCGCTTGCTGGGCATGAAAGCCCGCCAAAGAATCGTGTAGGGCAGGATCCCCCGAGAGCTTCAGGGACGCCTGCCAGTCCCGCTCGGCAGAGATCAACAGGGTCTCGGCAATGGTCCTTTCAGCCATAGACTACCTTGCCCTCCCGAAGCGCCCAATAGAGGGCACTGCCGGGCTGGTCCCCCCAACGCTCCACGTCGGCCCGCGAGAACACCAGCAGATCGACGGGGATGCGAAGGGGTCGCAACAGGCGGCGCAGACGCACCATCTCTGCGGCGCGATCCGGGACCTCGGTTTCGATGACTAGGAGATCCAGGTCGGAATCCTCCCCGGCATCCCCTCGTGCATGGGAGCCGAAGATTAGGATACGCTCCGGTTGGGCCGCTTGCGCAAGCCGCTCCACGGCGGCAGTGACTTGGGACTGGGTGATCATTGGTGGTGGAATTCTCCTGCAGTCTCCCAGGGCTTATGCGAGATCAGATGCTCGTTCTCGCTAGCTTAGTCCCTTTCATCCTCTAGTCGAACTGCCACTGGGCGGCCTGGCATCGAACGCCCGCGTCCGGGACTTACAGCTTTGCAGACGGCCCTCCTCGGCATCAGCCCGCTGTTGACCTCGGTGAAGACCAGGGGCTAACCCGCCCCCGGGCACCTCTTGACTAACCTATTTGGCCAGATGGGTCACGTCAAATAATTCGGATTGGTGGTTCAGATGGGTGACCTCGCCCCAGGATCTCACGACCGGAGTACGGCTATCCCCCCCGTCCGCCTGGATGCGCTAGAATGCCCGCCATGTTGACCTATCCCGATATCGACCCCGTCGCCCTGGCCCTGGGACCCCTCAAGATCCACTGGTACGGTCTCATGTACCTGGTCGGCTTTGGTGCCTTTTGGGCCCTGGGCCGTTATCGTGCCCGGCGGCCGGATTCGGGCTGGACGGCCCAAATGGTGGACGACCTGCTCTTCTATGGCGTGATTGGCGTCATCGTGGGTGGACGTCTGGGCTACATGCTCTTCTATGGTTTCGACCAGCTTCTCGTCAACCCCCTCAATCTCTTGAAGGTATGGCAGGGCGGCATGTCCTTTCATGGGGGTCTCATCGGCGTCATGATTGCCATGACCCTCTTCGGGAACCGGCAGGGACGCAGCTTCTTTCAGGTCACGGACTTCATCGCCCCCTTGGTGCCCTTGGGCCTGCTGGCTGGGCGCATCGGCAATTATATCAATGGTGAACTCTGGGGTCGGACCACGGATGTCGTCTGGGGCCTGCACCTTCCCTGCAGCCGCTTTCCGGAGCACTGCCGGGACCTGCCCTTCGGGTCCGAGTGGAGCCTAGCCGTTCACCCCTCGCAACTCTATGAGGCGGCCCTGGAAGGTCTGGCGCTATTCCTAATCCTTTGGATTTACTCCAATCGCCCCCGCCCGACCATGGCCGTTTCCGGCCTCTTTCTCCTGTGCTATGGCATATTCCGCAGCCTGGTGGAGCTGGTTAGGGTACCCGACAGTCAGCTCGGCTACCTGGCCCTGGACTGGGTCACCATGGGCCAGATCCTGAGCCTGCCCATGATTCTGGCGGGCATCCTCCTGATCATCCTGGCCTATCGGCGTCCGGTTCCGGCCTGACCCACTGCCTTGGCAAGGATTGGCCCTGATCCCTAAGCGCCATGATGTGCCGCCATCAGGTCGCGGCCGCTTGACGCCGGGAGGCTCTCGTCGTTTACTTTCACGCATTGATTAAATTGGCAGGATCGAGAAGCGGCATGACGGGCAATCCTTTGTTTAGTATGGGCGGCTCCCCTATCAGCCTCGTTAGGGCCGGGGCCCTGCTCTGCTCCGCCCTCTGCCTTACCTCCTGGATGGCGGGCTGCTCCACCACCAAGGACACCTCTACCTCCAAGATATCGACCGCCGACGAGGTGGTCGTGGACAAATCCGATCGCCGCTTGAGGCTCATGAAGGGCGGGCAGGTGATGCGGGAATACCGGGTTGCCTTGGGCAAGGATCCGGTGGGTCCCAAATTACGCGAGGGTGATCAGCGCACCCCCGAAGGGGATTATGTTCTCGACTGGCGTAACCATAGAAGCAATTACTACAAGGCCCTGCACGTCTCCTACCCTAATCCCGATGATCGCCTGCGCGCCGAGATGGCCGGCTACAAGCCGGGGGGCATGATCATGATTCACGGCTTGCCCAACTACATTCGCTCCCCGGCCGTACTGGCCGAATATGACCGCCTCGATTGGACCAACGGCTGCATCGCGGTCAATAACAAGGAGATGGACGAAATCTGGCAAGCCGTCAAGGATGGCACCCGGATCCGGATAGTTCCCTGATTCCCGCCCCTATCCCTTAGGGTCTCCCCTTACAATGCCAGGTCAATGCCACCAACCACAATGCCGGGCAACAAGGCGCTCCCGGAGGAGCGGCCCTCGTAGCTCTCAGCAGAGACCAGGAATTCACGCTCCCTCGTCAACCCTTCGAGGCGGTCACCGAGCAGATGATAGAGGGAGTCATCGAAACGCATGGGGGTGACCGGGGCGACAATCTCCCCCTTTTCCACCCAGAAGGTCGCGAAGCGGGTCATGCCCGTGACGCGGCAGTCGTTGCGGTCGGCATAGTTGAGATACCAGAGGTTGCTGATCGCCAATCCGGTGTCCAGGCGACCCGGGATCTCGGCACTAGGGATATCCCCCGGGTCCAGGGCCAGGGAGGAGGGACTCTCCCCGGCGGCGTTGACGACCTGACCATATTCCTTGGCACTGCGGCTGTCCACCAGACAATCCTGGTAGCAACGGTCGGCAAGGAGGGTTATGGCCTCGGGTGTAACGAAGCCCTCGGCGGTGAATCGGGGGGTCAATCCCCGGCCCTGCTCCTCCCGCAGGGTGACGCGGGGATCCAGGTGGCGTTCCCCCCGCACCAGGCGGAGCAGCGGCGTCTGGGCAGTCTGGTGATCCTTGAGGCCAAAGCCTCCCCAGGCCAGGAGATCGAACATCTCCATCAGGGCCGCTGGCGCCAGGTAGGCGCGGTAGCGCCCGGGGGCAAGGGTGCGAGCCGGGCGGGCCAGGATCTCCAGGTCGCTCCGAACCCCCGCCAACTTGGCGTCCAGGGCCTGGGGGTCCCAGGCCAGACCGCTCAGATTGGCCTTGACCGCCTTGTCCCCCTCCAGGTAGCAACTGAAATCGAGATTGAAGCTCCGGCTGGAGTGCCAATGGCGGTGACCCAGGGAACTGGCGAAACCGGCGCTGAGTTCGCCGCTGGCCCAGATGCCAACCAGGTCCAGTCCCTCGGCGGCACGGCAGAGGTCGGCGATGACCCCGGCGCTGTCCCAAGCCCCGGTCGCGCCCTTGCCGTCCACACCCGCTGCGCCCCCATCCAGGATCCGGTGGCTCACCCCGGGCTCGGTGGAATAATGCAGGTAGGGATCGTCGGGAACCGTGGGCAGACGCTCCCGCAAGCGTTCAATCAGACCCCGGGCCCGGGCCAGATCCTCATCCAGATCGCCGCTCAGATCGCAGTGAGCCTGGGCCTGGCGCCGTCCCTCGATGAGATCCAGGTGCAAATTCCAGGCGCAGATGCCACCGGCCTGCCGCACCCGATTGCCGTTGAGGCGCACGAAGTCCGAATCCTCGCCGTCCAGGTTGCACAACAGGACCTCGTCAGCCCTCAAGGATCGGGTCAGAAGGTCGGTGAGTTCGAAAAAGGCCGCATCCCTCATTCCCCGCCTCCGAAGACCTCGACCTCCCGGAAGAGGGCGGGGGGCGAGGCATGGCCCACCTGGATAGCCTGATTGGGCTCGCCCTTGCCACAGCTATAGACCCCCCGGATTTCCTGGCAATCGGCAGCGCCAACCCCGGCCAGGGAGCGCCAGAAGCTGGCGGAAATGCCGCGATATCCCGGGTTTCGCACCAACCCCTTGAGCTCCCCCTCCTCGATCAGCCTCCCCAGCTCGCAGCCGAATTGAAATTTGTTACGGCTATCGTCGATGGACCAGGAGCGATTGGTATCCATGAGAACGCCCTTTGCGACCCGGCCAATGAGGTCGGCGAGGCCTTCCCGGCCGGGTTCCAGATTGAGATTGGCCATGCGATCGATGGGCGGCCGATCCCAAGCGCTGGCGCGGGCGTTGGCGACCCCGGCCAGGCCGCAGCGGGCCTGAGACAAGCGACTGCCCAGAGGCCGTTCCAGTATCCCGGAGCGGATCAGGAACTGGCGCTCGGCCAGGGTACCCTCGTCATCGGCGACGGCGCTGGCGAGTTCACCGGGGACGCCAGGGTCGAAGGTGACATTCAGCAACTCCGAACCGTAGCGGTAGGCGCCGAACATATCCAGGGTGACGAAACTGGTGCCGGCGTAATTACGCTCGTCGCCCAGGATACGATCCAGTTCCAGGGGATGGCCGATACTCTCATGGATCTGCAGCACCATCTGGTTCGGCATCAAGATCAGGTCGCGTAGGCCCGAGGGGCATTCCGGGGCCTCCAGCAGGGCGATGGCCTCCTCGGCGACACGCTGGGCGTCCGCGGGAAACCCCACCCTGGCCAGGCGTTCAAGGCCACCCTGCCCGCCCCAGTCGGCGCCGCCGCCATGGCGGCTTTGAGTCTGGCTACCCGCGTTGGCGACCGCGACCAGACCGGAGGAGACCTGGTCGAAGACCTGACGAACCTCCCCGCCGGAGCTGGTGACCAGCAATGCTTGGACCCGCCGCCGGCCCAGCCAGGCGCTGTTATCGACGATGCGGGCATCGATCTCCAAGGCGGCGCAGGCCTCCCGCAGCAGATCGAGCTTGTCTCTCAGGGTCACGGACTCCCAAGGCTCGGCGACGGGGCTGGCATATTCAGCCCTCAGGCTGGAGCGGGGAAACAGGCGAGCGTCGAAGAGCCCTAGGCGGGCGTGGCTGTCCGCCCAAGCTGCCGCCCGTTCCCTGGCGGCGGCCAGACCGGCGGCGCTGAGATCAGAGGTGGCGCCATAGCCGATGCCGGACCCCCGCACCAGGGTCAGAAAGGCACCGAGACTGGCGCCCAGGACGCTGGGTTCGGTCACGCCTTGGCGCACCGCCAACTCGTCCGTCTCCTCCCTCACCAGCCGCAGCGACCAGTAGTCCGCGGACGGGGCGGCACGGCGGAAACGGTCGGCGATGGCTTGCAGATACTCCAAACCCTCAATCCCCCGCCAAGGTCATCCCGGGGATGAGCCAAGATCCGGTGCGGGTGCTGCCGGGGAAGTCACAGTCGTTACCCACCGCCACCAGGCCGAGGAACATCTCCTTGAGGTTACCAGCGATGGTGATCTCCTCCACCGGGAACTGGATCTCGCCGCCCTCGACCCAGAAACCAGCGGCGCCCCGGGAATAGTCACCGGTAACCGGATTAGTGCCATGACCCAGGAGTTCCGTGACGAAGAAACCCGTCCCGAGTTCCCGCAACATGGCCGCTCGGTCCAGGGTACCGGGCTCGATGTGGAGGTTGAAGACCCCTCCGGCGTTGCCGGTGGTGGCAAGGCCGAGTCGCCTCGCCGCATAGGCGTCGAGCAAGTAGGTGCGCAGGATGCCCTCGCTAACCAGATCCTTGGCGCGGGTGGCGACCCCATCACCATCGTAGGGGGCACTGCCCAGGCCCCTCGGCAGATGGGGAAGCTCATGGATGCGCACAAAATCGGGAAAGATCCGGGTATCGATGCGATCGAGGAGGAAGCTGGACCGGCGATAGAGGCTGGAGCCGCTGATGGCGCTGGTGAGGGAGCGCAGCAGACCGGCGGCGGTCATGGGGCTGAAGAGTACCGGCGCCCTGCGGGTGGATATCTGACGCGCCCCGAGGCGGGCCAGGGTGCGCTCCCCCGCTCGACGACCGACCGCCTGGGGGGATTCCAGATCGGCTGCGGCGCGGGCCGTGGTCCACCAGTAGTCGCGCTGCATACTCTCCCCCTCCTGGGCAACCACGGAACAGCTCAAGCCATGGCGCGTACTGGGATAGCCGGCCACGAAGCCATGACTGTTGCCATAGACATGCAGACCCCTCTGGGTGGAGATGCTGGCACCTTCGGAGTTGACGATCCGGGGGTCCAGGGTACGGGCGGCATCCTCGCACTCGATGGCGAGTCGGATGGCCGCGTCCGGTTCCAGATCCCAGGGGTGATGCAGATCCAATTCGGGTAGATCCTGGGCCATGAGATCCGCGTCCGCCAGACCCGCGCAGGGATCCTCCTGGGTACGGCTGGCGATGGCGCAGGCAGCGCGGACGGCATCGCGCACGGCCTCGGAACTGAGGTCCGAGGTACTGGAGGAACCCTTGCGCTGGCCAAAATAGACCGTGATGCCGAGGCCGTTGTCGCGGGTGTACTCCACCGTCTCGACCTCCCCCAGACGCACGCTGATCTCCAGGCCGGCCTCGGAACTGGCGGCGGCCTCGGCCGCGCTGGCACCCTGGCGTTTGGCCTCCGCCAGCAGATCGCGAACGATGCGCTCCAGCCGGTCGCGGCGCTCTGCGGTGTCTTGGG
The DNA here is from genome assembly GCA_964523415.1 of uncultured Chromatiaceae bacterium. GTDB lineage: Bacteria > Pseudomonadota > Gammaproteobacteria > Chromatiales > Chromatiaceae > M0108. The sequence continues at coordinate 15,794 of CAZFZB010000040.1, read as the reverse complement.
GGTAGGTCTCGGTCATAGCAGGGATTCCCATCATTTCAGCCCTTGGTTCCGCCCACGGTCAGGCCATCGACGCGCAGGGTCGGCTGACCCACCCCGACGGGAACGGTCTGGCCCTCCTTGCCGCAGGAGCCGACGCCCTGATCCAGGGCCAGGTCATTGCCGATCATGGACACCCGGGTAAGCACGTCCGGGCCATTACCGATCAGGGTGGCACCCTTGACAGGGCGGCCAACGCGGCCCTTTTCGATCAAATAGGCCTCGCTGGCGGAGAAGACAAACTTGCCGGAGGTGATATCGACCTGGCCACCCCCGAAGTTGACGGCGTAGAGGCCCTTATCCACCGATGCGATTATCTCCCCCGGATCGCGGTCACCCGCGAGCATGTAGGTGTTGGTCATGCGCGGCATGGGCAGGTGGGCATAGGACTCGCGCCGGCCGTTTCCGGTACTGGCGACACCCATGAGACGTGCATTGAGCCGATCCTGAAGATAGCCGCGCAGGATACCGTCCTCAATGAGGACCGTGTTCTGGGTCGGGGTGCCCTCATCGTCCAGGTTGAGGGAGCCCCGCCGGCCGGCCAGGGTGCCATCATCGACCACCGTGACGCCGGGGGCGGCGACGCGCTCGCCGATACGGCCCGCGAAGGCGGAGGTACCCTTGCGATTGAAGTCTCCCTCCAGACCATGGCCGACGGCCTCGTGGAGCAAGACACCGGGCCAGCCGGGACCCAGGACCACCGTCATGTTACCGGCGGGGGCAGGGTCGGCCTCCAGGTTGGTCAGGGCCTGATGAACGGCCTCCCGGGCAAAGCCCAGGGCACGGTCCTCGGCCAGGAAGTAGCCCAGGTCGGTACGGGCGCCGCCGCCACTGGCCCCCTGTTCACGACGATCCCCGTCCTCGACGATGACGCTGACGCTGAGCCGCACCAGGGGTCGGACGTCGGCGCACAGGCGGCCATCATCGCTGGCGATCAGGACCAGATCCCGCGCCGCCACCAGACTGGCGATAACCTGGCGCACCCGCGGATCCAGGCGCCGCGCCTCGGCATCGACGCGGTGGAGCAAGGCGACCTTTTCCTCATCCGTGAGGCTGTCGAGAGGATCGATGGGCTCGTAGAGACGCCGGCCCGTCCCGATACCCTCCAGCTTGACCCGCCCCTCGCCACCACTACGGGCAATGGTGCGCGCCGCCTTGGCAGCTTGCAGCAGGGTCTCGAACTGGACCTCATCGGCATAGGCAAAGCCGGTCTTCTCGCCACTCTGGGCGCGCAGCCCGGCGCCTCTCTCGATAGTGAAGTTGCCGTCCTTGATGATGCCGTCCTCCAGCATCCAGGATTGCAGCCGGCTGTATTGAAAATAAATGTCGGCGGCGTCGATGGCGGTGGTCTTGAGCTGGCCGAGGAGACTCTCGATGTGTCCCGTATCGAGGCCCGCCGGGCTCAGGATCTGGTCACGGGCAATGGCGATGGCATCTGTCATGGTATTGATCTAAGGAAACTGGACAAGGCCGCCCTGGGGCGGCCGCGGGTGAATGAGGCCGAGGCTGATGTGCCCTGACTTTGAGCGAGGGGCGAGGAAATTCAAGCCTAGACGCGGCAGGTCAGGCGGCGGTGCTGGATGGCGGGGAAGTTCCGCCGCACCGAGCCCAGGAATTCCACGTCCAAGGGGCAACAGACATGGCCGGAACCCCGCGGCACCTGGGCCAGGACGTTCCCCCAGGGGTCCACCACCATGCTGTGGCCATGGGTCTCGCGCCCATTGCGGTGATAACCGCCCTGGGCCGCCGCGACCACATGGCAGAGATTCTCGATGGCCCTTGCCCTGACCAGCACCTCCCAATGAGCTTTACCCGTGATGGCGGTGAAGCAGGCCGGCATGGCCATGATCTCCATGCCGGCGTCGAGCATCTCCCGGTACAACTCCGGAAATCGCAGATCGTAGCAGACCGACAGGCCGAGACGGCCGAAGGGGGTGGCCAGGACCACGGGGGTGTCACCGGGTTCGATGGTAGCGGACTCCTCGTAACGCTCGCCCGTTTCCGGCAGTTTGACGTCGAACAAGTGAATCTTGTCGTAACGTGCCACCCGCTCGCCGCGATCGTTGAACACCAGGCAGGCGGCCCGTACCCGGCCCGGGTTCTGGGCGGTCAGCGGCAGGGTCCCACCCACGAGCCAGATACGATGCCGGGACGCCATCTCGGCGAGAAAATCCTGAAGGGGTCCCTGACCCTCTGCCTCACACAAATCCAGCAGGTCGCGGTCCTTTTCCCCCATGAAGGCGAAGTTCTCCGGCAGGACCACCAGGTTGGCGCCGGATTCATCCACGGCCTCCTGAATCAGGCGCTGCGCCTCCAGAAGGTTGGCACTCACATGGGGGCTGCTGGCCATCTGGATGGCCGCGACTCGGGGTTTTCTCGACATGGCAGGCTCGTTCTCCAACTCAAACGGTCGCACCGCGATCCGATCGGGGAAAGATACCATTTGGTGGCCTGACACCCAAAGTGCGGGGGTTCAGATGACCTTGGTCCCTGCGCCAAGACCCCTGCCCAACCCTAGGGTTGATCGAGAAAGGCATTAGCCTCGGAATCAGGTCGGGTGGACCTCGGTGCAGCGCCATCCTTGGCCCTCTCCTGCCCAGAGACCTCCGGCCCGACGCTCGCTGCGGGGGCTTCGCCATTAGAGGGAGGCGTTAGCCTGGCCATGGGTACTATATCCGGGTTGGCCCAGGGACCCCGGATGTCGTAACTATGCCGGCCAATCACATCGAAGGCACCACCCGTGGCCTTGTCGGCGAGCAGGACGGCGGCGCCAACCAGGGGACCGGCGACGATGGCGCTGGCCAGGGCCACGCCTCCACCCAGTCTCGGGGTAACGGTGGCCACCTGATCCAGGGTCTCATCCTTGAGATTGGCGCGTCCGGCAATCTTGATCTCTGCCGAGGAGCCCTCGATAACTAGGGGATCACGCAGCTCCACCCAACCGGCGTGGATGCCCAGCTTGCCGGTGATGCCTTCAAAGACAAAACCGCGGTCGAACAGGTCGGTGAAATCCAGGCTCAGGCGCCTCCCCAAGGCTCCCAGGTTGAGCACACCCAGCACCCGCCCGACGCCAGGATCCACCTGCAGCAGGCTGCCCTTGCCGATCTTCACCTCGACCTCGCCCCCCAGAGTGGCCAGGTTGAGGTCGGTGGGTCCACCGGGCCAGGAGAGCCGGGCCAGAACAGTGGCGGGGGCCTGTTCCAGATAGCTGGCATAATCCAGGTGCCGCAACAGCTCCCCGAGATCGGCCGTACTGCCCTCCAGGTCCAGGCGGGTCCGGGGTTCGGCATTCTCCTGGGCCCAGGCGCCAGTCCCGGCCAATTTGACGCGGGGGGGACCTGCCAGGCGCAGATTCTCGATGGCCAGCCCCTGTTCGGTGGCGGTGGCATTCAGCGTGAGGCGGCCCAGCTCTCGATCCGACCAACGTAACTGTTCGACCGCCAGTTCCAGGGTTTGGACCTGACGCGGATCCTCCCGGGTCGGCATCTCCCTCGGGGCCGTAGGGCCCGCCCCGCTCTCGGGCCTGCCTTGGCCCAGCAGGGGCTTGAGATCCAGTCGCTCGAATTCCGCGCGCAGGGGCTGGGAGCGTGGCTTAATGGGGATGGATAAGCGTCCGGCCAGCTCTTCGGCCTGGATCTGGACCTCCCAGGCCTGGGCCTTCTGCTCCAGATCCAGACGCACCCCCTGGAGCTGGGCTGGGCCGACCTGCAAGCGATCGATGCCAAGATCGGCGACCGTCCAGCGCGGACCACCCGATGGGCCCCCTCCCATCAGGCCGGCCATCCAGTCCCGCCAGGCGTTCAAATCCAGTTCAGGGAGGTGGCCGGTCAGCCACAAGCCATCGGCGCCGGGGAGGTCCTCCGGCTCTCCACCCAAGGCTATGGTGCCGCGCCTGAGGCCCAGTCGGCCCTTGCCATCCCCGGCGAAAAGCAGATTTAGACCCAGATCGTCATAGCGACCCCGTACTTGGGTCTCCTTGCCGGCCTGAGATTGCCAGTTCAGTCCCAGGTGCCGGACCTCTCCCCGCTTCTTGCCCAAGGGCTGAGGCAATTTGATCGCCAGCCCCTGAAGATCGGAGGTGAGGGTGCAATCGGCCTGCAGGGCGCTGATACCCCGGGGGGCTCGCGGGTCGGGAATCCTGACAGTCACGTCCCAAGGGATCTCACCCTCCAGATGGCGCCAGAGAGGGTGGGGGTGCCGCCTCGCCAGGGCCTGGACGCTCGTCGCACCCGCCAGCTTCAACTCGGTCAACCTGGGCCCCTTGTCAGAACGGATGCGATCCAGGGCCAGGCTCAGGGGCGCGCCCAGGGACTGGGCCTCGATGCGGGAGGCCATCACCCCGTCCTGGTTGAAATCCAGGACACCGCGGATATCCTCGAAGCCCAGAACCGCGCCGGTGAGGGTCAGGCTGGCCGGTCCCGGCCAGGAGAGGGTACCCGCCAGACGCACCCGATCCTTGGGGTGATCATGCCCCAAGGGAATATCCATATCCAGATCGACCTGGACCAAACCCGTGGCCTTGAAGAGATCCGGAAAGCCCCCCAGGGAGGCCCGCAGGGGCGTCGCCCCAGGGAAGCCCAGGGCCTGATCGAAATCGCCGCGCGCGGAACCTCGCACCCTGACCACTTGGGCGTCGGCCAAATCCAGAATCTCCGCCTGGGCCTCGACCAGCGGAAAATCCAGGATGTCGCCCCCGGTAGTGGCTATGTGCATGGCTTGATTATGAAAGTGGACCACGCCCTCCAGACCCTCCAAGGGCGGCCAATCCGGGTGGAAATCCAACGACATCTCCTCGACCCACAACAGGACATGAAAATAGCCCTGGTCCTCGCGGAAGGGGAAATCGGCGAGCCGGCCCTGCACCAGGACCTGCCCCATGGGGATCCGTCCAGAGGGAAAGGCCCGCTCCAGCCAGGCGCGCGCCTGGGGCTTGAGTTTGGCGTCGGGCAGATAGTGGCGGATGGCGCCGGCCTTGGCGTTACGGATATCGGCCTGTAGCTCCATCGTCGGATCGATGGGCATGGCAGCCCCAAGGTGTCGGAGGGAAAACCGCAGTTTCAGGCCCAGATCTGGATTGAGGGCGTCCAACCCCTCGCTGGCCAATTGCAGCCCGCCCTCGGGGTCCGACACCCAGGTCAGGGGGCCGACCAGGTGATCCAAGCGGATCGGCGGTCGGTCGCCGAAGACCCCTGGCAAATTCAGTTGCAGGCCCTCGCCCTTGATTTGGAGCCGCCCGCCCACCCTCTGGTCCGTCATCAGATCCAGATCGAGTCGCCCCGCGGCAAACCGCAGGGGCCCCTGGCCGGGGATCTGTCCCTGGATCGATAGACCCTCCAACCTCAACCGCGCCTGCCCCGCCGCCAGCCGCGAACCCTCAAGCCGATAATGGCCTTCCAGGGTGAGCCGATCCTCGGCAAAACGCAGGCCATAGGGCAACAACGCCGCCATCGGGGATCCGGGGTCCCCCGCCTGCAGGGTGAAATCCAGCATGCCGGACCAGTCATCGGGTGTAGCCGCGTCCCCCTGAAGATCCGCGGACACTCGCAGCTGGGTCTTGGCATCGCTGGCCAGACGCGCCTCGAGTTCGAGATGGTGACCGAGGTCGTGGTTGTCGAGGTCGAGTCTGACTTCTGACAACAGCATAGGCGGGGCCTGGGTGCCCTGGTCCAACCACTCGATCTCGCCCTCCGTTAGTCGCAACCGGCCTCGAGCCATAAAGAGGGCCAAGGCGCGCGGATCGCCCCGCTCCCCGTCACCGCCACCTTCCCCCAGCCCAGCGATGGCAAGCTGGCCATCCCCCCGCCTCACCAGGCGCAGTCGTGGCCCCACCAGGGTGATGTCCCTCACCTGGGGGCTCCAGGAGCCCAAACTGGCCAGGGGATCGAGATCCAGGTGGAGGCGACGCAGATGGAGTTGGGGACTCGGATCGCCAGGGCTCATCAGGTCCACCTCCTCCAGGGTGACCCGGGGCACCAGACCGGCCAGCCCCAGGGAGAGGTGGCCAAGCCGTACCTCCAGACCCAACCTGGTAGTCAGGGCCGCCGCCAGGGGTTCCCGCAACCGCTCGGCCAGGTGCTTGGCCAGGCCCACCCCGACTAGGAGCAGAACCAAGACCAGGCTCGTTATCAGGGAGAAACGCCAGAGGCGCGAGGCGATGGGCCTCCGGAACAGGGGCATGAGGGGGAATTCGTTAGGAAAGAGGCCCTAAATCAGCACGACATCGTACTGTTCTTGGGTATAGAGGGCCTCGGCCTGGAGCCTGATCGGCTTGCCGATGAATTCCTCCAGTTCTGCCAGGTGCCCGGATTCCTCGTCCAACAAGCGGTCGATGACATCCTGGGAGGCCAGCACCAGGAGGGTCTCGACCTCGAACTGCCGCGCCTCGCGCATGATCTCGCGAAAGATCTCGTTGCAGGTGGTCTCCGCCGTCTTGACGGTACCGCGGCCCCCGCAACAGGGGCAGGGCTCGCAGAGGACATGTTCCAGCGATTCGCGGGTGCGCTTGCGGGTCATCTCCACCAGCCCCAGGGAAGAGACCTCGCTGATGTGGGTCTTGGCATGATCCCGGGATAGGCACTTTTCCAGGGCGCGCAGCACCTGGCGCTTATGATCCTCGTCCATCATGTCGATGAAGTCGATGATGATGATGCCACCCAGGTTACGCAGGCGCAGTTGCCGACAGATGGCCTGGGCCGCCTCCAGGTTGGTCTTGAAGATGGTCTCCTCGAGATTGCGATGACCCACAAAGGCCCCGGTGTTGACATCGATGGTGGTCATGGCCTCGGTCTGGTCTATGATCAGGTGGCCACCGGACTTGAGTTGGACCTTACGCTGCAGGGCCTTCTGGATCTCCTCCTCGACTCCATAGAGATCGAATAGGGGCCGCTCGCCCTGGTAGTACTCCAGCCGGTCCCGGATATCGGGGATATATTGCTCGGCAAAGGCGGAGGCCTTGTCCATGGTGATGCGGGAATCGAAACGAACCCGCTCCACCTCGGGCCCAACCAGATCGCGCAGGGCGCGCAGGGCCAGGGGCAGGTCCTCGTGGATCAGGCCTATTTCCCTCTGAGTGCGACAGCGTTCCTTGATGTCATGCCAGAGCTTGGCGAGGAAGGTCATGTCATTGACCAGGGCCTCCTCGGTAATGCCATCCGCGGCGGTGCGGGCAATGAAGCCCCCCTCGCCCTCGTGCTCATTGACGAAGCGTTGAAGGTTGTCGCGCAGCCGGCGACGCTCCTCTTCGTCCTCGATCTTCTGGGATACCCCCGTGTTCTGCAGGGTGGGCATGAAGACCAGATAACGGGAGGGGATGGAGATATTGGTGGTCAGGCGGGCGCCCTTGGTGCCCAGGGGATCCTTGACGACCTGCACCACCAGGGTATCGCCCTCGCTCACCAGATCGTGGATTTGATCCCCACGCGGCTCGCCCTCGACGCCCACGATGTCGGAGGTATGGAGAAAGGCGGCCCGCTCCAGGCCGATCTCCACGAAGGCCGCCTGCATCCCCGGCAGCACCCGGCAGATACGGCCCTTATAAATGTTGCCCACCAGGCCACAGCGTTCCAGCCGTTCGATGATGATCTCCTGTACCACGCCATTTTCGACCACGGCGACGCGTGTCTCCGGCGGCGTGACATTGACCAGGATTTCCTCACTCATGGCGACCCTATGGCATCCAGTTTCGGTTTATGCAGTGGAAAGTGGGGGCGAACGATCTATTAGGCCAGCGCTCAGCACCAGAATTCCCTCCGCGGCAAGCAGGAGCGCCGTCTCGTAGAGGGGCAGGCCCATGACGCCAGAATAGCTGCCACGCAAGTCACGCACAAACTGGGCGCCCAGGCCCTGGATGGCGTAGCCCCCCGCCTTGTCGGCGGGCTCCCCAGTCTGCCAGTAGGCGCGGGTCTCCCAGTCAAGAATGGGACGGAAGCTGACCTGGCTTTCGCTCAGAGCCAGGCGCTCCTCGGCGCCGATCAGGGCCACCGCGCTCAACACCCGATGCGTTCGTCCCGAGAGCAGGCGCAACATGGCGGCAGCCTCCTCGGCATCCCTGGGCTTACCCAGGATATGGCTATCGAGGGTTACCAGGGTGTCCGCGGCCAGGACCGGGACCCGGGAACCCGGCCTGACGGCCCTCCCGGCCCGGGCCTTGTCCAGGGCGACCCGGCGCGCATAGTCTTCCGGAAGCTCCCCAGGCCAGGGCGCCTCATCCAGATCCACCGCCAGCACGGCATGGGACACGCCGATTTGCCCCAGCAAGTCCCGGCGACGGGGGGATTGGGAGGCCAGATAGACCTGGATATTCGCCATAGATGCGTTTCAACCTCCAGCCTAGCAGACGCAGGATCATCCCGAGTAGAGCCAAGTGACTCCCGGCCAAATCCCGCCCACACAGCCAAGGCTAGGCCCTGTGGTAGGGGTGACCCCCGAGGAGGCTCCAGGCCCGGTAAAGTTGCTCGGCCAGTATCACCCGGACCAGGGGGTGCGGGAAGGTCAAAGGCGAGAGGGACCAGTGACGATCGGCGTGGGTCAGGCAGGCACCATCCAGACCCTCGGGGCCTCCGACCAGCAGGGCCAGATCCCGGCCCTCCGCCAGCCAAGTCCCCAGTTCCCGCGCCAATTGCACCGTGGTCCAGGCGGTGCCGCGCTCATCCAGGGCCACCGGACGCGCGCCCTTGGGCAGGGCCGCCAGCAGCCGCACCCCCTCCTCCCGCCTGGCCACCTCCGGGCTGGCACCCTTGCCCCGGTGCCCCGGCTCGATCTCGACCAGGTGCAAGGCACACTCCGGCGGCAGGCGCTTGGCGTATTCCCGGTAACCCGCATCCACCCAGGCTGGCATACGCCGGCCCACGCACAGGAGATGGATATGCACCGCCCCCGTCAGTCCAGGGCGGGACCGAGCAGGAAATCCACCCGCTCGAAACCCTCATCCTCCAGGGTATCCATGACCGCATCCATCCAGGCTTGCTCATCCTCCCGCGGTACCTCGCTCACCAGACCCGTGACAAAGCGGTAGGCCTCGTGGGGGGAGATGTCCGTGGGGACGGTCACAAGCCGTATCCGCCCTAGGTCCTTGCTCGGAAGGATCATGAGTCGATCGATCATGTTCAGATACCTCATTGGGAATCGGGGCCCCTTGGCCCACTTGGGGACATGATAAAGGTATCACGTCGCCTTTTCCCCCTTGCCCTTCATTTAGCATGGCCAGATTTTGCCCTGGGGGCTTCAGCTATAATCCAGCCAAAGCCACCCTTGCCCTAGCCCCGGCGCCAACACCCGACAGGTTCCCCTCATGCAAGATTCGTCCTCTAGATTTCTGGCCCTGTTGCAGGAACGCATTCTTATCCTGGATGGCGCCATGGGTACCATGATTCAGCGCCACGGCCTGAGCGAGCAGGACTACCGGGGCGAGCGCTTCGCGGCTTGGCCGCGGGATCTCAAGGGCAACAACGACCTCCTGACCCTGACCCGGCCCGAGGTGATCCGCGGCATTCACCAGGCCTACCTGGAGGCCGGTGCCGACATACTGGAAACCAATACCTTCAACGCCAACCGCATCTCCATGGCCGATTATGGGATGGAGGCCCTGAGCTACGAACTCAATGTCGCGGCCGCCCGCCTGGCGCGGGACTTGGCTGACGCCGCCTCGACCCCGAGCCAGACCCGCTTCGTCGCCGGCGTCCTGGGCCCTACCAACCGCACCCTCTCCATCTCGCCAGACGTCAATGATCCCGGTTTCCGCAACCTGGACTTCCCAACCCTGGTAGCCGCCTATGTCGAGTCCGCCGAGGGTCTGATCGCGGGCGGCGTGGATCTGCTGCTGATCGAAACCATCTTCGACACCCTGAATGCCAAGGCGGCCATCGTCGCCTGCGAGGAGGTCTTCGAGAGGCAAGGGTGGCGCCTGCCGATCATGATCTCCGGCACCATCACCGACCAGTCGGGCCGCACCCTCACCGGCCAGACGACAGAGGCCTTTTACAATAGTCTGCGCCACGCCCAACCCGTCGCCATCGGCCTCAACTGCGCCCTGGGTCCCTATGAACTGCGCCAGTATGTCGCCGAGATGGCCCGCATCTCCGAGACCCACGTCTCCGCCCACCCCAATGCCGGCCTGCCCAACGAAATGGGTGGCTACGACCTGGGGCCCGCTGCAATGGCCGGTGAGATCGCCGAGTGGGCTCAGGCCGGGTTGCTCAACATCGTCGGCGGCTGCTGCGGTACCAGCCCAGACCATATCCGGGCCATCGCCCAGGCCGTAGCCGGCATGCCACCGCGGCGCCTCCCGGCGATCCCACCCGCCTGCCGCCTCTCCGGGCTGGAGCCCCTGAACATCGACAAGACCCTGAACTTCGTCAACGTGGGTGAACGTGCCAACGTCACCGGCTCGGCCAAGTTCAAGCGCCTGGTCCTGGAGGGCAACTATGAGGAGGCCCTGGACCTGTGTCGGGTCCAGGTCGAGAACGGCGCCCAGGTCATCGACTTCAACATGGACGAGGCCATGCTCGACGGCGTCGCCGCCATGCGTCGCTTCCTCAACCTCTGCGCCACCGAGCCGGACATAGCCCGGGTGCCCTTCATGATCGATTCCTCGAAGTGGGAGATCATCGCCGCCGGGCTGGAGTGCGTCCAGGGCAAGCCCATCGTCAACTCCATCTCCCTCAAGGAGGGCGAGGAGAAATTTCTCCACCATGCCAAGCTCTGCCGCCGCCATGGGGCCGCCGTCATCGTCATGGCCTTCGACGAGCAGGGACAGGCCGACACCCAGGCCCGCAAGGTCGCAATCTGCACCCGTGCCTACCGGCTGCTGACGGAAGGGGTCGGCTTCCCGGCCGAGGACATCATCTTCGATCCCAACATCTTCGCCATTGGCACCGGTATCGAGGAACACGCCAACTATGGCGTCGATTTCATCGAGGCCACCCGCGCCATCAAGGCCAGCCTGCCCCATGCCCTGGTCTCCGGTGGGGTCTCCAATGTCTCCTTCTCCTTCCGGGGTAATGATCCCGTCAGGGAGGCCATCCATGCCGTATTCCTCTACCACGCCGTGCGCGCCGGCATGGACATGGGTATCGTCAACGCCGGGCAACTGGCGATCTATGACGAAATCGATCCGGAACTCAAGGAGGCGGTGGAGGACGTGGTGCTCAACCGCATCCCCAAGCAGGGCGGCGATGCCACTGAACGCCTGATCGATCTGGCCGGGCGGTTCCAGGGCGGGGTCGTCGGCGGCGCGGCCAAGCTGGATCTGGCCTGGCGTGACTGGCCGGTGGCGAGGCGCCTGGCCCAGGCCCTGATCAAGGGCAACGCCGAATTCGTGGAGGCCGACACCGAGGAGGCGCGCCAGGTGCTGGGGACACCCCTCCAGGTCATCGAGGGGCCCCTCATGGATGGCATGAATCAGGTCGGCGACCTCTTCGGCGCTGGCAAGATGTTCCTGCCCCAGGTGGTCAAGTCCGCCCGGGTCATGAAGAAGGCCGTCGCCTATCTCCAGCCCTTCCTGGAGGCGGAGAAGGCCGGGGGCCTGCCTCAGGCCGCCGGTAAGGTGCTCATGGCCACCGTCAAGGGCGACGTCCACGACATCGGCAAGAACATCGTCGGTGTCGTCCTCCAGTGCAACAACTATCAGGTCATCGACCTGGGCGTCATGGTTCCCACCGCTGCCATCCTGCAACAGGCCCGTGATCAGGAGGTGGACATCATTGGCCTGTCCGGCCTAATCACGCCCTCCCTGGAGGAAATGGTCCTGGTGGCGGCAGAGATGCAGCGCCAGGGCTTCAGCATCCCCCTCCTCATCGGCGGGGCCACGACCTCCAAGGCGCACACGGCGGTGAAGATAGCGCCCCAGTACCACCATCCGGTGGTTTACGTCCCCGATGCCTCCCGTGCGGTGGGCGTGGTCGGCCAACTGCTCTCTGCAGACCAGAAGGAGGCCTATGCCCGGGGCATAGCCGCGGACTACGCCCAGGTGCGGGAACGCCGCGCCGCCAACAACGAGGCCAAGGACCTGGCCCCCATCGCCGAGGCCCGGGCCAACGCCACCCCCATCGACTGGGATCACTACCAGCCACCCGTGCCCCGTGAACCCGGCATCCAGGTCTTTCCGGATATCCCCTTGGCCGAGATTGCCCCCTACATCGACTGGACCTTTTTCTTCCATGCCTGGGAACTCAGGGGCCGATTCCCACAAATCCTGGATGACCCGGACCGGGGCGAAGAGGCGCGCAAGCTCTTTGATGAGGCCCACGCCATGCTCCAGCGGATCATCGCGGAGCGCTGGCTGCGGGCCGCCGCCGTCATTGGCCTCTTCCCTGCCAACAGCGTCGGCGATGATATCCAGGTCTTCGAGGATGAAGACCGCTTCGAGCCCATCGCCACCTTCCATGGCCTGCGTAGGCAGAGCCGCCAGCCCCCGGGCAAGGCCAATGCCTGCCTTACCGACTTCATAGCCCCGGCCGATACCGGGCTCAATGACTATCTTGGCGGCTTCGCCTGCACCGCCGGTATCGGCATCGACGCCCGGGTTGCCGCCTTCGAGGCCGATAACGACGATTACTCGGCCTTGATGCTCAAGGCCCTGGCGGATCGCCTGGCGGAGGCCCTGGCGGAATTGCTTCACCTACGGGTGCGCCAGCGCCACTGGGGTTACGCGGTAGACGAGGACCTGAGCAACCAGGACCTGATAGCCGAGGGATACCAGGGTATTCGCCCAGCCCTCGGCTATCCGGCCTGTCCAGATCACACCGAGAAGGATGACCTCTGGCGGCTATTGGACGTGGAGCGCAGGACTGGCATCTGGCTCACCGAGGCCAAGGCCATGGTACCCACGGCGGCGGTGAGCGGCCTCTACTTCTCCCACCCGGATGCCCACTACTTCAGCGTCGGCAAGATCGGCCGGGACCAGGTGGCGGACTACGCCGAGCGCAAAGGCCTCGACCTGGCCGAGATGGAGCGCTGGCTGGCGCCTAATCTGGCCTATGATCCAGGCCGCCCCTAGGGTTCCATTTGGTAGCGACCCCGGGTATGACCCTTCATGAACCCATCAAAACATCACATCGTTCCCGGGAGGATTCTCGATGCCAATCTGGTTGCAGGCAGGACTTTGGGGCCTCTTCTCTGGCGGGGCCCTGCTGATCGGAGCCCTGATCGGCTACCGCGTCGAACTGACGAATCGCACTATCGCGGGCATCATGGCATTCGGCGCCGGCGTCCTGATCTCCGCCCTCTGTTTCGAACTCATGGAGGAGGCCTTCAGGGAGGGCGGACTCCAGGCGACCACCCTCGGGTTTGCCGCCGGAGCCCTGGTTTACAGTGCCGCCAATTGGGGGCTTGGTTGCTATGGCGCCAAGCATCGGAAACGCTCAAAGGTCCAGCATGCATCCCAACAGGAGGCCGAGGGCAGCGGCACTGCCATTGCCGTGGGTGCGCTGCTCGATGGGATTCCAGAATCCATTGCGATCGGCCTGAGCCTGTTGGTCGGCACCGGGGTCAGTCTGGTGACGGTCGCGGCCATCTTCATCTCCAACATCCCGGAAGGCCTCTCCAGTTCGGCGGGAATGAGGCGCAGCGGACGATCCGCCCTCTTCATCTTCGGCATCTGGGGAGCCATCGCGCTCATTTCGGGACTGGCGGCCCTGGCCGGCTACAGCATCTTCGCCGGATTTTCCCATGAGGTGCGGGCGGCCACCACCGCCACGGCGGCGGGGGCCATCCTGGCCATGATCGCGGATACCATGCTACCCGAGGCGTTCGAGGGGGAGCATGATCTGACGGGGCTCATCACCGCGGCGGGATTTCTCTGCGCCTTCGCCCTCTCCATGATGGCAAACTGACAGGCTGGGGCCAGCCGATCACCCAGACTAACGATTCATGAAATCGACCGCGACACTCGTCGCATCCTCGATGGTGCCGCCTTTCGTCCGGTTCCCCCTGCCGATCGGATGAGGACCTTCATGGTCTCGCCGGACCCATCCACAGCAAATCTCAAGGGTCAGGTCAGCATCGTCCTCCCTTGTTGGAGCAGGCGTTCCTGCTCCCCTGGGAATGCTCATCCAATCCATCCTTCATGACCCTTAGTCAGGAGCACTTGCGATGCCGGACCCCGTCTCACCCATTCCTGTCACCGCTGCGATCACCCAGGCACTTGCCCCCAACCTGTCGCCCCAAACCGTCGCCAACATCGATGCGGTCGTGGTGCACTACAACCTTCCCGATTTTATCTTCGGTGGCGCCGGCCTCATGGCCGTCCTCTTTTTTCATGGGCTCTGCATCGCCTTTATCTACCCCTGGTACTCGCGGCGTGGCGATGATCTGATGCATCGGCATGCCTACTGGCGGGTCGAGATACTCTTCTTGTTCTGCATGTATTTGCTGATGATGACCCATCTGGGTGAAATCGCCCTCTGGGCCCTCTTGATCCATCAACTGGGTCTGATCGATAGCCTCCGTGAGGCCTTTACCTTTTGCGGCAGCACCTACACCACCGTCGGTTACAACGGCGACCGCATGCCTGAGGGCTGGAACATGATGACCATGATCATCGCCTTGTCCGGCATGTTCTCCTTCGCATGGACCACTGGCGTCATGATGCTGATGCTCAAGCCCTTCCACGCTGCCCAATACGCCCGCAAATCCAACAGAGATCCAAGACACGCCCCCTTCACGGCGACCCCCCCGAAGGAATAGCCCCCTAGACCGGGCGATCACGGGTTTGGCGAGGGCCAGCAGTTAAGAGGTACCGGATGCCACAGCTACAGGCTCGCTACGCGGCGCTCTAACCGGGCCAGCACCGAGTTCAATGGACGGCAGCCTCTCCTTCCAGCAAGCTGACCAGATCCCCCAGCGCCAACCCCAGCTTGGAAGCGGCACTGCCACGGTTGACGGCGATTTCTACCAGGCCAGAGCTGTTGACATGCCAGAAGGCCTCGCCCTTGCCGGCCTCCATGAAGACGCGGCGCCAGGGCAGTGTGTTGCCCTTCACCCGGAGCAGCGTTCCGGTGTCCACCAGGCCGCCGCGGATGCCGGTCCAGGCGTTGCCGTAGTGGTCCAGGTAGAGGATGCGGGGTAACTCGGCGAGGTCGAATTGAACCTGCAAGGCAACTACCCGCTCCAGCCTATCGTCCGGGAATTGCCCGGCGGCGATGGCCGCGGCAACGGGGGCGAACAGGTCGCGGCCGTAGAAGGAATCGGGCAAGCCTTCGGGCCGCCAGCTGATGCGCCAGACCCGGCTCACCGCGGCGCGGCCGGCGACGATGGAGAGCAGGCCGTTGTCCGGGCCGACATACCAGCGTCCGTCGGCTTCCACCACCACCGCCTCCCGCGGGCCGCCGACGCCGGGGTCCACCACCGCCACGACCACCGCTCCGTCTGGCACGCCACGGCAAAGGGCATCCAGCAGATGGGCGCCGGCGTGGGGGTTGAAGTCTGGCACGCCATGCAGCAGGTCGATCAGCGGGATGCCGGGCGCCAAGGCCGCCAGCACCGCCTTCATTTGCCCCACGTAGGGGTCGTTCCAGCCGTAGTCAGTGAATAACAGGAGCATGGTGGTTCCTTTGCCAAGTGGCGCGGCGATGCGGTTCGAGCCTCACCGCATCCTTCTTCAGGGCCGCCTGGTTGATGCGGTCTGCAACATGGCGGATGCACTCCAGGTCAGAGTGGAAACGACGATACTGGAAATATTCCGCTTTCGCTTCTTCCGCCGCAACTAATGATCCGGCCCCGATTTTTCTGGACACGAATTTGGGGTTAAATCGTGTCTGAAG
>CAZFZB010000039.1:14945-22733 GCA_964523415.1 uncultured Chromatiaceae bacterium | reverse complement strand
GCTGATGCAACTCGGCCCAGTCCAGAACGAGTTGAATGGCACGACGTGGGAGATCGCCTTCCATGATGGTTAAGGCCCGGATATCCACGCTCGCCTTGAACTCACCATAAATCGCATGAAAATGGGGAGGCGCATGCTCATCCCAATACATTTGTATGATGATGCCATAGAACATACTGATGGTTGGCATATCTTGCCCTCCGTTTCCCCTTCTAAGACCCCACCCTCTTCAAATACCCATCCGGTGCCACAGTAATCAGCAGGTTGTGCTGGATGCATTTATCGGTCCCAAACCCGGAATGTTTTCAGGTATTCCCACATAGCGGTTTTAGGGTTGTCGCCCGGGCACCCTTGACGATCGGGGAACATCGCGGTGGGCATGTCTGCAACGATGGTGCGAACACCGCGCAGTCACTGCCCACACTGGTAAGCGGCGCACAAGCCTCCGGCTCGGTCAACACCAGATCGTGGGTAGGGTTGAAGTCGAGGCAAACCAAAAGGCTTTGTCTGCGTTATGTTTTGGCTTTGCCCGTACAAGGCGCGTGGCTTGCCCGCGCTCAACTGGCGTCGGCGTTGTAGCGCCGGCAAGCCGGGCGCCTACGACCGTTTCGCGGCAACCCATGGCCTATCAGGCGCCTATCGGCCGCCACAGCTAACGCAGACATAGCCCATTCTAAATGGGATGAAGGGGTTAAGGCATTGCGAATTTGCAGATCCGAGCATCGGATCATCCCCAGTTAGGCAAGGCGGAGTAGCCTGGTCAAGCTGCGCCTGGCACCAAACCCGGCAGGATGCAGGTTACCAGGCTCATGACCTCTGACGATGGGGAGGGCAAAATCCCAGGGGAATCCAGCTTGGGGATGTCCAGGGGGACCTGGGCAGAACTGGCTGAGTGGGAAGGCCCGGCAGCCGGTGCCAGCAGGGGGCCATTAGCGGCCGGGACAGCGAGGGCGCATGCGCCCTCGCTGAGACTTGACGGGAAGTTAGTTCGTCAGTGCCACCACGCTGACGCGGGCGGTGCCACCCATGGCGAGCATCCGCGCGGCGGCGCGGGAGAGGTCGATGATACGTCCGCCCCGATGGGGCCCCCGGTCATTGATGGTGACCTCGACCTCCTTGCCATTATTCAGGTTGGTGACCTTGGCCCGGCTCCCCAAGGGCAGGCGGGGATGGGCGGCGGTGAGGTCATTCTGGTTGAAGGGCTGACCGCTCGCGGTCTTCCTGCCGTGGAACCCAGGGCCATACCAGGAGGCCTTGCCCACCTGCTGGCCATTGGAATAATCGGAGCCTTTGGGCATTCTCTTGCCCGCGGCATCGGCGTGAGATGAAAAACCCAGGGGTAGGGCCAGGGCTAACATTAGGGTTAAAGGTGAAAATCCGGCGATCCTGAAGCGAAAAAACCGAGCCTTCGAGCGGGGTTCATGTCGTGTATTCAAGAGTAACCTCGTTAATCGATCGGTATAAACATCATGCAATTGCTTTCAAATACAGATATTTACCTCGATCTGCCAAAAAGATGAAGGCGTAGGTTACCACAGGAAGGGACCAAAAAGCCAGGTGCCCGACTGGCTAGACCGGCTCCTCATCCGGCGGGGAGAGGGTTTCGGCAAGCCCAATGGACCCATCCTCGGCAATCGCCAGGTCCTGGAAGAGGACCTTGGTGATGCGGTGTTTGTCCATCTCGAGCACCTGCAGGCGTGCCCCCTCCAGGGACACCTCGTCGCCGATTTGGGGGATGCGGCCCAACTGGTGGTACACCAGGCCACCCAGGGTGACAAAGTCACCCTCCGGGAAGGGAAAGCTCACGAGCGACTCCAGATCCGAGGTGCGGATGCCCGCGTCGATGGCGTATTGGCTACCGCTCAACTTCTTGACGTAACGGTGTTTGTGCTTGCTGAACTCATCCGAGTAGTCGCCAACGATCTCCTCCAGGATGTCCTCCAGGGTAATCATGCCGGCGGTACCACCGTATTCATCCACCACCACGGCCAGTTGCTGGCCGGTGCGCTTGAAATCCTTGAGCAACTCACTGAGGGCCAGGGTCTCGGGGACCATGTGCAGGGGTAGCATGATATTCTCGATGCGGTTCTGCTTGATGGGGGCGACATCATCCGTTTCGGACAGGCTGCTGAGGAGTTCCTTGATGGCGACCATGCCCACCATATCGTCCAGGCTGCCATCGTAGACCGGGTAACGGGCGTGACGACCGTCCCTGAACATGTTCAGGGCCTCCGCCACCGTGGCATCCTTGCTGATGGCGGTGATATCGGTCCGGGGCACCATGGCGTCCCGGACCTGCTGCTCATCCAGGTCGAACACACCCCGGATCATCTGGGTCTCCTCTGGGTTGAGGACGCCGTCATGCTCACTCGCCGTCAGGATGGTACGGATCTCCTCCTCCGTAATGGAAAAGTGCCCGGCACCTCCCTTGGAAAGGTCCCGTTGACCGAAGACCCACAACAGACCCTCCGAAGACTTGTTCATGACCCAGATCAGGGGCTTGAGGCTGGTGTAAAGGAAATTCATGATCCCCGCCACGGCCAGGCTCAGGGTCTCGGCCTTATGGAAGGCCAGGACCTTGGGGGCCAGTTCGCCACCCACGACGTGCAGGAAGGAGATGACGACGAAGCCGAAGATATAGGCCGCTGTATGGGCGACATCCACCAAGGCGTGACCGCCCAAGGCTGAGGCCAGGGCCTCGAAGACGGGGTCGATGAGATGTTCCATGGTGGTGATACCGATGGCGCCCAGGGCGAGGGAAACCAGGGTGATGCCGATCTGGGTCACCGAGTAGAAGCGTTCAGGCTCCTTGTGCAGCAATTGCACGGTATGGGCGGCATTGTTGCCAGTATCCGCCAATTGCTTGATTCGACTGCGGCGCGCCGAGGTCAAGGCGATCTCGGAACCGACGAAGAAGGCGTTGCCCATCACCAGCAGGATGACGGCGAGGAGGTTGAAGATCAGATGGCTTTCCATTTAGGTTGAAGGTCTATTCAGGTTGACGGTCAATACCGGAAGAGAACACCTTGATACTTCATAAGGGTTCGCGAATGGCCGGGCCAAGGCGTGATCGGGGTACCCCGGCCCGGCAGGAGGGGCCCCTACTAGACTTGAGCCCCCACGTTGTCTCCACCCTTCTTGACCAGGGCCAGGTTGGCGGGGCTGACCCCCAACAGGATGGCCACGTTGCTGGCGATGTAGATGGTGGAAAAGGTGCCCGAGATGACGCCCACGATCATCACCAGGGAGAAACCACGCAGGGTTTCGCCACCGAAGAAATAGAGGGCCAACACCACCAGGAAGACGGTACCCGCGGTGATGACGGTGCGGGACATGGTCTCGTTGACCGACTGGTTCATGATCTCCAGGGGGGTGCCCTTACGTACCTTGCGGAAGTTCTCGCGCACCCGGTCGAAGATGACGATGGTGTCGTTGAGGGAGTAACCGATGACGGTCAGGATGGAGGCCAGGACATTGAGATCGAATTCAAGCTGGAAGAGGGTGAAGACGCCGAGACAGATGATGGCGTCGTGCAGGGTGGCGGCGATGGCGCCCACGGAGAAGCGCCATTCGAAGCGCAGGGCTACATAAATCAAGATACCAATGACCGAATAAAGGACGGCCAGCCCACCCTGCTCGGTCAGTTCCTTACCGACCTGGGGACCCACGAACTCCACCCGCCGCATCTCCACCTTGCCACCCACGGCAGTCGCCAGGGCTTCGAAGACCTTCTGACTCAAGGCGGCATTATTGGTCTCGCCGCTGGGGGGAATGCGCAGCAGCACATCGCGGTTGCTGCCGAAGTGCTGCACCGTAATCCCGGGCAGACCAGCGGCCTCCAGGACGTTGCGCACCTCGGCGGCGTCGATCGGCTCCTGATAGCCCAACTCGATGACGGTGCCACCCGTGAAGTCCAGGCCATAGTTGAGGCCCTGGACCGCCAGCGAAACGAGGGTAATAAGAATGAGCACACCGGAGAAGACCAGGGCTTTCCAGCGCTGGGCCATGTAGTCAATGGTGCCGAACTTGATTTCACGCATGATGGATCCCTCAGACGGGCAGGCGCGATAAGCGCCGACCGCCCCAGATCCAATTGATCATGGCGCGGCTGCAGGTGATGGCGGTGAACATGGAGGCGATCAGACCCACGGTCAGGGTGACCGCAAAGCCCTTGATAGGCCCGGTGCCGAAGCTGAACAGGACCACGGCGGCGATCAGGGTCGTCACGTTACCGTCAACGATGGCCGACAGGGCCTTGTCATAGCCCGCCGCGATACTGGCCTGGGGGGTACTGCCATTGCGGATCTCCTCGCGCATTCGCTCGAAGATCAGCACATTCGCATCCACCGCCATGCCGATGGTCAGCACCATGCCGGCGATGCCGGGCATGGTCAGGGTCGCATCCAAAAGCCCCATGATCGCCACGATCAGGACCAGGTTCAGCAACAGCACCAGGTTGGCGATCACCCCGAACCAACTGTAGTAGTAGGCCATGAAGCCGACGACGGCGAGGAAGCCAAGGATCACCGACAGCAGGCCCTGATCGATGTTGTCCTGGCCCAGGCTGGGACCCACGGTGCGTTCCTCCACGATCTGGATAGGGGCGGCCAGGGCCCCGGCGCGCAACAGCAGGGCCAGGTTGTGGGCCTCCTCGGAACTATCCAGGCCCGTGGTCTGGAAACGGCGCCCAAAGGGCTCCCGGATGGTGGCGACGCTGATGACCTCTTCCACCTTCTGGGTCTGCTTGACCGGCTTGCCATCCACCTGCTTGGTGGTGGTGCGGTTTTCGATGAAGACCACGGCCATGGGCTTGCCGACATTTTCCGTCGTCATATCGAACATGCGCCGCCCACCGGGGGCATCCAGGCTCACGGTGACCATGGGCGTGCCGCTGTGGGAGTCGAAGCCGGAGGCCGCGTCGGTGATCTGATCGCCGGTGACGATGACCCGGCGCTTGAGTAGGACCGGACGCCCGTCCCGATCGTGATAGAGGCGGCTCGCCGCTGGCACCTTGCCAGCCTCGGCATCCGCCACGCTGTGCTCGGTGTCCACCAGGCGATACTCCAGGGTCGCGGTAGCCCCCAGTATCTCCTTGAGGCGACCGGGATCCTGGGCACCGGGCAATTGCACCACGATGCGCCGATCACCCTGGCGGGCGATATTCGGCTCGGCCACGCCCAGGGCATTGACCCGGTTGCGCAGGGTCGTGACGTTCTGCTGGAGGGCGAAGTCCTGGAGCTGCTTCTGTTGGGCCGGGGTCATGGCCAAGGTGACCAGGAAGTCGCCACCCTGCTCCTGGGTATCCATCTTCAGATCCCCAAATTGCTTGGAGATCACCTTATCCCCCGCGTCACGGGATGCCGCGTCCGCGAACCGCACGACCACCTGGCGTTGCACCCGGCTGACCGTGGTGTAGCGGATCTTGGCGTCCCGCAACTGGGTGCGGATATCCTCGACATAACGGTCCAGGGCCTGATCCACGGCGGCCTCCATGTCCACGTCGATGAGCACATAGACCCCGCCCCGCAGGTCCAGCCCCAGGGTCATGGGCCTGAGACCCAGGGCCCGTATCCAACGGGGCAGGTCCGTGGACAGGGTGAGGGCACTGCGGTAGCGGGAGGACAGGGTGTCCTCGATGACCTCCTGCCCGCGCAGTTGATCGCCGGAGTTGGCAAAGCGCACCAGGATCTTACCCCCCTCCAGGGGATCGACCCGTTTGAAGGGAACCTTGGCATTCTCCAGGGCGGCGCGAATCTCATCGGCGCTGGCGGCGGTCATCTCGGTCTTGCGCGCGGCGGAGACCTCGATCGAGGGGTCCTGGGGGAAGAAATTCGGCAGGGCCAATACCAGGCTCACCAGGAGGATGCCCAATATCAGCAGATTTTTCCAAAGGGGATAACGATTCATGGGGATCGGTTCTCGCGGGGATCACGGC
This sequence comes from uncultured Chromatiaceae bacterium, assembly GCA_964523415.1. Taxonomy (GTDB): domain Bacteria; phylum Pseudomonadota; class Gammaproteobacteria; order Chromatiales; family Chromatiaceae; genus M0108. The sequence continues at coordinate 16,798 of CAZFZB010000039.1, read as the reverse complement.
GGACCCAGGGTTAGGGGGCAGGTCCGCGGCAAGGATCAGGGTGGCCGCTGCCGGCGTAGCTACCGAGCACCGAGCCGGCAGGCATGACCGGCCCGGCCAAGGCGAGGATCAGAGTTCCTTGAGGGAACCCTTGGGCAGTACGGTCTCCACGGCGGCGCGGCGCATCTTGATCTGTACGCCCTCGGCGACCTCGACCAGGGCGAAGTTTTCCCCCAGGTCCAGGACTCGACCGGCGATACCGCCGGCGGTGACGATCTCGTCGCCCTTGGCGAGGGCCTCGACCATCTTCTTGTGCTCCTTCTGGCGTTTGACCTGAGGGCGGATCATCATAAAGTAGAGCAGCACCACCAGGCCAATAGGAAAGAGCAGGCTCAGGAGGGGATCGCTTTGGGCCGCGGCGCCAGCGGCCTCCTGGGCCAGGGCGTCGGAGATGAAAAAGCTCATGGTTAGACCTCGACATGGAAGGGCGTCGCCAGGCGGCGCCTTGGTAATAATTCAACGGGCATTATGCCATGTCTGAGAAAGGGGGTGCCTTGAAAAAATATTTTCCCGCCGCCTCTCCCTTGGCCACGCCTGATAGTGGTCAGTATCCCGGCCCCGGCGGATAATGCCGGGAGTCGGCCGGGACCATCCCTCCCCGGTAGGCCTCCAGCCCTGTGTTGCCCGATTCCGACGATTGCCCGTGAAAGTATCCCTGAGACTCCTGGCCCTGATCATCCTGGTTGCCCTCATCGCTACGGCCTGGTGGCTCTGGGGCCGGGGCGGGAGGCATGACCCAAACCTGACGCTCTATGGTAATGTGGATATCCGCGAGGTCGAACTCGCCTTCCGGCAGCCAGGGCGCATGGAGTCCCTTTTGTATGAGGAAGGCGCGCGGGTGCGCCAGGGTGATCTGCTCGCCGAGTTGGACGCCCGCCCCTACCGCACTGCCCTCGCGGCCGCCGAGGCGGAGCAAAGGCGAGCCGCGGCCGAACTCGAGAAGTTGCGTCGCGGGAATCGCCCTCAGGAGATCAAACGCTCCGAGGCGGAGGTGTCCCTCTTCACGGCCATGGAAAAACGCCTGGCCGTCGAACTCAAACGGCAGAAGGAGTTGGCTGCCACCGCCTTCACCAGCCAGCAGGAACTGGACAAGGTCCACGCCGATCATGACGAGGCGGTCGCTGGCCTGAACATGGCCCAGCAGACGCAGTCCCTCCAAAGGGAGGGTGCCCGGGTCGAGGACATCAGCGCCGCCGAGGCCAGCCTCGCCGCCGCCACCGCCGCCCGCGAACAGGCCCAGACCGCCCTGGACGACACCCGTCTGATTGCCCCCGCGGATGGGGTGATCACGAACCGGATCCTAGAGCCGGGCAGCATGGTGACCAGCCAGACGCCGGTCTATACCCTATCCCTACAGGACCCCGTCTATGTGCGCGCCTATGTGGCGGAGCCCCAACTGGGGCAGGTGGCACCCGGTACCCCAGTGCGGGTGACCACCGACAGCTCCAGCCAGGTGTACGCGGGCCACATTGGTTTTGTCTCACCCAAGGCGGAATTCACTCCCAAGTCGGTGGAGACGACCGCCCTGAGGACGGATCTGGTCTATCGCCTGAGGATCATCATCCCCAAGACCGACGAGGGCTTGCGCCAGGGGATGCCGGTGACGGTTCAGGTGCTGACCGCGGGCGATCCCGGGAACCCCTGACCATGACGACGGAGCCCCCGTCGGCCCCGGTGCTGCTGGAGGCGGTCACCAAGCAATTTGGCTCAACACCGGCCCTCAAGGGGCTGACCACCCGCATCCAGGCCGGGCGACTGACCGGCCTCGTGGGTCCCGATGGGGCCGGCAAGACCACCCTGATCCGCCTGATGGC
>CAZFZB010000039.1:11484-14845 GCA_964523415.1 uncultured Chromatiaceae bacterium | reverse complement strand
TTGGCCTGCGCCCTGCTGGGTTCGCCCAAGGTCCTGTTGCTGGACGAACCCAGTGTTGGGGTGGACCCCGTAAGCCGCCAGGACCTTTGGGCCATGGTCGCCGCCCTGACGGCCAAGGGTCTGGTCGTGGTCTGGGCCACCGCCTACCTGGACGAGGCGGAGCGGTGTGAATCGGTGCTGCTGCTCAATGAGGGCGAACTGCGCTTTGCCGGCCCCCCCGCCGACCTCACGGGGCGCATCGCGGATCGCTGCCTGCGCCTGAACGGTGCACGGGGCGACCGCCGCGCCCTGCTCCAGCAGGCTCTGGACCTGCCCTCCGTCGGTGATGGGGTGATCCAGGGCGAAGCAGTCCGCCTCGTCCTGCGGGAAGGCCAGTCCTCCGCCCCGATCGAGGCCCTGGCCCAATCGGCGGGCGCCAGTCTCGAGGTGGTAGCACCCCGCTTCGAGGATGCCTTTGTCGACCTGTTGGGGGGTGGCCCGGGCGGAACCTCGGCCCTGGCGGAACGCATGCCGATCCTTGAGCAGACTCTGGACTACGTGGTCGAGTGCCGCCATCTGACCAAACGTTTCGGGGACTTCGTGGCCACGGACGACGTGACCTTTCAGGTGCGGCCCGGGGAGATCTTCGGCCTGCTCGGGCCCAACGGGGCGGGCAAGTCCACCACCTTCAAGATGCTCTGCGGTCTGCTCAAGCCCAGCGAGGGCGACGCCCGGGTGGCGGGGCTCGACCTGCGGCATGCCAGCGGCCAGGCCAAGGGGCGACTGGGTTATATGGCCCAGAAATTCTCCCTTTACGGGCTCCTCTCCGTGCGACAGAACCTGATCTTTTATGCCGGCGTCCAGGGTCTGGATGGTCCTTTGAAGCGAGAGCGCATCGCCGAGATGGTGGCGACCTTCCAGCTTTCCTCCTTCCTCGACCGGGCCCCGGAGCAACTGCCCCTGGGCTACAAGCAACGGCTGGCCCTGGCCTGCGCCCTCATGCATCGCCCGCCCGTCCTCTTCCTCGACGAGCCCACCTCGGGGGTCGATCCCATCACCCGCCGGGAATTCTGGACCCACATCAACGGCCTGGTACGTAAGGGCGTGACGGTGATGGTCACCACCCACTTCATGGACGAGGCGGAATACTGTGACCGGATCGCCCTCATGTACCAGGCGCGGGTCATAGCACTGGATACCCCCGACGCCCTCAAGGCCAGGGCGGCCTCGCACCCCGGGGAGGAGCCGACCATGGAGCAGGCCTTTATCCGCCTCATCGAGGAGAGCGACGCGAACCTGAGGCTGGAACAGCACCGGGGGACGGCATGAAGGAGCGCAGCGCCCTACCCCCCCGAGGCTTTTCCGGCAGGCGCCTGCTGGCCCTGGTGCGCAAGGAGGGGCTACAGGTAATCCGCGACCCCTCGGCCATTCTGATCGCCTTCGTCCTGCCCGTGATCCTGCTGTTTCTCTTCGCCTACGCGGTCTCCCTGGACATCCGCCAGGTCCCCATCGGGGTCGTATTGGAGACGGACGATCCCAGGGCCCAGTCCCTGGCCGCGGCCTTTTCAGGGACCCGCTACTTTCAGGTGACCCCGGCGCGTGATCGGCGCGCCGTGGCCAGCGCGGTGGCGGCGGGCCATCTGAAGGGCTTCGTGGTGATTCCGGGGGACTTTGCGCACCGCCTCGCTACGCCGCTGGCGGGGCCTCTGGTGGAGATCCTCACCGATGGTTCCCAGCCCAACAACGCCGGCTTTGTCGCCAACTATGCCCAGGGGGTGGTGCTGGGCTGGCTCCAGGGTCAGGGTCTGGCCCCCAACCCCCGGGTGGAGCTGCGGCCACGCTTCTGGTTCAACCCCGAGATCGAGAGCCGCCGTTTCCTGGTGCCCGGCGCCATCGCCATCATCATGACCATGATCGGCACCCTCCTCACCGCCCTGGTCCTGGCCCGGGAATGGGAACGGGGTACCCTGGAGGCCCTCTTCTCCACCCCGGCCCGGGTGGCCGAGATCCTCCTCGGCAAGCTGTTGCCCTATTTCGGTCTGGGCCTGCTGGCCACCCTGGGTTCGGCGGCCCTCGCCATCAGCGTATTCGGCCTCCCCCTCCAGGGCTCCTGGGGGGCCCTGCTCCTGGTATCCGCGGTCTTTCTGATACCCGCCCTGGGGCAGGGGTTGGTGATCTCGGCGATCGCCAAGAACCAGTTCATCGCTGCCCAGATCGCCCTCTTCACGGGCTTTCTGCCGGCCTTTCTGCTCTCGGGGTTTCTATTCGAGATCGACTCCATGCCCCTGCCGATCCGGACCCTCAGCCTGGTGGTACCCGCCCGCTACTTCATCGCCTCCTTGCAGACGGTCTTTCTGGCGGGGGACACCTGGCCAGTCCTGGTGCCCAACATGGCGTCCATGCTGGCGATCGGGGCGGTATTTTTCACGCTGGCGCGGCTCAAAACCCGCAAGAGCCTGGATAGCTAGGGGGCGATGCCGTTGAAGCTGATACCGCCCCGCCTGCGCGCCCAGATTCTCAAGGAACTGCTCAGCCTTCTGCGCGACCCGCGCGCCCGCTTCATCCTGGTCGGCCCACCCCTGCTCCAACTCCTGGTCTTTTCCTTCGCCGCCACCCTGGAGGTGAGCAACGCCACCCTCGCCTTTTACGACCGTGATGGTGGCCGTTGGGCCCAGGAACTGGTGGCGGGGCTGGGGGCCGCCAGCTTCGTGGGCACCCTCATCCGGGTGGACAGCCGGCAAGCCCTCCACGTGGCCATCGAGCGACGGCAGGCGATCCTGGCGTTGGAGATCCCCGAAACCTTCTCGCGCCAGGTGACCGCCGGGGAACCGGCCACCCTTCAGGTCATCGTCGATGGCCGGCGAGCCAACTCGGGCCAGGTGGCGCTGAGCTATGTGGAGGAGGTGGCGTCCCGTCTCGGGGCGGCCTTGACCCCCTCCACGCTCCAGCCGCCAGAACGGATCAGTATCCGTCACGCCTTCAACCCCAATCTCATCTACCGGTGGTTCGTGGTGCCCAGCCTGGTAGGTATCCTGGTGATGGTCATCTCCCTCACGGTGACGGCCCTGTCCATCGCTCGCGAGCGGGAGTTGGGGACCTTCGATCAACTGCTGGTATCGCCCACCACCTCCACCGAGATCATCCTGGCCAAGACGGTACCTGCCCTGCTGATCGGGGGGGCCCTGGGCATGGTCATGGTTGCGGCAGGGATATGGGGTTTTCGCATCCCCTTCCACGGCTCGCTCCCGGCGCTGGCCGCCGCCATCCTCCTCTTCATCCTCTCCATCGTGGGGATGGGATTGATGATCTCGGCCATCTGCGCTACCCAACAACAGGCCATCCTGGGCGCCTTTGCGGTCCTGGTGCCCATGATCCTGATGTC